>DASWHK010000238.1:0-4834 GCA_036398215.1 Acidobacteriota bacterium | reverse complement strand
GGGCAACAAGGCGAACGCGCCGGCCTTCGGGACCATCCGCACGACGGTCGTCGCCGTGATCCCGGATACTGGCATCGGCCGCTTCTCGCTGTCTCCGCACCAGGCCTTCCCCGCCAACGCCTACGTGGCGCTGCCCGCGCTCCAGGACGCGATCGAGCGGCGGGGCGAGGTCAACGCGGTGTTCGTGGCCTCGCCGGCGAGCGCGCCGGAGGCTGTCGGCACCGGCGTTGCCGCCGAGGCGCCGCCGGCACAGGGCCTGTTGCGCGAGGTCCTGGAGCTCGGCGATCTCGGCCTGCGGGTCGAGTGGCACGACGGCGCCCTGCTGATCGAGAGCAGCGAGTACGTGCTGCGCCCGGAGACGGTCATCGCGATCGAGGCCGCGGCGGAGGAGATCGGCGCCCGCAGCGTCCCGATCACCACCTACCTGGCCACCACAATGGCGGTCGGCGAGCGCATCCTGCCCTACTCGACGGTCACCGCCCTGGGCGGCGACCCCGCCGACTTGGCGCCGCTGGCGCTGCTCTCCGGCCAGCCGGCCCCACTCCCAAGCGGAGCCGAGATCCTGCTCAACGAATGGGCGGCTGGCGATCTGGGCGCCGCTCCCGGAGACGCCCTGACGATGGAGTACTACGTCGTCGGTCCCTACGAGCAGCTCGTTGTCGAGGCGCATGAGTTCACCGTCGCCGGGGTCGTGTCGATGCAAGGCCTGGCCGCCGACCGGCGCCTGACCCCCGATTACCCGGGCATCGAGGACACCGACAACATCGCCGACTGGGACCCGCCCTTCCCGGTCGACCTCGCCCTCGTCCGCCCCGAGGACGAGCGCTACTGGGACGAGCACGGCGCCACCCCGAAGGCGTTCGTCGGCGCCGAAACCGCCGCCGAGCTGTGGGCGACCCGCTACGGCAGTGTCACGTCGATCCGCTTGATCCCGGCGGCTGCGGCGGACGCGAACGAGGCGTCGCGCCCCGCCACCGCCACCCCGGTGACCGGCCAGGCGGACGCCGCCGCGCCGGGCCCCGCCGAGGCGACGCTCACGCCGACGCAGCAGGCGTTCGTGAGCTCCTTCTCCGACGCCCTGCTGCGCCGCCTCAACCTGCCGCAGTTCGGCATGCGCTTCCTCGCGGTGAAGGCCGAGGGGCTCGAGGCCGCCACCGGGGCCACCGACTTCTCCGGCCTGTTCATCGGCTTCAGCTTTTTCATCATCGTCTCGGCGGCGCTGCTGGTCGGATTGCTCTTCAGCCTCGGCGTCGAGACCCGCGCCGGCGAGATCGGCCTGCGGCTGGCGGTCGGCTACCCGGTCAAGCGCGTGCGCCGGCAGATGCTCGCCGAGGGCGGCGCCGTCGCCGCCGCCGGGGCGCTGCTCGGCCTCGCCGCCGGCATCGGCTACGCCGCCCTGATGATGCTCGGCCTGCGGACGCTGTGGCTGCCGGCGGTCGGCACCTCCATGCTGTCGCTGCACGTCACGCCGGGGAGCCTGGCGATGGGCTGGTTGATCTCGATGGCCGTCGTCCTCGCCGCCATCTGGTTCACGGTGCGGCGGCTGGGGAAGGTGCCGGCCACCTCGCTGTTGAGAGGCTCGATCTTCCGCTCCTCGGTCGGCGCCCGCGACGCCCGCCGCTGGCGCCGGACCCTGGCGCTGGGCAGCGCCGCCTTCGCCCTGCTGATGCTCGCCTGGGCGGTGGCCAGCGGGGCGACGATGGACCCGATGGTCTTCGGGACGATCGGCTTCCCGCTGCTGGTCGCCGGCCTCGCCGGCTTCGCCGATTGGTGTCGCACGGCGCGGGGCCGGCTCGGCGGCCGCGGCTCGGCGGTGGTCGCGATGGCGGCACGCAACAGCGCCTGGAGCCCGGGGCGCAGCATCCTCAGCGTGGCCCTGGTCGCCTTCGCCACGTTCGTGATCGTCACCGTCGCCGCCAACTACCGCGACCCGAGAATCGAGGCCCAATCGAAGAGCTCGGGCACCGGCGGCTTCGCCCTCATGGCCACCTCCGAGATCCCCATCCACCACGACCTCGACTCGCCGGACGGCCGCTTCGAGCTCGGCTTCTCCGACGGAGACGAGGCGCTGCTGGCGGCGAGCATTACCGAGATCTACGCGCTGCGCGCGGTTGCCGGGGACGACGCGAGCTGCCTGAACCTCTACCGCCCGCAGCGACCGCGCCTGGTCGGCGCCTCCGACGAGCTCATCGCCCGCGGCGGCTTCCGCTTCGCCAAGACGGTGCCGCCGCCAAGCGTGTCGGACCCCGTGACCGGCCAGGCCGGGCAGGCGTACGATCCCGCCAACCCCTGGACGCTGCTCTACCAGGACCTCGGGCCCGGCGTCGTCCCCGCCATCGGCGACGCCAACTCGGTGCAGTGGATCCTCCACCTCGGGCTCGGCGACGACCTGACGATCGAGAACGAGCGCGGCGAGCCCTTGCAGCTTCGCATCGTCGGCACCTTCGCCGAGAGCGTCCTGCGCTCCGAGCTGGTCATCTCCGAGGCGAACCTGCTCGCCAACTTCCCCGGCCAGAGCGGTTACTCGACGTTTCTGATCGACGCTGCCGGGGCCGGCGATTCGACTGCTGGCGGCGGATCGTCCGGCGCGGCAGGAGCGGGGACGAGCGCCGCTGGAAGCGCCGGCACGGCAGGCCGGGTGACGAACACCGGCCAACCCGTCCGGCAGGCCAGCGGCATCGAGGCGATCAGCGAGGCCCTCGAGCGGACGCTCGCCCCCTACGGATTCGACGCCGAGCCGACCGACGAGCGGCTGGCCCGCTTCTTGGTGGTGCAGAACACCTACCTGTCGACCTTCCAGCTGCTCGGCGGCCTCGGCCTGCTGCTCGGTACCCTCGGCCTCGGCGTCGTCCTGGTCCGCAACGTCATCGAGCGGCGCGCCGAGCTCGCCACGCTACGCGCCTGCGGCTACCGGCGTGCCCTGCTCTCGCGGATGGTCCTGGCCGAGAACGCCTTCCTGCTGCTGATCGGCACGGCGATCGGCAGCCTCGCCTCGTTGATCGCGGTAGCCCCCCGCTTCGCCGGCGGCGGCTTCTCGCTGCCCTGGGGCACGCTGGGGCTGATCCTGCTGGCCGTGCTGGCCGCCGGCATGATCTCGAGTCTCGCTGCCGTCCTCGGCGCGCTGCGCGTGCCGCTGCTGCCGGTCTTGAAGGGAGACTGATGCGCGGATTACTGGACGATGATCTGGCCCGTCATCCCGACGCCGGCGTGCTCGTCGCAGACGTAGGCGACTGTCCCCGCGTTGGGGAACGTCATCGTGAAGCTCCAGAGCTCTTCCGTCGGGCCCCCGGGCCCGGTGCAATCATCGTTGGAGCAGCGGAAGATACCGGCATTGACGTTGTGCAGCCCTCCGGCGTTCGTGAAGGTCACCTGGCCACCCAACAGAAGGTTGACGGTCGAGGGGGAGAAGGTGTTGGAAGCGTTCGCGGTCACCGTTGCGGACGCCACGGGAGTGGGGCCCGGCCCGGTGGGGGTGTTGTTCGAAGGAGAGCCCTTGCAGGAAGCGAGCGCCAGGACGGCAATCGCGACGATCAGCACGTTTTTGGGGAAGTTACCGTTCACGTCGTTCCTCCCGGGTGTCGTCCATCGGCCGGCATCGGCTTCCGAAAAGGAGGTCCCGATGGTGCTCGGCTCTCGATGGTGCTCTAGTCTCAAAGGTGGTTTCAAAGATAGTCTCAAAAACAGAAGGCTAGTGCACGGCGTTGGCGAAACGTGTGACCCGGCCTACGGTATGGAACGATTCGACCCACGATCCGCGCTTTCCGGGGCGGACCTTGCGTCCGGCGGCATGCCCCGGCTAGCAGGCCGTCGTGCCTGGGACGCCGGCAAAGGGCGCAACCGAGGAGGAAACGATGAAGCGAAGCGCGTCGGCAGTCTGGAAGGGGGGCCTCCAGGACGGCAAGGGCACGATCTCGAGCGAGAGCGGGGTCCTGGAAGCCACCCAGTACTCCTTCAGCACCCGCTTCGAGGACGGCAAGGGCACCAACCCCGAGGAGCTGATCGCCGCGGCCCACGCGGGCTGCTTCTCGATGGCCCTTTCCGGTCAGCTGGGTGAGGCCGGATTGACGGCGGAGAGCATCGAGACCACCGCCTCCGTGCGACTGGAGAAGGCGGCGGGTGGCTTCACGATAACATCCGTCCACCTGCAGGTGGTTGCCAAGGTGCCGGGCGCCGATCGACAGGCCTTCGCGACCGCCGCGAACAACGCCAAGACGGGCTGCCCGGTGTCCAAGGTGCTCAACGCCGAGATCACGATGGACGCCAGGCTGGAAGGCTAAGGGCTCGCGCAAGAATAAGTGCCACATTCGGCCGCCAAGGGCGCAATCCTCACTTCGTTGCGCTCCACCCAACCGAGGAGTCGACGATGACGAGCCGTCTCAGGAGCTTCGTTTTCGGATGTGCGCTGCTGGTGTGCGCCGGGCCGCTGTGGGCCGGCGCGGGCATGGAGCGGAGCGGCGGCACGGACGGTTCATTACCGGCGACGGCGCAGGCGCAAGGCGTGCCGGCCGACCTGCGGCCGCTGCTGACGCCGCCGCCGAGCGAGATGCGCTTCATCGTGAGCCGCTACGCGCTCGACCGCCAGACCTTGAGCGGCAACTATGCGGGCGAACAGCGCGGCGGACGAGCTGGTCGCGGCGGACGCGGCGACACCGCGGAAGCCAACCTCGAGGTACCGCTGTCGCCGAACCGCACCGCCCGGCTGACGCGGTTCGATCTGAGCTGGCAAGCGGCGCTCGAGAACCTCGACGCCGTCGGCCTCTCCGCCGCCGCGCGCGCCAACCTCGACGAGCTGAAGGCGGCCGTACGGGCGAATCTGCGGCAGCTCGACGCCGAA
>DASWHK010000237.1:0-14073 GCA_036398215.1 Acidobacteriota bacterium | reverse complement strand
CAACTCGCCCGCATCGTCGACGGAGCGGGCTGCCTGGCGCACCTCGAGGATCGTCTGCTGCCGAATCCGCTGCAGCTCGGCGCGGGCCTGGTCCTCCGCCAGCGTCGCCTGGGCGAAGTTTCCCTCGGCGGCATGGTTGCCGATCGGCATGCTGAAGTTGAACCCGATCCGCCAGGTGCCGAAGCCCAGGCCGAACAGCTGGCTCAAGGCGTCGCCGTAACCTCCCGGGATCACCTCTATGATCCGGGTATCCGGAAAGGCCCCGCGAACCAGCCGGTCGCCGCCGATCCCCTGATAGAGCAGGCTGCCGACCAGGTCGAGCGCCGGCAGCAGGTCGCTGCGGGCCTTGTCGACCTGCACCCGGTTGGCGGCGATCGTGGCCTCCGCCGCCACGACCTCCGGCCGGTTGGCCAGCGCCGCCTGCAGCGCCGCGTCGACGTCCGCCGGCCGCGGGGTGACCGCCGGGTCCTCGGTGACCACCAGCTCGGTCTCCCATCCCCCCGGCAGCGATTCCGCCTCGAGCAGGGCGCGGAGCGTGTCGGCGGCGTTGGCGCTGGCGTTGCGGGCGAGGATCAGATCGTTGCGCCGCTGGGCCACCGCCACCTGCGCCTGGGTTTCCTCGACCGGTGCCAGCATGCCCACCTCGACCTGGTCCCGAGTGCGACCGAGCTGCTCCTGGGCGAGCTGCGACGAGCTCTCGGCGACCTGCATGTTGCGCTCCGCGAACACCAGCTCCCAGTAGGCGTTGACCACGTCAAAGAGGATGCCGTTGACCTGGGCGCGAAAGTTCTCCTCGCTGACCGTGCGGTTTCGCTGCGCCAGCAGCAGCTGGGAGCCCGACGCTTCCTTGCCGCGACCACGCAGCAGCGACTGGCTGACGGCGAACCCCAGGTTGTTGCTCCACGAGGGGTCCAAGCTGGTGAACGTGCTGTTGGTTGTCGAGCGGCCGACGTCGTAGGCAGCCTCGTAGCTGAGACCGAAGTCGAATCGTTGCCTGACCTGGGCCCGGGTGGCGAAGGCAGCGGCCCTGCTGACGTCGGCTCCCGCGAGGGCCGAGGTCGAAGGCGTTTCCGAGGACGAGTAACCGATACCACCGGCGGCGGGAGCCGCCTGCCCGAAGCCGCCCCCGGGGGAACCGACCATCGCCGTCGCCCCCGGTGTCCCGACCCCGATCACCGGGTCGAAGGCCCCCAGCTCGGTGACGATCCGCTCGCGGGCGATGCGGCGGTCGTAATCGATGACCGCGATGTCGAGGTTCTGCTCGAGGGCGAGCCGGAGAGCGTCAGCGAGGCTCAAGCGCAATGGCGCATCCTGTTGCGGCGCGGCCGGAGCGGCGAACCCGGTGGCCGTCAGCACCGCGAGGCACGCGGCCGCCAGCGCCGGCCGCCGTCCCGTTCTCTGCTCCAGGTGCGGGCGTCGTCGGAACATGATTCGACTCCGTTCGGTTTGCCGGCGAGCCCGCAAGGCAGGGGCTCGTCCTGGCGAAGTGCAAGCGGGGGGCGGTATCACGACGGAAGGGAACCTTTCATCGGCGCCGGGCGCCGTTCCCGGGGGCGCGGCGGAGGGGCGCCAATCAACGCCCACAGTACCATCGACTCCGAGGGAAGTCAGGACGGCGGAAGGCGCGGCGATTGGCTTGTCGGCGAAGCCGACTGGCTGCCGAAAAATCGTCCGGCCGCCACCCGAAACCGGCGGCGGAAACCTTGAGATGGCGGCAGCGGACCCATATTCTTCTAATCATAGGATCGGCCCCACGGGTACGGATCCAACCCTCGGGAACCAGATGTCGACCAGCCAACCCAAGTCCGTCGAGTAAGGAGTTTTTCCGTGAAATCACGAATCATCGCTGCCGTGATCATCGTGGTCATGCTGCTGATCGCCGCACCAGCCGTTCGCGCTCAGGAGGCCGCCCACAAGGATCCCTCGAACAGAGGCACGACGGGGCTCTTCTCGGTGCCGACCTCAGCCGTCCTCGGCGAGGGCGAGTTCTCCATCGCCGCGCACTTCGCGACGGCCTCCTATCAGCCGGGCGATTCGAGCGTCGAAACCTCGGGCATCGGGGGAGGCTTCGCCTTCGGCGCGCTCGAGAACCTCGAGGTGTTCGGCGTCTTCACGCCCCGCGTCGGCATCCACCGCGTCTACGAGGTACAACGGGCGCAGGGTGTCCCCTTCAGCACCGCGCCGCGCCTCGACGATCATCCGTTCGCCACCGAGCGCTGGCGGACGGGCATCGGCGATTTGAACCTCGGCGCCAAGTACCGCTTTTTCGGCGACCCGGAATCGATGAGCGGCGTGGCGATTCTCGGCCAGATCAAGCTTCCCACCTCCGATACCGACGACGGGATCGGCACCGGCAAGGTCGACGCCACGGTCGGTCTCGTCGGCAGCGCCGAAGCCGCCGAGAAGGTCGGGATCACCGGCTACGTCGGCGGCGTCTTCCGCTCGTCGCCGGACGAGATCGCGGTCGGCAACAAGCTCGAGTACGGCATCGGCCTGCAGGTCCCGAGCCGCAGCTGGGTCTCGGCGATCTTCGAGCTCACCGGCGCGATCGTCGAAGACCCGGATCCGCCGACGCTGCTTGGCGCCCCCGTCGTCGCCGGGCACGACCCCGTGTACTTCCACGGCGGCTTCCGCCTCTCGCACGAGAACGGCGTCGCCTTCGACGGCGTCTACGTCCACAACTTGAACTTCAAGGTCCCCGACGGGCTCGGGGATCTGGAGCTGCATCACAAGAGCGCCTGGCAGGCGAAGCTCTCCTACAGCCGCCGCCAGGCCGAGCCGATCATCTTCACCGGCGCCGGGCCGATGGACCTGCCGCCGGTAAACCGCCCCCCGACGTTGACCTGCCGCGCCGAGCGCACCACCGTGCGCGAGGGTGAGAGCGTGCGCCTCTTCGCGACCGTCAACGATCCCGACGGCGACACTGTGACGGTGAGCTGGAACACCCAGGCGGGCTCGCTCGATCCGCGCGAGGGAGAGACGGTCACCTGGAGCAGCCAGGGCGTCCGCCCCGGCAGCGGCCCGATCAACGTCCGCGCCACCGACGGCTTCGGCGGCGTCGCCGATTGCTCGCTGACCATCACGGTCGAGGCCGCCCCGCCGCCGGCGCAGCCCAGGGTGATCACGTCCGCCTGCGCCGAGTTCCCCTCGGGCAACACGCGCATCGACAACCGCTGCAAGGCCATCCTCGACGATGTCGCCCTGCAGCTGCGGCAGAACCCGAGCGCTACCGCGGTCATCACCGGCCATAGCGATTCCGTCGGAGCCGCCGACGTCAACGACCGAATGGCCCAGGAGCGCGCCGACAACGCCCGCGCCTACCTGGTCGACACCCACGGGATCGCGACGTCGCGCATCCAGACGGCCTCGGCAGGCTCGAGCCAGCCGGTCGGCGACAACACCACCGCCGAAGGCCGCCTGCAAAACCGCCGCATCGTCGTGGTGGTAACGATCCCGGCGCAGTAACCGTCGATGAGCCTGCGGTCGCTCCGGAGCATTCCGGCGGTCACGGCTGCGGCGCTGATGTTGGGCGCCGCAGCCGTCCCGCGGCCCGCGGGCGGCGGACAGGCGGCGGATCTCGGCAACCTCGAGGTCGCCCGCGCCTGGCTCGCCGCCAAGGTGGGCACCAGCCTGGGGCCACCCGGGGGCGAGGTGCGCTCGCTGGTGCTGGCATCCGGCGACGCCGAGCGCCTCTATCTGGGAACCCTCGACGGGCACCTGTACCACTCCGAGGACGCCGCTCAGTCGTGGACGCTCTCCTACGTGGATCTGCCCGCCGACGCGGTGATCGACAACCTGGCGGTACATCCTTCTGACGACGACACGGTTTTCGCGGCTTACTACCGTGGCAACGGCAGCGGCGGGTTGATCAGGTCTGTGGACGGCGGCGCCTCGTGGGCGACTCTGCCAGTCCCTGGAGCACCGTCGCTCCGCGCCATGGCGATCTCGCCCTCGCATCCCGACACCGTCTACGTCGGCGGGCTCGGTGGCATCTGGCGGAGCGACGACGGTGGCGATAGCTGGATCTCGGTCGGCGACGGCCGCAAGCCGTTCGAGTTCGTCGAATCGCTGGCGGTCGACCCCCGTGATCCCGACCGCGTCTACGCCGGCACCTGGCGCCAGGCCTACCGGACCCTCGACGGCGGCGAGAGCTGGCACCGCATCCACAACGGCATGGCGATCGACCGCGACGTCTTCTCGGTCACCATCGATCCTCGCGACCCGGACGCGCTGCTGGTCGGTACTTGCAACTTCATCTACGTCTCCGGCAACGGCGGCGACGCCTGGGTAGAGCTGCGCCAGGGGCTCGCCGAGGACCACAACCGCGTCCACATCGTCGCCCACGACCCCGCCAACCCGGAAGTCCTGTACGCCGGTACCCGCGGCGCCCTCTATCGCTCCGACGACACCGGCAAGAGCTGGCGCATCGTGCTCAGCGGGATTGCGGTGAGCTCGATTCAGGTATCGCCCTTCGGCCTCCCCGTGTACGTTGGCACCGAGGAGCGCGGCGTCCTGGTGAGCCGCGACGGCTTGCGGTTCGCGGAGCACAACACGGGCCTCGACGCCAGCCGCGTCGTCGCCTTCGACGTCCTTCCCGGGGCGCCCCGGGTGATGTTCGCGGCCCGCTCCGAAGGAACCACGATCGACAAGGTCTTCTACTCGACCGACCTCGGCACGACCTGGTCGGAGCTCGGCTTCGGCCCGCCGCTGGGACGCGTGTCGCTGATCCGCGCCCAGGTCCAGCCGATCAACCGCGTCCTCGTGGTCGCCGAGCGGGGTTGGTACAGCGTCATTCCCGGAGGCCGCTGGACGCCCGTTGATCGCCCCCCCGGCGCCATCAACGACCTGCAGATCGCCCACGCGGCGGGCGGCGAGGTGCTCGCCGCCACCAGCATCGGCCTGTACGTCGCCCAACCGCATGAGCTCGGCGCCACCGACGAAGCGGCGCGCCCCTTCGGCGCCGGCGCCGTGCGAATCTGGACGCCGCTCTGGGAAGGAGGCGCGATCAGCTCCCTGGCGGTCAACGGCAGCCGCTTCCTCGCCGTCGGCTCCGGCCAGGCGATCTCGGGCGATCTGCGGCCGATGGACAGCGACGCCGCGGTCGTCAGCTCATCGACTCACGGCCTGCCCGCGGTGGTCACCGCGGTGGCGCTCGACGAAGCCCGCAGCGGCCGAGCGTACGCCGTCGCCGGCCCCGACGTGTTCCGAAGCGATGACGGCGGCAACGGCTGGCGCAAGCTCCAGCTTCCCTGGCCGGCGGCCGACCTGCGAGCCGTTGCCATCGATCCGAGCCATCCGGATCAGGTGCTGGCGCTGGATTTCGGCGGTGCCTTGTATCGCGGCCACGATGGCGGCCGCCACTGGTTGATCCTCGATTCCGACCCGGGGCTGGCCCGGGCGTGGACATTGCGGGTCTCTGCCGAAGCCCCCGGCCTGGCGCTGATCGCCACCCAGGGGCAAGGCGTGCGGGTCGTCGCCTTGGATCCGCTCGAAAACACGCTACAGTAATAGGATAGGAGGACACGATGAGAGCTCGCCCGATCTTCACGCTGATTCTGGTGCTGGCGGTGGCCGCCCTGGCCACGACCGAGGCCCTCGCCCAGCTCGAGGTCAGCGTCCAAAACCGTAGCTTCGCGTGGACCGGCAAGTCCGGCCAGACCGCCAACTATCGCTGGTCGGCGACGATCGACAACCCGAGCAGCCGCGATCTGAACGTGCGCGTCACGGTCGAGCTTCTCAACGCCGCCGGCGAGGTGGTCGCCCGCGACAGCGCCGACCTCATGCTGCCGCAAATGGACCGCGTGTCGGTCGAGCAAACCAGCAGCGTGGCGTTCGCCAGCGCCCAAACGGCGACCCAGTATCGCGTCGTACTGATGCCGATCCCGTAGCATCCGGGCGAACAACAGGTGGGGGGAAGAACACGAACCATGCGCGACCGCACCATGGTGTTGCTGATCGCTTTCGGCGTCCTGGTCGCCGACCAGGTCACCAAGGCGATGGTCACCGCCTGGATCCCGTTCAATGCCCGGTTACCGGTGGTCGACGGCCTCCTGGCGCTGACTCGCGTGCACAACAACGGCGCCGCCTTCGGGTTGTTTGCCGACGCACCGCCGGGGCCCCTGCGCGTCGCCCTGATCGTCGTATCCGTGCTCGCGGTCGGCCTCATCTGGGCCTATGCCCGCGAAGGTTGGCACGAGCCCCGGATCGTCGCCGCCTTCGGCCTCATCCTCGGAGGCGCCGTCGGCAACCTCGCCGACCGCCTGCGGCTCCACTACGTGGTCGATTTCATCGACGTCCACTGGGGCAATTACCACTGGCCGTCGTTCAACGTCGCCGACGCGGCGATCACGGTCGGTGCGCTGACCTTGTTCATCGCCATGGCGAGGCACGGTGAAGCCGACGACCCGGCCGGGGCGGCATTGTCGGAATCGGCGAGCCGCCGCCTGGCCAACCTCTCCACCCACGAGCGCAGCAGCGCCGAGGAGTCGGCAGCCGAGGACGCGGCGCGTCTGAGCTAGCCGGCGCTCGCCGCCAGAGGGCACCCGCGATGTTTCCAACCCTGTTCGAGCTCCCGCTCCCCTTCGTGGGACCGATCACGATCCACACCTACGGGGTGCTGCTGGTCGCCGCGTTCCTGGTCGCCATCGTCATCGCTCGGCGGCTGGCACGGCGCGAGGGGATCGAGCCGGACATGGTCATCGATATCGGCGTCTACATCATCCTGGCCGCCCTGGTCGGGGCCAAGGTGCTGTTGCTGATCGTCGATTGGGAGATCTACTCCCGCCAGTTCCGGACGCTGGTCGCCGAGGGCGGCGGCCCCATCGGCCTGGGGCTCGACCCCTACATCGGCGGCGCCGCCGCGTACATCGGCGCGCTGTCGCGCATGGGATTGAGCCTGCTGCAGGCGGGCGGCGTGTTCTACGGGGGCTTTTTCGCCGCCGTCCTGGCGGCGATCTGGTACGCGCGCCGGCACGACATGGATCTCTGGAAGCTCGCCGACGTCGCGGCGCCGGCGGCGGCGATCGGCCACGGCATCGGCAGGCTCGGGTGCTTCGCCGCCGGCTGCTGCTACGGCATCGCCACCGACCTGCCGTGGGGCGTGACCTTCACCGACACCTACAGCGGCACGCTGGTCGGCGTGCCGCTCAACATTCCGCTGCACCCGACGCAGCTCTACGAAGCGACCACCAACCTCCTGCTCGGCGCCTTCCTGATCTGGTTTTTCGGGCGCAAGCAGTTCGACGGCCAGATCTTCTGGACCTACGTGCTCGCCTACGCGGTCTTGCGGTTCTTCCACGAGTTCCTGCGCGCCGATCCGCGCGGCTTCATGTTCGACGGCGCCCTCTCGACCTCGCAGTTCATCGCGATCATCGGCGCGGTCATCGCCCTGGGGATGCTCGCCCGGCTCAAGACCCGACAAGAACCGATGGAGCCGGACGAAAGTCCGGCGTGACGGCCGCCGCTCCGCCTCGCGGCCCGAAAAAACGCCGCCTGGCGGCTACCTCGCCCGACTCGCCCCCCCGCCGGCTCGAAGCGACGGTCCCCGAGGACCTCGCCGGACAACGCCTCGACCGGGCCCTGGCGGCGCTGTTCGGGGAGCTGTCGCGGGCCAGGATCCAGCGCCTCGTCGCCGCCGGCGAGGTCGAGATCGACGGCCGGCACGCCGGCAAGTCCAGCCTTGCCGTCGAAGCCGGCCAGGTCCTTTGCTTGCGCCTGCCCGCGGCGGCGGGCGACCAGGGCCCGCGCCCCCAGGCAATCCCTCTCGACGTTCTCTACGAGGACGACGAAGTCGTGGTCGTCGACAAGCCCGCCGGACTGGTGGTGCACCCCGGCGCCGGCAGTCACGGCGCCACGCTGGTCAACGCGCTGCTGCACCGCTACGGCGACGGGCTGTCGCGGGTGGGCGGCGACGACCGGCCGGGCATCGTTCACCGGCTCGACAAGGGGACCTCGGGGGTGCTGGTCATCGCCCGCACCGACGCGGCGCACCGCGCCCTGGCACGCCAGTTCAAGGTCCGCACGATCGAGAAAGAGTACCTGGCGATCGTGTACGGCTGCCCGGCGGCGGCCGAAGGGGCCATCGACCTGCCGCTCGGCCGCGACCGCAAGGACCGCACCAAGATCTCGGGGCGCACCGATCGTCCGCGAGCCGCGCAGACCCGCTGGGTTCGCGACGAGGACCTCGGCGACTTCGCGCTGCTCCGCGTCTTGCCGCGGACCGGACGGACACACCAGATCCGCGCCCACCTCGCCGCCATCCAGCACCCCTGCCTAGGCGACGCCAAGTACGCCGGCGCCCGCTGGCGGGGGATCGCCGACCCCCGCCTCCGCGAATCCATCAAGGGCCTCGACCGCCCGGCCCTCCATGCCGGCGCTCTCCGCTTCCGACACCCGACCGGCGGCGAGCGGGTTGAGGTCGTCGCCCCCCTGCCGGAAGACCTCGAGTACCTGCTGGTCGCCTTGCGACGCGCCCGCGATCAAGCGTGATAGACTGCCGGCCCTGTCGCTTTCGTCGGCGGTCTCGGGGATCGCGGCCCGCGCCTCCGAGCCCCCACAATCCTGCGTGGAGCGTACCGCTGCGTCCGCTGCATCCGCGGTTCTGAAGAGCGAAAAAGGGAGGCCATGGCAAACCTCACGACTGCCGACCTGCGCAACGTCGCCGTGGTCGGACATGGCGATACCGGAAAAACGACGCTGGTGTCCGCCTGCTTGTACACCTCCGGCGCGGTGAGCCGGATGGGACTGGTCGACCAGGGCAGCGCGACGACCGACTACGATCCCGAAGAGATCGCCCGCCAGATCTCGATCCAGGCCGCCCTGGCCCACTGCAACTGGAAGGGCAAGCTCGTCACCTTCATCGACACCCCCGGCTACAGCGTCTTCCGTCCGGATACCAAGGCGTCGGTGCGCGTCGCCGACAGCGTCGCGCTGCTCATCGACGCCCTTTCCGGGCCCCAGGTGATGACCGACAAGGTCTGGCAATACGCCCGCGAGTACGAGACCCCCGGCTTCTTCGTCGTCAACCGGCTCGACCGCGAGAACGCTTCGTTCGAGCGGGCGCTGGCGGGGATCCAGGGCCGCTTCGGCCGCGAGGCCGTGGCGCTGCAGATGCCGATCGGCGCCGAGCACGGCTTCGAGGGCGTCGTCGACCTCGTCGAGATGAAGGCCTTCACCTACGAGCGTGACGGCGACGGCAAGGGCGCCGCCGGGGAGATACCCGACGAGCTGCGGGCGAGCGCCGAGAGCCAGCGCGAGGCGCTCGTCGAGATGGTCGCCGAGGGCGACGAAGAGCTGATGGAGGTCTTCTTCGAGGCGGGCGACCTGACGGCCGAGCAGCTGGTCAAGGGAATCCGCGACGCCGTGCGCCGGCGGCTGCTCTTTCCGGTCCTTTGCTGCTCGGCGCTGCACGGGCTGGGAACCGACCGCGTCCTGCACACCATCGTCAGCTACATGGTCTCGCCGGCGGAGCGCGGCGGGATCACCGGTAAGAGCCCCAAGGACGGCAGCGAAGTCAAGATCGAGATCGATGCCTCGGCGCCGTTCGCCGCCCTCGTCTTCAAGACCGTCGCCGACCCCTACTCCGGCCGCATCTCGCTGATGAAGGTGTTCTCGGGCACCGCCAAAGCCGACGCCTCGATGCTCAACCCCCGCAGCGGCGCCATGGAGAAGCTCTCCAACCTGGCGCTGGTCCAGGGCAAGCACTACGAGCCGACCCCCGAGGTGATCGCCGGGCAGCTGTGCGCGGTCGCCAAGCTCAAGGACATTCACACCGGCGACACCCTGTGCGACAAGTCGCTGCCGGTGATCATCGAGCCGGTGGAGTTCCCCAAGCCCGCCATCTCGTTCGCCGTCGAGCCCAAGAGCCAGGCGGACGAGGAAAAGATCAGCCAGGCGCTGGCCCGCCTCGTCGAGGAAGACCCGACGATCCACGTCGATCGCGACGCCCAGACCCACGAGCTGCTGGTGTCGGGCCTCGGCCAGCTCCACGTCGAGGTCACCATCGCCAAGCTCGAGAAGCGCTTCGGCGTCCACACGACCTTGCACCCGCCGACCGTGCCCTACCGGGAAACGCTGCGCGGCACCGCCCGGGCCGAGGGGCGCCACAAGAAGCAGAGCGGCGGGCGCGGCCAGTTCGGCGTCTGCGTCATCGAGCTGTCGCCGCAGCCGTCCGGCGCCGGCTTCGAGTTCGAGGACAAGATCTTCGGGGGCTCGATCCCGCATAACTTTCGCCCGGCCGTCGAGAAGGGCGTCATCGACGCGGCGCAGCGCGGCGTGCTCGCCGGATACCCGCTCGTCGATTTCAAGTGCAGCCTGCTCGACGGCAAGTACCACGCCGTCGACTCCTCGGAGATCGCCTTCAAGATCGCCGGCTCGCTGGCGTTCAAGGAAGCGGCTCCGCAGGCGAGGCCGGTCTTGCTGGAACCGGTGATGGACATCGAGATCACCGTCCCCGACGACTGCATGGGCGACGTGATGGGCGACCTCAACAGCCGCCGGGGACGGGTGCAGGGCGTGGAGCCGCTGGGCGACCAGCAGATCATCAAGGCGCAGGTACCCCTCGCCGAGGTGCTCACCTACGCCCCGGACCTCAACTCGCTGACCGGCGGCCGCGGCACCTACACGATGGAGTTCTCCCGCTACGACGACGTCCCCACCCACGTCGCCCAGAAAGTCATCGAGGAGCTGAACGCCAAGCGCGCGGCCGAAGCCGGATAGCGCGGCGCCGCGGGCTCGCCTAGCCACTCCAACCCTTCGCGGTCCGGCCCGATCGTAGCTGCACGAGGCCCGCTGGAGTCCCGGAACCGACATGCGCATCTCGCGGATGATCCACGCGGTCGACACCCACGTTTGCGGCGAGCCCGGCAGGGTCATCGTCGGCGGCGTCCTCGACGTGCCCGGCGCCTCGATGTTCGAGAAGATGCAGTGGCTGGCCCGCGAGGCCGACGACCTGCGCCTGCGCATGCTTCGCGAGCCGCGCGGCTACCCGGCGGCGAACTGCAACCTGGTGCTGCCGCCGACTCGACCGGAGGCCGACGCCGGCTACGTGATCATGGAGCAGGTCGAGTACCCGGCGATGTCGGGCACCAACACGATCGCGGTCGCCACGGTGCTGATCGAGACCGGCATGGTCGCCAGCCGCGAGCCGGTCACCGAGCTGGTGCTCGAGGCCCCGGCCGGATTGATTCGCGTCCGGGCCGACGTCGAAGACGGCAAGGTCAGGCGGGTCACCTTCGAGAACGTGCCGGCGTTCGCCGTTCACCTCGACGCGGTGGTTGAGGTCCCCGAGCTCGGCGCAATCACCGTCGATGTCGCCTGGGGCGGGATGTTCTACGCCATCGCCGACGCCGACCAGCTCGGCCTGCAGCTAACCCCCGACCAGGCGGCCGACGCGGTGCGCCTCGGCGAGATGGTCAAGGCGGCGACACAAGAACAGCTCGCCACCCCGGTGCACCCCGAGAACCCCGAGATCCGCGGGGTCACGATCGCTCAGCTCTCGGCGCCGCCGACCCACCCGGCGGCGCACCGCAAGAACACGGTGATCGTCTCGACCGGCAAGCTCGACTGGGAGCGGCCCTCGACCTGGACGGGCGTCCTGGACCGCTCGCCCTGCGGCACGGGCACTTGCGCCAAGATGGCGGCCCTGTGGGCGAAGGGAGAACTTGGCCTCGACGAAGACTTCGTCCACGAGGGCATCCTCGGCACCACGTTCACCGGCCGCCTGCTCCGCGAGACCGAGGTCGCCGGCACCCCCGCCGTGGTCCCAACCATCGCCGGTACCGCCTGGATCACCGGCTTCGCCCAATACGTCCTGGATCCCGACGACCCCTTCCCCGAGGGCTTCACCGTCGGCGACATCTGGGCCCAATAGCGCCGCCGGCGATGGCCGGGCATCGTCGGCGACCAGGTCCGCATCTTCCGGCGATGGCCGGGCATCCTCGGCGACATGTCCGCATCCTCCGGAGCTGACCGGGCAGCCTCGGCGACCAAGTCCTCAGCTCCCGGCAATGGCCGGGCGGTCGTCGGCCAAGCTACCGCCTGTACCTTCCATAGTCTCGAGGGGCGCCAGGAGGCCATCTCCGGCTGGTAGACTAGGCTGATGAGCTACCGAATTTCGAATCGCCTCGCCGTGCTGGTCGCCCTGGCTGCCGTTGCCGCCGCCTTCCTGCCGGGCGGTGCCGAGGGGCAGCTTCTGCGCTCGACGCCGCGGGCGAGGATCAGCGAGACGGCGACCGAGCGGGCGCCGATCGCCCGCGACCGAACCGTGCGGATGGCGGTCGAGGTCGAGATCGCGGCGGGCATGCACGTGAACGCCAACCCGCCGACCTACGACTGGCTGATCCCGGTGGAGGTGTCGGTGGCCGGCGTCGACGGGGTCCGCGTGATCGAAGCCTATTATCCCGAGGCCGAGAGCCGCAAGTTTCCCTACGACGAGAAGCCCTTCCTGGTCTACGAGGGCACCTTCGTCGTCGGCCTGCTGCTGGCCGTCGCCGAAACCGCGGCCACCGGCGACCGCGAGCTGGAGATCGTGCTCGACTACCAGGCTTGCAACGATCAGGCCTGCTTCGCGCCGACCGAGACGTCGGTCCGTCTGCCGGTCACGATCGTCGCCGACCCGGGCCACAGCGTCGAGACCGAATCCCCGCTGCTGGCCCGCGCGCCCTTTCCGAAGCGCTGACGGACGGCTTCCCGCCCACCCTCTGCTTGGCGCATCGATCCACCCGTGAGAGCCCCCGCCGTCGTCCCGTCCCTCAACGAGGGGCGGCCGAAGACGGTCAATCGGGCTTGCGCGCCGTGTGCAGGGCGACGGTCCCGAAGGACATGAGCCGGTAGTCGACATCGTCGAAGCCGGCGGCGCGCAGGCGGGCGGCGAACTGCTCGGGCGTGTCCCACTCCTGGATGCTCCGATAGAGGTAGTCGAAGGGCTCGGAGCTGCCGGTCAGCAGGCGCCCGACGCGCGGCATGACGGCGCGCGTGTACAGGCCGTGGGCCCAGCGCACCGGCGCTCGGCGCGGACGGCTGAACTCGAGGATGGCGACGCGGCCGCCGGGCGCCAGCACCCGGAACGCCTCGGCGAGCACCTCGGCGAGCATCGGCTTGACGTTGCGCATCGCGAACGCCGAGGTCACGCCCGCGAAGGCACGGCTCGCGTAGGGCAGCCGCTCGGCCCGCGCCACCTGGAATCGCGCCTGTGGCTTCGAGCCTGCCTTGTCGCGAGCCCGCCGGACCATCTCGACGGCGAAGTCGCAGCCGATCGTTCGGCCGGCCCGCCGGGCGGCCGCGAAGGCCAGGTCGCCGGTGCCCGTAGCGACGTCGAGAACGGCCGCCTGGTCGGATAACGCCAGCGAGCGGACCGCGGCGCGGCGCCAGCCGTAGTCGAGCCCCAGACTGGCCCAGTGGTTGAAGCTGTCGTAGCGCGGCGCCAGGGCGTCGAACATGGTGCGCACGGCGGTGCTGAACGAGCCACCACCCGCGGCAACCCGATCGGGCGCCGCCGGCGCCGATTTTTGACCGACCCCAGAGGCCATGACAGAATCCGCGGAAACCGACCGACCCTGCTGACCGCGGGCCGCGGCGCCGGTCGGGAGAAAGCCGCACCCAGCCACCCTCCCGCCGCCGTGCGGCCAGCCGACGAAAGGAATGGCATGTCCGATTTTATCAGCGTTGCTCGGGTGGCCGACCTTTCGCCCGGCGAGGCGAAGGTCGTCGACGCCGGCGGTACCGAGGTGGCGTTGTTCAACGTCGACGGCACCTTCTACGCCATCGACAACACCTGCATCCACCGCGGCGGGCCGCTCGGCGACGGCGGCTGCGACGGCGACACCGTGATCTGCCCCTGGCACGGCTGGCAGTACGACGTGAAGACGGGCGCCTGCCTCAACGCACCCGGCGAGAGCGTCGATGTCTACGAGGTGCGGGTCGAGGGCGACGACGTGCAGGTGAAGGCTTGAACATCGTCGACCCCCGCCTCGAGCGCTATCTCGAGGGCCTGCTCGACGATCCCGATCCCGTCCAGCGCGAGATGGAGGAGCTGGCGCGGCAGCGCGGCTTCCCGATCGTCGGCCCGCTGGTCGG
>DASWHK010000236.1:0-18158 GCA_036398215.1 Acidobacteriota bacterium | reverse complement strand
AGAGGGAGACCGCCCTACGTCGAGAAGGAGTGGCCGCAGCCGCAGGTGCCCTGGGCGTTGGGGTTGCTCACCTTGAAGCCGCTGCCGGCGAAGTTCTCGTAGTAATCGACCGTGCAGCCCTGCAGGAACGGCAGGCTGAAGGCGTCGATCAGCACCTCGATGCGCTCCTCGCCGTCGCCCTGCGGGATGACGCTGTCGCCTTCCTTGGGCTCGTCGAACTTGAAGCCGTACTCGAAACCCGAGCAGCCGCCGCCCTGCACGTATAGCCGCAGGCTCTTGCCCTCGGCCTCCGCGCTGGTCTCGGTGAAGCCGATCACCTTGCGGACGGCCGCGGGCGTGAAAATGACGAGGCCCCCGGGCGAAAGCCCGGCGGCGCTCGGATCGGCGCTTGGCGTCTGGGTTTCGGTACTCGAGCTCATTGAAAAACCACTCCTGAAGACCACTCTCTGGATGATGCCGCGGCGCGACGCGCGCCTATGACAACAGGGTACTCCATGGCACCGGGGCGCGGCTACCCGACTCGCAGCCCACGCCTCCCATCACCGCTCGTTGCGCCCGCGGCAACCGGGCAACGAGGCCCGAATCGTGCGCCGCCGAGGCGCGCACCGACATGACGGCGAAAAGCCGTCGGCAAAGCAGCGTGCTACGCTCGAAATATGTTCGAGCGTGGTCCATCCTGGCTGGTCCTCGAGGACGGTACGGCCTATCCGGGGCGCGGCTTCGGCGGCGCCCGCTCGAGCGGCGGCGAGGTGGTCTTCCACACCGGGATGACGGGCTATCAGGAGATCCTCACCGACGCCTCGTACAAGGGCCAGATCGTCACCATGACGGCGCCCGAGATCGGCAACTACGGGATCACGCCGGCGGATGCCGAAAGCGCCGGCGTGCACGTCGAAGGCCTGGTGGTACGTGAGCTCGCCTCGCGGCCCAGCAGCTGGCGCTCGCAGATGTCCCTCGAGCGATACCTCGCCGACGCCGGCGTCCCGGGCATCGAGGGCGTCGATACCCGCGACCTGACGATGCGATTGCGCCTGCACGGCGCCATGCGCGGGGTCATCGTCCATGGCGAAACCGACCTGGGCGCCGCCGTCGACGAGGCCCGCGCGATCCCCACGATGGAAGGGCTCGACCTGGTGCCCTCGGTGACCTGCACGGAACCCTACGAGTGGCAGGGCACGCCCGGCTTCGAGCAGGAAGACGCCGCGGCCGGCCTCGGCGGTACCGCGCCGGCGGCCGGCCCCGGGGCGTCAGGCGATCGCCCGCTTTCGGTCGTTGTGTACGACTTCGGCGTCAAGTGGAACATCCTGCGCTCGCTGCGCGCCCGCGCCTGCCGGGTGACGGTGGTGCCGGCGATGACGCCGGCCGCTGAGGTCCTCGAGCGCCGCCCCGACGGCGTGCTGCTCTCCAACGGCCCCGGCGACCCGGCAACCGTCCTTTACGGGGTCTCGGCCGCCAAGCAGCTCTTCGGCAAGGTCCCGCTGCTGGGGATCTGTCTGGGGCACCAGATGATCGGCCTCGCCGGCGGCGGCACGACCTTCAAGCTCAAGTTCGGCCACCACGGCGCCAACCATCCCGTCCGCCAATTGGCCACCGGCGCGGTCGAGATCACCTCACAGAACCACGGCTTTGCCGTCGACCCCAAGAGCCTGGAATCCAGCGGCTTCGTGCCGACACGCATAAACCTCAACGACGGCACGCTCGAAGGCCTGCGCCACCGCGAGCTGCCGGTGCTCGCCGTCCAGTACCACCCGGAGGCGGCCCCCGGGCCGCACGACGCGGCGCCGCTCTTCGACCGCTTCATCGACGTGATGCGAGGGGCACCGCCCGAGGTCGCCGCCGACGCCTGAGCCTGACCGGCGCGACGACGCGACCAATCGTGTTTCGCGGAGCGCGGAGCCCTGCGTCGCGGAGGCCGCCCGGTCATCTCGTCAGGACAAGATCAGCCCGAGGTCTTCCGCCTCGGCCGCGTCGGCGGCCGCCACCAGCGCCGCGACGTCGGAGAGCGCCGTGCCAACAGTCTTGAAGAGGGTGATCTCGCCGTCGCTCGTCCGCCCCGCGACCTCGCCCGCCGCGAGGCCCTGAAGATCGCCCTCGATGCCCTCCAGGCCGGCGGGGATGAGCCCTTCGGCGGCGGCGAGGAGGAGCTCGCCGGCCTCCTCGAGGGCGTTGTCGACGTCGTCGACGTAGCGCCTGGCGGCGGCGACGGTCGCCCCGTCGATCTCGCGACCGCTCGGCGAGAAGTTGCCGACCGCGTTGACGTGGGTGCCGGGGCGGATGATGCCGGTCGAGACGACCGGTTGGAGCGACGAGGTCGCGGTGATCAGCACGTCGGCGGCGGCCGCCACCTCGTCGGCGTTGGCGGCGATCTCCACCGGCAGCCCGGCGACGCCGGCGCCGGGCAGCGCCGCGAGGCGCTCGGCAAAGCGATCGGCGGCCTCCGGGCGCGAGTCGATGGCGATGATTCGCTCGAAGTCGCGCACCGCCGCGACACCGGCCACCAGGTCGGGGGCGATGCCGCCGGTGCCGATGATCCCCAGGACGGCGCAAGACTCGGGCGCCAGAAAGCGGCTCGCCAGGCCGATCACGGCCCCGGTGCGGATGGTGGTCAGCGTCGAGGCGTCGGCGATCAGCCGCGGCGAGCCGCTCTCCGCGTCGAGCAGCACCGCCACCCCCTGCACGGTGGCGCGCCCCGCCGACGGGTTGTCCGCCACGTAGGAGATGACCTTGGCGGCGGCGGCGGCGCGCTCGCCCCAGGTGCCGGGCATGACCAGGAACACGCAGTCCTCGCGACCGCCCCTGGGGACCCGCTGCACCGTTCGTACGGGGGCTTCGGCGCCGCCCCCATGAGCGGCCCGCATGACCGCTTCGATGGCGGCGATGGCGGCGCCCATCGGTAGCGCCCGGCGCAGGGCCACGGCATCGAGGTAGCGCATCGGCGATCCTGCCTCCCGTTTCGCGGGCGGCCTCACCGGCCAGACGGGAATCGGCTCCCGCCGGGCGCGACGCCGCCGCCGCCGCTGTCCGAATACACGCGGTCCCAGAGCAGCACCCGGCGAAGCTGCCCGCCTGGCGCGAAGCGGCCGCCGCCGCCGCTTCCCCGCCCGGCCAGCGCCGCCAGGCGGGCGCGGGCGAAGGGCGCCAGATAGGGGCCGTCGTTGTCCAGGTAGCGGGCCTCCGGCTCGGCCAGCACCCTCTCGAAGGCGGCGCGCGCCCCATCGACGTCGCCGCCGGCGGCGAGCGCGACGCCCAGCCAGTAGTCGATCATTCCCTGCCCGACGCCGGGCCCCGCCGGCGCCTGTATGTCACGCAACAGCCGCGCCGCGTCGCTCCAGCGGCGGGCATGGATGAGCACGGCGGCCTGATTGGCCTCGGCAACCCAGGAAGCGACGTTCGCGTCGAGGCGCCCCACCGCGGCCCCCGCCATCCCCCAGACCGTCGAGTACAGGATCGACGGATCCGCAGGCGATACCACCACCGGACTGGCGGCGAGTCGGACCTCGACCGAGCGCTCGGCGCCCTCCGGGCCGCGCAGCGCCAGCACCACCGCCGAGCCGGGCGAGAAGGTCGACAGCCAGTTGGCGGTGTTCGCCGCGGTCCCGGCGGAGTTGCCGGCGATCGTCAGCAGCTGCTCGCCGACGCGGATGCCGGCGGTGGCGGCGGGGCTCCCCGGAACCACGTGCGCAACGACCGGGCCGGCGGCGGCGGCGCTGTCGATGAGCTGCAGGCCCATCCAGGGCTTCTCGAAGCGGATCTCCTCGGAGAGCCGGCGGGTCACCGCCTCGAGCTGGCGGCGGTCGGCCAGCGAGACGCGCACCCGCTCCGCGATCGCCGGGCCGGGGGCCGACGGCCACACCCAGAGGTCGGCCTCCGCCGCCATGTTGTCACGGTCGAGCACCGCGAGCGCGAAGACGGAGCCCGGCAGGTCACGGCTGACGCCGGCCTGGATCCGCTCCCAGTCGAGCTCGGCCTCGCCGGCGGCGGTCGCCCGCAGCCGGTCGGCGGTGATCCCGGCCCGCTCCACGACGCGGGCGGCCTCCTCGCTGCGATCGAGGAAGGCCCAGTAACCGAGCTGGCCGAAGGACATCGATAGGGCCGCCTCGAGCGACTCCGCTCCCAGACGGTCCTCCCCGACGACCCCGAGGAAGGTCAATCCGGGTCGCAGCCGGACGGTCAGCGCCACGTTGGCCCGGTCGGCCACGGTAACCAGCTCCTCGAAGACACCGGCGTCTTCCTGGCTCACCGTGATCCGATACTCGCCGGGGGGCAGCGACAGCCGGTAGGCGGAGCCGGCGAGCTCGCCGCCGGCGCCCGCCGCCGGCGGCTCGGGCTGGGCCCGGCGGCCGTCTACCCAGACCTCGGCGGCTGGCGTCAGGTCGCGGAGCAGGACGGCGCCGAGGTTCGGCGTCAGCACGATGCCGCCGACGTGGTAGTCGCCGAGGTCGGGAATCGCCAGCGGGGCGCTGAAGGAGCGGTAGCCGTCGAGAAACACCTCGATGTCGTGGGTGCCGGGCATCAGCCCCTCGATGGCCATCTCGGCGGAGAACTCCTGGCGCGGAAAGCGCGCCGCTTCTCCGGAAGGCGTCCAGTCGCGGGGCGCCACGCCCGAAGTCTCACCGACGATGTTGCCGTCGACCACGACGGTGGCGCCGGCGGGACGGGTCAGCAGCTTGACCACCGAGCTGACCCGCTCGAGGGTCATCGAGACCTCGGTGCCGCGGTCGGCTCGCGCCTCGACCTGCTCGACCCGGCGCGTGTGACCCGGCAGGACGGCCTCGACGATGTGGGGGCCGGCGAGCACGTCGTAGGTGGTGGTGCCTTCGGGAAGCTGCCGGCCGTCGACGATCACCCGGGCGTCGAGCGGCGCGACCGAGAATACCAGCGTGCCCACCAGCCGCGCGTGGGCCCGCTCGAAGCGGCGCTGCAAGTCCTCGGAGAGCCGGAAGCCGTCGATCCTCGCCCGCGGATACAGCGTCAGCAGCCGCCCGAGGTCGGCGTCGGCCGCGGCGGCCTCGCCGCGCTGGATGTGGACGTCGGCCCGGTACGCGAGGCTGCGGATCAGCAACGCCCTGCCCTCGTCGTCGAGCCGCTCGGCCTCGGCGCCCGGCTCCAGCGCCGCGATCACCCGCGACAGCGGCTCCAGCGCCAGCTCCGGCTCGCCGGAGCGAAACAAGATCTCGGCGCGCGCGAAGCTCGCCCGCAGCTGCTCGCCGACCTGCGACGGCCCCGCCTCGGGCGCCGTCGCGGCGGTCGTCAGGGCGGCCAGCGCCGCCACAGCCACGGTGATTGTCGCCGCGAGCCTGGCGGCCCGCATGCTTCGCCGCCGCCCCGCCGCCGGCGCCTGGCGGCCCGCGTTTCCGGCGCTGCCCCCGGTTGGCCTCATCGTCAACACCTTCCGGTTCCTCCTCATTATTCGATGACGATGATCGCCGACAGGCCGCGATCGGCGATCAGCACGCGGCCGCTGCCGTCGACGGCGATGTCGCGAGGGTCGCGCAGCTCCAGGCCGCCGGGAAGGACCGGGCCGAGCGTCCAGCCGGCACCTAGCTCGGGGTCGAAGATCTCGATCTGCCGGTTACCGCGGTCGAGCAGGTACACGAAGCCCACCGCGTCGACGGCGAGCGCGTAGGGCTCGCGCCAGCGGTCGTATCCGAAGCCGGTGAACAGGCTGCCGTCGGGATTGAAGACCCGAACTTCACGGCGGCGCTTTTCGATCACGAAGACCTTGCCGAGGGGGCCCAGCGCAACGTCGACGGGCTCGCCGCCGGGACCGAGGTCCAACGACCGCAGATAGTCGCCCCCGGAAGAGAACACCATCACCTGCTTGAAGCCCGCATCGAGCAGGATCCAGTCGCCGGTGGCGCTCCGGGCCCCGGCGCGGAGGTCGTTGAGGGGTCGCCGGCGATCTCCCTGGGGGAGAGCGAACTGGTGCGACTCGAGGCCGAAGGGGGCGTTGACCGACTGGTCGGCAGCCACCAGGGCTTCGCCCGCCGTCCCCCACCAGGGACGCGCCGCATCGCGGACGGTCGCGGATACAGGCGGGCCGGCCGGGTCGATCAGCGTCACCACGTCGGTGCCTTCGTCGACGACGAGGACCCCGACGCCCGTGGCAGCGGCGACGCCGATCGGGTTGTCGAGCTCGGCACCGACCGCCAGCCTCCCGGACTGCCGCCAGGGAGCCTCGCCGGCCGCCGGCCTCACCCACAGACGATGGGCGAGGCCCAGGTACTCGCGGGCCAGGCCGGCGCCGATCGGGTCGGCATCGTCGGTGCCGGCCTCGACGGCGTCGACGATCGACTGCAAGAGCTCCGTGGCCGCCGGCCACTCGCCGCGCCACATGAGGCTTCGGGCCAGCCCCAGGCGGGCCCGCGACGACCACACGGACGGCGGCTCGCCGTCCAGGACGGCCACGAACCGTGCCTCGCCGGCGTCGGCGCGGCCAAGCTCCAGCTCCAGCTCGCCGGCGCGAACGGCGGCCGCGGCCCGCCAGGTGAGGGCGGGGAAACGGGCCGGCGGATAATCGTCGATCAGCGCCGTGAACGCCGCCATCGCCCCCTCGACGTCGCCGGCCAGCAGCGCCGATTCCGCCTCGAAGTAGCGGCTCTCGGCGCGCTCCTGCGGCGCCGCGAGAGCAGCGGCGAAGGCCGCCACCGCGGCGAGGAAGGCTATCGCTGTGGCTCGCATGATCAACGGGCTGCGCTCGGGTTGGCTGCGGTGGATCCGCTCAGGACTGCCGGCGCCTGCCGACGATCTCCTGACCGTCGCGATCGATTGTCTCACGAGTCACCGTGGTGGCGTCTTCCCAGATGAACTCGAAGTCGTGCGCCCCCAGCGGGATCTGGCCGTCGTACGGCGTCGGGATCGGCATCAGGCCGTCGACGCGGACCCGCGCTCCCGGCGGTTCCGCAACGATCCGGACCCGCGCGAAGCGGGTGGGAACGTCGGCGCCGAGCACCACGGTTTGGCCGGGACGCACGACGACCTGCTCGACGTGGGAGAACAGCACCCGGGGGGCCAGCAGCGAGATCCGCCAGCTGCCGGCGGGTAGCTCGATGTCGTGGCTCTGACTGGCGGCGATCAGAAAGCCGGCCCCCAGGCGGCGTCGATCTTCGACGCTGGCGGCCCGGGCACGCTGGAGCAGCCGCTCCGGCAGGACATCGCGGCTCGCCGGCGCCAGCCGCAAGCCAACCGGCAGCGGCGCCTCTACCCGCACGCGGCCGGTCTGCACCTGTCCGGAAGCGATCAAACTCTGCAGCAGCTCCGGAATCCCGTCCATCGTGTCGAGGCGGTCGAGCCCACGGCCTGCCCGGCTGCCGCGATTGGCCTCCGCGGCCTCGCTGCGGCCGAGCACGACGTGCAGGCTGTCGGGGATCGCCTCCGGGTCGAGCCCGGCCATGTGCACTACGGTGCGCGCCGTCTCGTAGCCGCGGGCGAGGAGCTCGATGCGATGGTCGGCGTTGGTGTCCATCGTTACCTGCGCCGGTGTCGCCAACCCGGTACGCTCGCCGTCCACGACGATCTGGGCGCCCGGCGGCTCGCTGCTGATCGCGTAGGCCACGCTGGCGGGACGCGCCGGAGGCAGCGTCATCGCGCCGGCCTCCGGAGGCGGGGCCCCCGCCGCCGTGGTTTGTGCCTCCTCGTCGCCTTGCCCCTCCTCCTCGTCGCCCTGCGGCTCCCGGCCGGCTGGATCCGCCGCTGGATCCGCCGCCGGCAAACCGTCGCGGCCTGGCCCACCCGTCGCGCCGCCGGCCCGCCCGGACGTCGTGGTCTCACCGTCTTCCGTACCGGGCGCCGCCGCCACGCTGCCATCCGCGCCGTCCGGCAGGTCCCGCCCGCCCCGGCCCTGCATCGCCAACCAGGCGACCAGAGCCAGCAACGCGACGCTCGGCAGAACGATCGCCAGGCCGAGCAGCCATCGGCCCACCGGCCCGGACGACGGCGCCGCGGATGAAAGGCTCGGCGGCGGGGCGACGGAAGCCGGCGGCGGTTGCCGCGCGCTTGCTGAGGTGGGGCTGCCGAGTGCGCCGACCGGGTCCCGGCCGGCCGCCAACGGCTCGCCGGAGGTCTCCGCCGCGGGGTCGGCGGTCGGCGCCCCTCCGGCGGCCACCGCCGGAGCGTCCCGCCGCGAGCCGGCGGCCGGCGCCGTCGCCAGCGTCTCCAGCGCCGTTCCGGCGAGCGCCTGGCGCAGGGCGCCGGACAACTCCGCGCAGCTCCCGTAGCGCCGGTGGATGTCCTTCTCCAAGCAGCGCGCGAAGACCTCGTCGACCGCCGCCGGCAGGGACTTGTTGAGGCGGCGGGGCGGCAGCGGCTCCTCGTGGACGATCTTGTACATGATCGTCGAGGGGCTGTCGCCGGTGAACGGCCGCTCGCCGGTAAGCGCCTGGTACAGGACGATCCCCAGCGAGAACTGGTCCGACTTGCCGGTGATCGCATGGCCGCCGATCTGCTCGGGGGACATGTAGGCCGGGGTGCCGACCAGCGCCCCGGTGCGGGTCAAGGTCGTGGCCTCGAGCTTGGCGAGGCCGAAGTCGGTGATCTTGGCGCCGCCGTCGCCGGTGATCAGCACGTTGGCCGGCTTGATGTCGCGGTGCACCACTCCTTGGGCGTGGGCGTAATCGAGCGCCCCGCCGAGCTGCGCGGCGAGCTCGACGACCCGCTCGATCGACAGCACGCCCTCGGCAGCGAGCACCGCGTCGAGGCCGCGGCCATCGACGTACTCCATGGCGATGTAGTAGTGATCGCCCTCCTTGCCGACATCGAAGATCGTCACGATGTGGGGGTGCGACAGCGCGCCGGCGGAGCGGAACTCCTGCTCGAAACGGGCTTGCATCCGCTGCAGATCGGCCTCCCCGAGGCCCGGATTCGCCTGGATCACCTTGATCGCCACGGCGCGCTCGATGACCGGGTCGGCCGCCTTGTAGACCAGCCCCATGGCGCCCTGACCGAGGAGCGACAGGACCTGATAGCGACCGAACTGCTCCGGGACGCTCATGGCTCCGTATGGAGGATGCGGCGATTGGCAGGCCGTGACGAAACCATGGCCTGCTACCGGCCCGCCTTGTTCGCCGTGCAGCGCACCACCACCGCGGTGATGTTGTCGCTGCCATCCCGTTCCCGCGCCAGCTCGACGAGGTCCTTGCTGGCGGCCGCAGCATCGGCCGCGCCGGCGACAGCCGCCATCACCATGTCGACGCCGATGGCCCCGGTCAGGCCATCCGACCCGAGGATGAAAACGTCGCCGTCCTGCAGATCGCCGCTCAGCACGTCGACCTCCGGCTCCGGCTCGACTCCCATGCAGCGGCTCAGGACGTGGCGCATCGGGTGGCTCTTGGCCTCCTCCTCGCTCATCCCCCCCTCGCGCACCTGCGCGGCGACGATCGAATGGTCGTCGGTGAGCTGGAGGAGGCTGCCGCCGCGTACCAACAGGGCGCGGGAATCGCCGACGTGGCCGATCAGATAGCCACCGCCGACGATCACCAGGGCGGTGAGGGTCGTGCCCATTCCGATGCGATCCGGACGCCCGGAGGCGTCCTCCATGATGTTGCGGTTGGCGGCCCTGAAGGCCTCTCGCAGCACGTCCGGGGAGGCGCCGTTTTCGGATTCCGCGAGATAATCGTGCAGGGTTTGCACCGCAATGCGGCTGGCCCGGTCGCCCGCCCGGTGCCCGCCCATACCGTCGGCTACCGCGTAGAGGGCCAGATCCGGGCTCACCTTGGCGGCGTCTTCGTTGCGCTGGCGAACCCGGCCGACATCCGTGTAGCAGCCGTAGTCGATTTCCCAGGCGATGTCCGAGTTGACGGTCATCAGCGACCTCGGGCGTCCATGCTTTCGCGAAGCCTACCCACGGGCCAGAAGCGTACCCGCGCAAGTGTATGCCACCACGCGGGTCCGCGTTGCCAGATCCTGCCTCCGGGCACGGCCGGCGGATGGCGACGAACGGCCGGCTCGTAGCCGCCGAGCCGATGTCCGCACAGGACCGGCCGGCTCGTAGCCATCGAGCCGCCGCCCGCATACTACCTGCCTAAATGCTATGCTACCCGCCCGAGTCGGCGGTTAGAAGGCACAAACGGTCGCGCGTTGCGACGGGGGTTTGCGCCGGGCTGCCAAGACCCGGATTCGGGCACGATCTCGGGGTCTGCGGCGAGCCTCTCGCGCCGCCCTGCGGAGACCCGAATCAACATCGGATCGAAAACCGACGAGACGCTTCCAACGATGCTCGACGAAGCCCCCGCCAACACCGAAGCCGATAACGCCCCCCCGCCCGCCGGCGAGCCCGCTGCAGCGAAGCCGAAGCCGACTGCCGACGCCCCGCCGGAGGCCGAGTTCGACCCTGAAACCTGCAAGGCGATCGCGATCGGGCTCGACGCCTTCCTGCAGTCCATGGCGGAGGACGAATGGGAGGGCACCGACTACGCCTATTACCTGGAGCCGGCGGGCATCCTCCACGGCCCGCTGCGCTGCAGCCGCGCTCCCGAGGGCGAAGTGAAGCGCGCCGGCCTGCTGATGACCCGCAACGGCCGGCTGGCCAAGAAGGTCGTCCTCGACGACGGCATCAACCCCGAGACCTACGAGCTGTCGTTTCCCAAGGAGTTCGGCTACGTCAAGCCGCTGAGCCACTACCGCGAAGAGACGCGCGAGCACGCCAAGTTTCCCTGGTCGAAGAAGTACTGAGCCGCACGCGAGCCTGGCCCCCGGCGGCCACCCCGCTCGCCCGCACTTCTCATCGGCCCTTCTGCCACTCTGCCGCGGGCGCGGGCGCGAGTTAGCTGTCCGGGCTCGCCCCCGACCCCGGGCCCGGGAAAGTTGACAAATCTTTCAGGTTTTCCTACCATTTCCTTAGCAAACGCTTTGCGGGCGGCAGTTTTTTCGGCTCGCGCGATCGGGGGCGTGTGATTTTTCGATCAGGCGCCGTTCCAGCCTCTACCGGGGTCGATCCATGAAAGTCACGTCGATGGAAGAGTACGGGCTCCGCTGCATGTTGCAGCTCGCTCTCGCGCAGACCGATGCGCCAGTTTCCGTCGCCCATATCGCCGAGCACGAGGGCCTGTCGAGCGAGTACGCCGGCAAGCTCCTCAACCTGCTGCGGCAGGCGCAGCTGGTCGAGAGCGTTCGCGGGCGCAACGGCGGCTTCGTGCTCGCCCAGGCGCCGGAGGAGGTCAGCCTGGCCACCATCCTGCGGGTCTTCTCTCCGGAACTGTTCGACGTCGAGTACTGCAACCGCTTCACCGGCGCCGAGGACATGTGCGTCCACAACACCTCATGCGCCCTGCGGCCGGTGTGGTGGACGCTGTCGGGCATGGTCACCAAGACGCTGGAATCGATCACCTTGATGGATCTGATGTGCGAGGAATCCGAGGTCCAGGAGGAGCTCGACAGCCAGCTCGGCCTCGCCCGCCGTTCCGGAGCGCAGAGGCTCTTTCATATCAGCGACAACGTGTGAACGAGGGCAATCATCACGTACCCATCAGCGACAACGAGGAATTCATCATCGATGCCGGGCTCTTCACGACCGGCCCGACCCTTTGATCACAGCGAGGCAGCGGCACGCATCGCGGCAGGAGTGAACGAGCGACAATGAGCGACAAGAACCAGCCTCTCTTCGAGGTCAAGAACCTGAGGGTTGCCATCGAGGGCAACGAGATCCTTCGTGGCGTCGATCTCACCGTCAACGAGGGCGAGATCCACGCGATCATGGGACGCAACGGCTCGGGCAAGAGCACCATGGCCTACGTTCTCATGGGCCATCCCCACTACGAAGTGCTCGAGGGCTCCGTCCGCTACAAGGGCCAGGACGTCCTCGATCTCGACACCGACGAGCGCGCCCGCCTCGGCATGTTCCTCGCCTTCCAGTACCCGATGTCGATCCCCGGCGTCACCGTGGCGAAGTTCCTCCACTCGGCGCTCAAGGCCCGCGCCGAGAGCGGCGAGGTGGCGGTCCGCGAGTTCCGCGCCAACCTCAACAAGGCGATGGACCTGCTCGGGGTCGATTCGTCGTTCGCCTCCCGCTACGTCAACGACGGCTTCTCGGGCGGCGAGAAGAAGCGCCTCGAGATCCTGCAGATGTTCATGCTCGAGCCCGATTTCTGCATCCTCGACGAGACCGATTCGGGCCTCGACATCGACGCCCTGAAGACGGTCGCCGAGGGCGTCAACGCGATGCGCTCCGAGCGGCGCTCGATGCTGGTGATCACCCACTACCAGCGGGTGCTCAACTACGTGAAGCCGGACGTCGTGCACGTGATGATGGACGGCAAGATCGTGCGCACCGGGGGCATCGAGCTCGCCGAGGCCCTCGAAGAGAACGGCTACGAATGGATCGAGCAAGAGCTTTTTGCCGGCACCGATGCCGCCAGCGGCAGCGACGGCGCCGGCGCGGCCCAGGCATAGGAGGACGAAATGGCACCAGAGATCGAAATCAAGAGTCCCGCCCTCGACCCCGCAGCGACCGACAACCCGGCGCTCAACATCAACGACGACTACAAGTACGGCTTCTCCGACCCGGAGAAGGCCGTTTTCAAGGCCCAGCGGGGGATCAGCCACGAGATCGTCGAGCAGATCTCGCAGATGAAGAACGAGCCGGAATGGATGCGCAAGTTCCGCCACCAGGCGTTCGACATCTTCGAGTCCAAGCCGATGCCCAACTGGGGCGACGTCGAGCTGCTCAACGCGATCGACTTCAACAACATTTTCTACTACCTGAAGCCGGCCAACGAGCAGGGCAAGACCTGGGACGACGTGCCCGAGGACATCAAGAACACGTTCGAGCGCCTCGGCATCCCCGAGGCGGAGCGCAAGTTCCTGGCCGGCGTCTCGGCCCAGTACGAGTCCGAGGTGGTCTATCACTCGATGAAGGAAGAGCTCACCAAGCAGGGCGTCATCTTCCTCGACATGGACACGGCACTACGCGAGTACGAGGACGTCGTCAAGAAGTACTGGGCGACGGTGATCCCGCCGACCGACAACAAGTTCGCGGCGCTCAACTCCGCGGTCTGGTCGGGCGGCTCGTTCGTGTACGTCCCCAAGGGCGTCGAGGTCGACATCCCGCTGCAGGCCTACTTCCGGATCAACGCCCAGAACATGGGGCAGTTCGAGCGCACCCTGATCATCGCCGACGAGGGCTCGCGGGTGCACTACATCGAGGGCTGCACGGCGCCGACCTACGCCTCCGACTCGCTGCACTCGGCCGTGGTCGAGCTGATCGCGCTGCCGGGCTCGCACCTGCGCTACACGACCATCCAGAACTGGTCGAAGAACGTCTACAACCTGGTCACCAAGCGCGCCGTGGCACACGAGAGCGCGACCGTCGAATGGGTCGACGGCAACCTCGGCTCGAAGCTGACGATGAAGTTCCCCTGCGTCTACCTGGTCGGCGAGAAGGCGCACGGCGAGATCCTTTCGATCGCCTTCGCCAATACCGGCCAGCACCAGGACGCCGGCGCCAAGATCTACCACGCCGCCCCCAACACGACCTCGCGGATCACCAGCAAGTCGATCTCCAAGGGCGGCGGCCGCGCCAGCTACCGCGGCATGGTCAAGGTCTATCCGGGCGCCGTCGGCTCCAAGGTCCACGTCGAGTGCGACGCCCTGCTCATGGACAAAGAGTCCCGCTCGGACACCTATCCGACGATGGAGATCGCCGAGGAGCAGGTGCAGGTGGAGCACGAGGCGCGGGTCTCGAAGGTCGGCGACGAGCAGCTTTTCTATCTGATGAGCCGCGGCCTCACCGAGGAAGAGGCCCTGGTGATGGTTGTCAACGGCTTCATCGAGCCGTTCGTCAAGGAGATCCCGATGGAATACGCGGTCGAGCTGAACCGACTCATCCAGCTCGAGATGGAAGGTTCCGTCGGTTGAGCCGACAGCCAGAACCAGGACGAAAACGAGCAACGAGACCATGAGCACATTGACGACCGGGGCCGACGCGGCCCGCGCCATCGCCCGCGCCGGCAACGAGCCGGACTGGCTGCAGCGCTGGCGGCTGACGGGCTGGCAAGCCTACGAGAGCGCTTCCCTCCCCGACCGGGTGGCGCACCTCTGGCGCTACACGGAGCCGGAGAAGTTCCTGATCGACCGGGTCAACCCGCTGCTGCCCGACGGCACGCCGGGCCAGGCGATCGATCCGTCGGCGGCAATCGCGTTGTCGGACAAGTTCTCGGCCAAGGGCAACGACGAGCTCGCCGGCCTGTCGGTGCAGATCGACTCCCAGGCGCCCTCCTTCGCGCTCGACGCGAAATGGCGGCAGGCCGGGGTCATCCTCAGCGATCTCGGCTCGGCGGTGCGCGACCACGCCGACCTGGTCGAGGGGTATCTCGGCCGCCAGGTGCCGATCGACACGGGCAAGTTCGCCGCCCTCAACGCGGCGTTCTTCAGCGGCGGCCTGTTCCTCTACGTCCCCGCCGGCATCGAGATCAAGGCGCCGATCCACGCCCTGTTCCAGAGCGGCGAGGACCTCTCGGCGGTCTTCCCGCGGACCCTGGTGATTCTCGAGGAAGGCGCCTCCGCGGTGCTGATCGACGAGTACGGCAGCGCTCCGAGCGCCGGCAACAACGGCGCTTCGCCGCGGGTCATCGCCCACGCGGTCACCGAGGCCAGCATCGGCAAGAACGCCCGGCTGCAATACGTGAACGTCCAGAACTGGGGCAGCCGGACCCGCTCGCACTACACCCAGAAGATGCACGTCGACCGCGACGGCCAGGCGGTCAGCGTCAGCATCGCGCTCGGCGGCCTGTACAACAAAGCGGACCTGCGCACCGAGATGCGCGGCGCCAATGCCTACTCCGAGATGATCGGCGTCCTGTTCGGCGGCGACAGCCAGCACTTCGACCACCACACGGAGCACGTTCACGTGCACGGCCACACCTACTCGGACCTCGACTTCAAGGTGGTGCTCGAGGACCAGGCGCGCTCGGCGTACACCGGGCTGATCCGCATCGAGCTCGACGCCAGCGACAGCGAGGCCTATCAGGAGAATCGCAACCTGTTGCTCGACAAGGACTGCCGCGCCGAGTCGATCCCCGAGCTCGAGATCCTCAATCAGGACGTCCGCTGCACCCACGGCGCCACGGTCGGACCGATCGACGACGAGCAGATCTTCTACCTGATGACCCGTGGCCTGCCGCGCCGCGAAGCGGAGCGGGCCATCGTCGAGGGCTTTTTCGCGCCGGTGCTCGACCGCATCGACGAAGAGAGCCTGAAGGGCCGGCTGTGGAGCTACATCCGCAGCAAGCTGGAGGCGCGCTGACGCCATGAGCGAGACGACGACGGAAACCCGGAAGTGGATCGACGTCGGCGCCTCCGGCGAGATCGCCGATGGCGAGGTCAAGACGTTCCAGGTCGAGGGGCACCGCGTCGCCGTGGCCCGCGCCAACGGCCAGCTCTACGCGGTCCAGGACCTTTGCACGCACGACGATGGGCCGCTCGGCGAGGGGGACCTCGAGGGCTTCGCCATCATCTGCCCGCGGCACGGCGCCAGGTTCGACATCCGCTCCGGCGCCGTCCTGGCGATGCCGGCGGTGGCCCCGATCGAGACATTCCCGGTCATGGAAAAGGACGACCGCATCCAGGTGGCGGTCAAGGACACCGGCAGCGACGAAACCGACGACTGGTAGGACTTCGAGCACATGCAGCAGGTCACGCCGAAGGCGCAAGCGACGCCACTGAAGACGCCGCTGGATGTGACGCGCATCCGCGAGGATTTTCCAATCCTGCGGCGGCGCGTGCACGGCAAGCGCCTCGTCTACCTCGACAACGCCGCCACCAGCCAGAAGCCCCAGGCGGTGATCGACGCGATCAGCCACTACTACAGCCACAGCAACGCCAACGTGCACCGCGGCGTCCACAGCCTGGCTGAGGAGGCGACCGACGCCTACGAGCAGGTGCGCGGCAAGGTGTGCCGCTTCCTCAACGGCGACGAGCCCAGCAGCATCGTCTTCACCCGCAACACCACCGAGTCGATCAACCTGGTTGCCCACTCCTGGGCCCGCAAGCATCTCGGTCCCGGCGACGAGGTCGTCCTGACGGTGATGGAGCACCACAGCAACCTGGTCCCCTGGCAGATGATGGCCAAGGACACCGGCTGCACGCTGCGCTTCATCGACATCGACGACGAGGGCCACCTGCGCCTCGACCACCTCGACGACTACATCACCCGCAAGACCCGCCTGGTGTGCCTCGGGCACGTATCCAACGCCCTCGGCACCATCCACTCGGTGCGCACCATCGCCTGCGCGGCGCGCGCCGTCGGCGCCCTGGTGCTGGTCGACGGCGCCCAGGGAGCGCCGCACGGGCCGGTCGACGTGCAGCGGCTGGACGTCGACTTCTACGCCTACTCGCCCCACAAGGCGCTGGGGCCGCTCGGCATCGGCGTGCTGTGGGCGCGCCGCGACCTGCTCGAAGACATGGACCCGTTTCTCGGCGGCGGCGAGATGATCCGCAACGTCACGCTAGAGCGCAGCACCTGGGCCGGCGTCCCGCACAAGTTCGAGGCCGGCACCCCGAGCGTCGCCGACGCCGTCGGCCTCGGGGCCGCCACCGACTACCTCACGGAAGTCGGCATGCACAACATCCGCGCGCACGAGAAGTACGTGGTCACCTACGCGATGGAGCGCCTCGCGGAGCTGCCGTTCATCCGTATCTTCGGTCCCCGCGATCCCGCCGACCGCTGCGGCCTGGTCTCGTTCGTCGACAAGGACATCCACCCCCACGACCTCGGCACGGTCGTCGATCAGCACGGCGTCGCCATCCGCGCCGGCCACCATTGCGCCAAGCCGCTGATGCACCGGCTCGGCGTCGTCGCCACGGCGCGGGCGTCGTTCTACATCTACAACGACCACGACGACGTCGACGCCCTGATCGACGCCCTGATCGCCGCCCGCGAGGTCTTCGGCCTGAGCGCGTCGCGATGAGCATGACCGGGCTCGACGACCTGTACCGCGAGGTGATCCTCGATCACTATCGCAGCCCGCACGGCTCCAGCGCCGTCGAGGACCCCCAGGTCGAGGTCGAGGGCCACAACCCCCTCTGCGGCGACGAGCTGGTCATGCAGCTCGACATCGCCGGCGGCCGCATCCGCGCCGTTCACATCGAGCCGCGCGGCTGCTCGATCTCGGTCGCCTCGGCGTCGATGCTCGCCCAGCAGCTCGAAGGCGCTACCCTCGAGGAGGCGATCGCGCTCAAGAAGACCTTCCAGGCGGTGATGAAGGGCGGCGAGTGGCCGGCGGGATTCGAGCGCGGCGACCTCGAAGCGCTCGAGGGGGTGAAGAACTTCCCGGTGCGCATCAAGTGCGCGCTGCTCGCCTGGATGACGCTCGAGCAGGGCTTGGCCGAGTACGAGCCCGATCTGGTCGGTGAGGTCGAAGCCGATCGCGACATTGAAGTCATCACCAAGAAGTCCTGAGCGGAGGACCCCATGGCAATGCCTACCAAAGAAGAGGTGATCGAGGCCATCCGGCCCGTGAGCGACCCCGAGATCAACATCTCGATCGTCGAGCTCGGGCTGGTCTACGACGTCGAGCTCGACGAGGAATCCAAGCAGGTCAACATCAAGATGACCCTGACCTCCCCGGCCTGCCCGGTCGGTCCCCAGATCATGGCCGCAGTCCACGGCAAGTGCCTGGAGCTGCCGGAGGTCGACAACGTCGACATCCAGCTGATCTGGAGCCCCCCCTGGGACCCGCGGACGATGGCCTCCGAGGACGTCAAGATGATGCTCGGGATCTGGGAATGACGGCGTCCCGGGCGGGCGAGGGCGACTGCAGCCGGCGCGGGCCGTGTCCGTGCCCGCCTTTCTCGCCGCCGTTCTCCTCGGGTTCACCGGAAGCACCGGCGAGCACCCGGACGCGGCGATGTGATAGCCTGAAATCGTGAACTTCTTGCGGCCCACTCTGATCTCCTCGGTCCTCCTGCTGGCCCTCGCCGCGGGCGCTCCAGGGGAGCCGTTCCAGGGAGGCGCCGAGGCATCGACCCCCGGCACCGCCGCCCGCGAGCCGACCGTCCAGGACGTCTACGTGGTGATGCGGGACATGGACCTCGCCTACGAGACCGTCGAGATTCGCACCATCGTGCCCAACGAGGCGGGAGCGAGCGTTCTGGTGGGCCTGCCGGGCGGCACGCTCGTCGACGTCGAGGTCTCGCCGGTAGCGCAGGGGTGGGTGCTGCGTAACGTC
>DASWHK010000235.1:0-6496 GCA_036398215.1 Acidobacteriota bacterium | reverse complement strand
CGCCGCAGCGCCGACGCTCACCGTGATCGGCGACGGCCCGGAGCGGCCGCGCCTGGAGCGGCTCGTCGCCGCCCTCGGCATCGCCGACCGGGTGGCCTTCGCCGGCTTCGTCGCCGACGACGAGCTGCCGGCCTGGTACTGGCGGGCCGATTGCTACCTGCATGCGACCCGCGACGAATCGTTCGGCCTCTCGGTGCTTGAGGCGTCGTATTGTATGTGCCCGGTGGTCGCCGTCGACGAGGGTGGGGTTCGCGACACGGTCGACGAAGGGGTGACGGGGTATCGTGTGGCCGCGACGCCGGCGGCGATCGCGGCCGGCGTGGAGCGGGTGCTCGGCGCCCCGGATCGGGGCGCCGCCCTCGGTGAGGCGGGGCGCGCCCGAATCCAGGCGCGGCTCCGCTGGGATCGCGGCGCCGGCGACCTGGTTGAAGTTGCCCGGGGTGTGGAGAGGCGATGGTCAGGGGCCCGGTAGCACATCGCAGGCGGGGGTGGTTCGGGGAGTGGGGCCTGTTGCTCCTGCTCGGCGCCGTCGCCCTGACCCTGTTCACGCCGCGCCTCTACGGCGCCGACGAGATCAAGTACTTTGCCCACCTGCGCTCGGCGTACTTCGACTACGACCTCCACTTCGAGAACGAGTACGCCCATTTCATCGACCGCGACCCGGTGGCCCACGCCGGCCTCGTCCCGTACCGCGACGAGGTCACCGCCACCGGGCGGCGGCTCAACGACGGGCCGATCGGCTCCGCCCTCCTCTGGGCGCCGTTCTACGTGGTCGCCGATCTGCTGGTGGTGGCGGCTCGCGTCGCCGGCTCGGAGGTGCCCCGCGACGGGTATAGTTGGCCCTACGTCTGGGCGGTCTGCCTGGGCTCTCTGTTCTGGGGGACGATCGGCCTGTTCTTGACCTACCGGTCGTGTCGCGAGTACGCCGACGCCCAATCCTCCACCGCGGCGCTCGTCGGCATCTGGTTCGCGACCCCAGTAGTCTTCTACCTCTACATCACGCCGCCGATGGCGCACGCCAACTCGCTGTTCGCGGTGTCGTTATTCGTTTTCATCTGGCTGCAGACCCGCGACGAGCGGCAGCTCCTCGAATGGGCCGCTCTCGGGGTCAGCGCCGGTCTGATGGTGCTGGTCCGCGAGCTCAACTGGCTGTTCCTGCTCGCCCCCGCGGTCGACGAGCTCGGCGAGGCCTGGGACGCCTACCGCGTCGCCCGGATCGAGAGCTCGCTGCAGGCGCGCGGCCTGCTCTCCACCTGGTGGCGTCGCTTCGCGCCGCGGGTGCGCGGCTACGCGGCGATGGGCTTGCCGCTGCTGCTGGTCGTCACCCCGCAGCTCATCGTCTACCGGCTGCTGCACGGCACCTTCGGGCCGACGCCGTTCGTCGTCGACAAGTTCGAGCCCTGGCCGGTGCACGCCGTATCGGTGCTGTTCTCCGGCTTCCATGGCCTGTTCTCCTGGTCGCCGATCACGCTGGTCGGAGTTCTCGGCCTGCTGGCCCTGGCCCGCCGCAACGGCCGCGTGGCGTTGGCGCTGGCCCTGGTCTTCGCCGCCGAGGTGGCGGTGATCGGCTCCTACGACACCTGGCCGGGAGGGGCGTCGTTCGGGGCGCGGCGCTTCATCAACTGCACGCCGATCTTCGCGATCGGGCTGGCAGCCCTGCTCGACCGTTTGCGGCCGACGGGGCACCGGGTCGCCGTCGCCGGCATCGTCCTGGCGATCGTCTGGAACTTCGGCCTCGCGGTCCAGTACAGCACCGGGATCATTCCCCGCGACCAGCCGGTGAGCATGCGCACCATCGTCCGCAACCAGTTCCTCGAGGTACCGCCCCGCATCGGCGGCATCGCCTGGCGCTTCCTCACCGACCGGCCGTCGTTCTACCGGACGCGCTCGTGAGCGGAACGGTGACGGGGCCCGGCGGCGCGCCCCATGGTGGTGGAGCGGCGGAGGGGAGACGGGCGGGCGGGGGATCGGTGCGCGAGGGATCGGACGGAACCGGAGCGCTGTCGGGTCAGGATGCGGGGCCCGGCGGCGCCCCGCCCGGCGTGGCCTTCGGCGTCTGGCTGGTCACCGATGTCTACCCGCCCGACTGCGGCGGCAGCGGCTGGAGCGCCCATGCCCTCGCCCGCACGCTGCTGGCGCGTGGCCATCCGGTGGAGGTCATCGCCGTCGATCCCGGCAACGACGGCCTGAGCCAGCGCCTGTTCGAGCAGGTCAGGGTCACCGAGCTCGGCGTGCGCGCGGCGCGGCGCAACCCGTTCCGGAGATTGGGCGCGCGCGACTACGGGCACCGCGACCTGCAGCGCTACCTGAGCGATCGCCTCGCCGGCGAGAAGGTCGCGATCGTCCATGCCCAGCACCTGCACGGCGGCCCGCCGGCGTTGCTGGCCGCTCGTCACCACGGCGTCGCCGCGGTGCAGACGCTGCGCGACTACTGGCCGGTTTGTCTGCACGGCACGTCGTGGTGGAACGGGCGCGAGTGTCCCGGCTGCTCGCCGGCGGAGCTGACCGGTTGCATGAACGAGTACTGGGGCTGGCCGCGGCCGCTGGCGCGCGCCATGGTGCCGTGGGCGGGGCGACGCTTGGCGGCGCGCCGCGCCGGGATGAGCGCCGCCCGGCGGATCATCACGGTGAGCGACTGGGTGCGGCAGCGGATTGCTCGTGAGGCCCCGACGGCGAGCTACGTGGTGCTGCCCAACATCGTCGACGCCGGCGAGGCGAGGCAGGCGGCGGCCGCCGCCGACTTCGAGCCGCCGGTGGCGGGCCCTTACCTGCTCGCCGCCGGCAAGCTGCTGGCCACCAAGGGGTTCGACATCATGCTGGAGGCGCTCGCGGAGGCCGCTTGCGGCTGGCCGATCGTGATCGCCGGCTCCGGTCCCGAGCGGGCGCGCCTCGAGCGCCAGGCGGGCGAGCTGGGCCTCGAGGTCGTCTTCACCGGATGGCTGCCGCACCCGGCGCTGCTGCGCTTGATCACGGGGGCCGCCGCGTTCCTGCTGCCGGCGGCCTGGAACGAGCCGCTCTCGCGGCTGCTGCTCGAATCCCTCGCCCTCGGCACGCCGGTCGTCGCCTGGAAGCGCGGCGGCAACCCGGAGCCGCTCACCAGCGGCACCGACTCGTGGGTCGTGAGCGGGACGGACGAGCTGCGCCGGGCGCTGCGTGACATTCAGGACGAGGCGGTGCGGGCCCGCGTCGGCGCCGCCGGCCAGCAGCTCGCCGAGCGCGCCTTCTCGCCCGCCGCCATCTATCCGCGACTGCTGGCGGTCTACGAGCAGGCGATTGCCGAGGCCGGCGGCGCCAAGAGTCGCGCCGGAGCGCCGGGTGCAGGCGGCGACGTCGAGGTGAGCGCCGGAGATCACGGCGCGGCGAACGTCCGCGGCGACGAAGCGGGGAGCGTCGGGGGCGAGGGGCACGCCCGGAGCAGGCCGTGAGCGGCGAGCCGCTGCGGATCGCCATGGTCAGCCGCCGGGTCCACCCGGCGCACGGGCCGGGGGGCATGGAGCGCAAGGTCTTCGACCTGGTCAGCCGCCTGCCGGGCCGCGGCGTCGAGGTCGACCTGTTCACCGAGACCCCGGCCGACGTCGGGCGGGCGATGGCTGCTTCGGCGGCGATGCCCGACGGCGTCACCGTGCACTGGGTCCCGGGCCGCTGGCTGCCCATCGGAACCCGCAAAGGAACCGTGGTGCTCGACCGCATCACCAACTATCCGATCTGGGCGCGCCGGGTCGCCCGCTGGATGCGGGCCGCGCAGGAGCGACCGCCGGCGGTGGTGCACGCCCACGGGCTCGCCGGCTGGGGCTTCGCCGGCTTCGATGTCGGGGCGCCGATGGTGCTGTCGGTCGAGGGGCTGGAGGAGTTCGAGGTCCCCGCCGGTTTCAAGCGCATCGGCTACGCCCCGTTCCGGCGGCGGATGCGCCGCGGCGCCGCGGCGGCGGCCGCGGTCATCACCACCGACCGCGTCCTGCGCCCCGTCGTCGAGCGCCACCTGGGCATCGCCGCCGCCGATCAGGTGGTGATCCCCAACGCCGTCGACGTCGAGCGTTGCCGCTCGCTCGCCGATGCGCAGCGCGGCCGAACGCTGCTCGAGCAACTCGACCTCGCCGCGCCCGCCGTCGCCGATCCGCTGTTCCTGTCGGTCGGTCGGGTCGTGCCCAACAAGGGCTTCGAGGTGCTGGCGGCGGCCCTGGGGCGCGCCGCCCCCCGGCTTCCCGCCGGCTGGGCGTGGATCCTGGTCGGCGAGGGCCCGGCGCTGGCCAGCGTCCGCTCGGCGGTGGCCGCCGCCGGCATCGCCGATCGCGTGCGCCTCGCCGGCTCGCTTCCCGACGCCGATCTGCACGGCCTCGCCGCGGCCGCCGACTGGTTCGTGCTGCCGACCCTGTACGAGGGATCGAGCATCGCCACGCTCGAGGCCATGGCCCACGGCCTGCCGGTCATCGCCTCGCGAGCCGGCGGATTGCCCGACAAGGTGCGCGACGGTGAGACCGGCTACCTGGTGCCGCCCGGCGAGATCGAGCCGCTGGCCGAGGCGCTGGTGCGCGCCGCCGGCAGCGACGGCCCGGCGATGGGCGCCGCCGGCCGCCGCCTGTGCGAGGCAGAGTTCGCCTGGGACGTCGTCATCGAGCGCTACGTCGAGCTCTACCGGCGGATCGCCGGCGAGCCGCGCGTCTGACAAGGTTCTCTCGAGTCGCTGTCGAGGGGGCGGCCGCGATATAGGTCAGACGGTCGCAGGCCAGCGTGCTCGCGTGATGCGCATCCTGCTCAGCGCTTCCGAACCTGGGGAGCACGCGGTGAGGGCAGGACGTACGATCGATGCGCCGGCCCGTTTCAGGACGGGCTTTGGCGGAAATCCGCGCCTGCTAGAATGGTTCAACCGGCGACCCGTCCAGCCCCGGCGAGCCCGACTCGCACCATGACTCCGTCTCTTCGCTGACGCCACCCCGGGGGAATCCACGATGGCCGAATACCGCAATACGACCCCCGACGCCCGCAGCCGCCTGTTCTGTCGCGAGCAGTTCGCGGCCTGCGTCGCCTCGCCCGAAGCCCGCATCGACCTCGCCAACGCGGCGCTGTGGCTGGCCGCCGAGGACTACGCCAACCTCGACCCGCAGATCTATCTCGGCCGGATCGAGAGCCTCGCCGAGCGGGTGCGGGGCGCCTGGCGCGGACGGCCGGGCGCGCTCGCCGCCCTCGACGCCCTCAGCTCGGTGCTGATCGAAGAGGAGGGATTCAGCGGCAACACCGACGACTACTACGACCCGCGCAACTCGTTCCTCAACGAGGTCCTCGAGCGCCGCGTCGGCATACCGATCAGCCTGTCGGTGGTCTGGATCGAGGTCGCTCGACGCGCCGGGATCGCCATCGAAGGGGTCAACCTGCCCGGGCACTTCGTCGTCCGGCTCCTCGATCGCCAGCAGCCGCTGCTGGTGGATCCGTTCTGCGAGGGCATGCGGATCAGCGCCGAGGAGTGCGAGGAGCGCCTGCGCCAGATCCAGGGCGAGGGAGCCCGGCTGAGCTCCGACGACGTGGTGGCGGCGGGCAGCAAGCAGATCCTCGTGCGCATCCTCAACAACTTGCGCCTGGTCTACCTCGAGACCGAGGACTACAGCCGTGCCCTCGCCGCCGTCGATCGCATCCTGCTGATCGTCGGCCCGACGCCCAAGCTGCGGCGCGATCGCGGCCTGCTGTTCGCCCGCCTGCAGATCTACGGCAAGGCCTGGGCCGACCTGGCCGCCTACCTGGGCTCCGACGAGGCCCGCGCCGAAGAAGAAGTAGAGGATTCAGGCGATCAGGAGATGGCGCTGCTGCGCGCCCATTTCGAGCGGGTCCGTCACCTGGCGGCGGCACCGAACTGATGCGCCGGCGACGCGGGGCGATGCACTGGCTTCGCCCGCTGTGCCGCGCCCGAAGGTCGCGCTCGACGGTTCTGGGCCAGCCTGGGAGGCCGTGGTGAAACTCCGATGGGTCTGGCGAGTGGACCTTGCGGGTGAGGGCAAGGGGAGCCGACGCAGGCGATGCCGGAGCCATCGTCGAGGAGGCTCGACGCGGCCATCGACCGCCGCCGTGATCATGGCCGCGACGCTGGCGGCGGCCGGCGGCTGCGTGGAACGCAACGTCGAGCGGATCGGCTCCGAGGAGGCGGCCTCGATACCGCCGCCGCCGGCACCCCAGGCATCCCCATCTCAGGGCGCCGCCGCCGAAATGGCGACGACGCGGCTGGTCGGTTCGGTCGAGCTCGACGACAAGCTCGCCGGCGCGGTTCCCGCCAACGCGACGCTCTATCTCATCGTCCGCGTCGCCGGCCGCGAAGGGGGCCCGCCGCTCGCCGTCCAGCAGATACGGTCTCCGGAGTTTCCCTACGCCTTCAGCATCAGCGAGCGCGATGCGATGATCGCCGGGACGCCGCTGATCGGCGAGATGACGATCATCGCGCGCGTCGACCAGGACGGCGACGCCTTCACAACCACGCCCGGCGATCTGCTCGGCCAGACCTCGCCGGTGGTCG
>DASWHK010000234.1:0-21300 GCA_036398215.1 Acidobacteriota bacterium | reverse complement strand
AGCAGTTCCCCGGCTTGTGGGCCACCGCCAGCAGGGAACCGAAGGTCGCTGCGAAGCGCGCCAGCACCGGCTCGTCGCGCAGGTCGGCGGGGATCTCCGGAAAACGGGCACGCAGGTCGTCTACGGTCATACTCCCGGATTGTAGCAGGGCGTCGAAAGGCACCGGGGGCGCGTCCCCACTCCGCCCCCTTTTGGGTGCAATGAGGGTCGCGGGTTCGCCGATCCTCTCGCGGGCCAGCCCGACCCCAGCAGGCCCTGGTACAGGTGTGACGGTCTGGTTGCGGCGAGAAAAGGCGCGGACAGGTCGCGCCCGGGGCTGCGCGGCGCCCGGTTTTGTCCGAAAATGGGACGCTGGCTCGCAACGGCGGACGGGGCGGGATCGGCGGCCGTCCGGGACGTCGTATCGCAGTGCGCGCGGCGGGCGCCGCGAACCCCGCGGCACGCGGGTCCGGGCGCATCGTGACGATCCGCATCGGGAGGCTGGCCCGTGGCACGCCTCTTGCTCTCCAAAACGGCGGGACCAGGACTCGAAGATCGCGGAGATCGACATGGAAAGCCTGCTGCAGGACATTCGCTACGGCGTCCGCATGCTCACCACGCGGCCGGCGTTCACGGCGGTGGCGGTGCTGTCGCTCGCCCTGGGGATCGGCGCCAACACGACGATCTTCACCGTCATCAACGGCCTGCTGTTCACGCCGATCCCGGTGCACGATCCCTCGCGCCTGGCGATGGTCTTCACGACCGACAGCGTCTCCGGATCGGCCGGCGCCTTCGGCAACCTGCTGCCGGTCTCCTACCCCAACTACGAGGACATCCGCGACCAGAACGACGTCTTTGAGCAGCTGGCCGCGGTGAGCTTCGGCGGCGGCATCCTCACCGGCGAAGACGAGCCGCAACAGCTCGCCGGCTTCCTGGTCACCCACGAGTACTTCGACGTGCTCGGCATCGAGCCGGCGCTGGGTCGTTTTTTCCGTGCCGACGAGGACGAGAACCCCGGCACCCACAACGTGGCGGTCATCAGCCACGGCCTCTGGGAGCGCCAGTTCGCCGCCGATGAAGCGGTCATCGGCCGCGACATCAGCATCAACGGCGTCCCGTTCACGATCGTCGGGGTCGCCCCTGCCGGCTTCTCGGGGACCGTCCAAGGCTTCCAGCCCGACCTGATCTGGACGCCCTTCATGTCCTACCCGGCGATCCTGTCCGAGAACATCCGCGACTGGCCCGAGAGCCGGCGCGCCGGTCTGCTCCTCAGCGTCATCGGCCGGCTGAAGCCGGGGGTCAGCCACGCGGCGGCGCGCAACGCCGTCCGGACGATCGCCGACCGGCTGGCCGCGGCCCACCCGGAAGCCAACAGCAACCGCAGCGCCGAGGTGACCGAGTTTACCCAGCTGTTCAACCCCCAGGCCCAGGGGGCGGCGATGCAGATGGGCGGCTTGTTGATGGGCATCGTCGGCCTGGTGCTGCTGATCGCCTGCGCCAACGTCGCCAACCTGTTGCTGGCGCGGGCGGCGAGCCGCGAAAAGGAGATCGGCATGCGCCTGGCCCTGGGCGCCGGCCGCCAGCGGCTGGTCCGCCAGCTGCTGACGGAGAGCCTGCTACTCGCGATGCTCGGCGCCGGCATCGGACTGCTGCTGGCCTTCTGGGCCCGCGACCTGATCGCCAACGTCGCCCCCGGGCTCCTCGGCGGCTTCCTGCCCCTCGACCTCGAGATGGCGCTCGACGGCCGCGTCCTCGGCTTCACCTTGGGGATCGCGATCCTCACCGGGATCGCCTTCGGCCTCGCCCCGGCGCTGCGAGCCTCTCGGCCGCAGCTCGCCCGAACTCTCCAGGAAGGCGGCCGCGGCGGCGAAGGCGCGGGCCAGCAACTGGTGCGCAGCGGCCTGGTGGTCGCCGAGATCGCCCTGGCCCTGGTGGCGCTGATCTCCGCCGGCCTCTTCATTCGCAGCATGCAGGCGGCGCAGCAGCTGGACCCGGGGTTCGAGACCCGGCGGCTGGCGTCGGTCGCGGTCAACCCGGCCGGCATCGGGTATCGCCAGGGACAGGCGGAGCAGTTCTACACAGAGCTGCTGGCCGGGGCCGAGGCGATGGCCGGCGTCGAGTCGGCGGCGATCGCCTCGTCGGCGCCACTCGGCTTCGACCTCGCCCGCACCTTCATCCCCGAGGGCTGGCCGGACGACCAGGGCAAGTACACCGCCGTGACGACGGTGTCGCCCGGCTACTTCGCGACCGTCGGCATCCCCCTGCTGCGCGGCCGTGACTTCACGGCCTTCGATGATGCCGGCACGCGTCCGGTGGCGATCATCAACGAGACCGCGCAGCAGATGTTCTGGCCCGACAAGGACGCGGTCGGCAAGCGCTTCCACTACATCACCGAGGAGCTCGACATCGAGGTGATCGGCGTCGTCGCCGACGTCACCAGCCAGATCGGCCAGCCGCTGCAGCCGATCTCCTACATCCCCGCCGAGCAGCGTTTCTCCGGCTTCATGACGCTCCTGTCGCGGACCAGCGGCGACCCTGAGCCGGTGCTCGCCGAGATGCAGACTCTCATCCGCGAGCTCGATCGCGACATGCCGACCAACGGCGCGCAGACCATCGAGCAAGCGCTCGCCAACGCCCTCCAGCAACCACGCGTGATCGCCGGGATGCTCGCCACGCTCGGCGGCATCGGCCTGCTGCTGGCGATGGTCGGCACCTATGGCCTGATGTCGTACGCGGTGAACCAGCGCCGCCGCGAGATCGGCATCCGGGTGGCCCTGGGGGCGCAAGCCAACGAGGTCATGCGCCTGATGATGCGGCAGGGGATGCTGCTGGTCGCGCTCGGCACCGCCGTCGGGCTGCTGCTCTCCTGGGGGGTCACGCGTCTGTTCGCCAGCATGCTGTTCGGGGTCAGCACCACCGACGTGGTGACGTTCCTCGGCGTTCCGGCCGTGCTGGTGGCGATCGGCGTGCTGGCCAGCTGGATGCCGGCGCGGCGGGTGCTGCGCGTCGACGCGGTCACCGCGCTCCGCTCCGAATGAAGCTCCGCCACGACGGGCCTCCCGAGGCCCCGGCGACGGTCATCCTTGCCCACGGCGCCGGTGCCGGCATGGACTCGCCGGCGATGGTGGCTTTCGCCGAAGGGCTGGCGGCCGCCGGCCTGCATGCCGTCCGCTTCGAGTTCCCCTACATGCAGCGACGCCGCGAAACGGGCAAGCGCGGCGGGCCCGACCGCGCCCCGGTGCTGCTGGAGAGCTGGCGCGGGGTGATCGATGGCTTCGATCGCCGGCGGCTGATCATCGGCGGCAAGTCGATGGGCGGCCGCATCGCCAGCATGGTGGCCGACGACGCCGGTGTCCGCGGCCTGGTCTGCCTCGGGTACCCGTTTCACCCCCCGGGGCGGCCCGAGAAGCTGCGCACCGAGCATCTCGCCGGCCTGCAAACCCCGACGCTGATCGTGCAGGGGACCCGCGATCCCTTCGGCAACGCCGGCGAGGTGCCGGGCTACGAGCTCTCGTCGGCCATCGCCGTTCACTGGCTCGAAGACGGCGACCACTCGTTCAAGCCCCGGAAGTCCTCCGGGCGTACGCTCGCGCAGAACATCGAGGAGGCGGTCGCCGCGATCGCCGGCTTCATCGAGGGACTCGCCGCGAGCTGAGGGCTCTTTCAAGGGGCCAACCGCTTGCCGAGCTTTGCCAGCGAGGCCTCCAGGTCGGGCACGTCGTCGAGCACGGCCACACAGGGGTCTTCCTTCATGCGTTTGACGCGTCCCGGCATCGTCTTGATCGTGAACTTGCGGAAGTCGAGGCGGCGGGTGACCTCCCGCCAGCGCAGCGGCGCCGACACCGTGCCGCCGGGCATGGGCCGGGCGCTGTAGGGGGCGACGATCAGCTTGCCGCGGCCGTTCTGGACGAAATCGATGTAGACGCGCTCGCCGCGGCCGGACGGCGACCGCACGACGGTGGCGAGGTCGGGGATCTCGCCGACGACCACGCGGGCGATGAGCTCGCCCAGCAGCTTCGCCTGCTCGTGCGTGAAGCGGCGCCCGAGCGGCACCAGGATGTGCATCCCGGTCTTGCCGCTGGTCTTCGGGTAGCAGGGCAGCGAGATCTCCTCGCAGATGGCGCGGATCCTCCGCGCCACCTCGGTCACCTGGCGGAACGGCGTCTCCTTGGGGTCGAGGTCGAGGGTGCACCAGTCGGGGCGCTCGAGATCATCGACGCGGCTCGACCAGACGTGCAGCGGGATGGCGCCGAGGTTGATGATGTAGAGCAACGACTCGACGCTGTCGCAGATCAGGTAGTTGTTGCGCTTGCCCTCCCCCTCGTCGATCGGCACCGTGCGCACCCAGCTGGGGACGAAGTTGGGAGCGTCCTTCTGGAAGAAGTTCTTGCCGTCGATGCCGTCGGGATAGCGGTCGAGCACCAGGGGTCGATCGGCGAGGTACGGGAGCAGCGCCTCGCCGACCGCCTCGTAGTAGGCGAGCAGGTCGCCCTTGGTGTAGCCCTCCTGGGGCCAGAAGACCTTGTCGAGGTTGCTGAGCTGCAGCCGCGGCGCCCCGACTCCGATGCCGCCGATGCGCCCGGGTGCCGTCGCGGCGCCCGCCGGATCCGGTGCCGCGGCGGGACCGGGTTCGCCGGCCCCCGCGGCGTCGCCGGCGGTGCCGTTGCGCAGCCGATCGCCGGCGGCCGGCAGCCGGCACTCCTCGGGAGCCTTGTCGTCGCGCAGCCGCAGAAAGACCGGCTGCCGCAGCAGGCCGTCGGGGGTGATCTCCTTGTAGCGGACCTCGGCGACCAGCCGCGGCGTGACCCAGGTGTTGTCGGGGCCGGAGGGAATGGTGCCGCGCATGTCCAGCGCCGCCGCGCCGTCGCTCGCCGCGAGGCTGTTGGCGGCGAGCTGCCCGGCGAGCTCGCCGAGCTGGGCATCGGAGAAGCCCGAGCCGACGCGGCCGGCGTACAGCAGCCCGGCCTCGGGCTGAGCATCTGCGGCGTCCTCGGCCTCCGCGTAGGCGGCAACGTGAATGGCGCCGAACCCTTGCCGCCCCCCTTTTCCCTCGGTGTAACCGACGATGATGAAGTCGTCGACGCGCTCGGCGCGGACCTTCAGCCAGGCGTCGCTGCGACCGCCGCGGTACGGCGAGTCAGCCCTCTTCGCCAGCAGCCCCTCGAGGCCCATCTTGACCACCTGCTCGTAGAGCGCCTCACCGCGCTCCTCGACGTGGTCGGCGTAGCGGAGCGAGCCGGCGGCCGGGATGATCTTGGCCAGCGCCTGCTTGCGCTGCGCCAGCGGCAGCCGCCGCAAGTCCCAGTCCTCGAAGCCGGGAAGGTCGAAGCAGAACAGGGTGGCGGGGTCCTGCGCCGCGGCGGCGGCGATGTCCGGAAGGCGCGACAGGCGGCCCCGCTTCTGCAGCCGGGCGAAGCTCGGCCGCCCGTTCTCGTCGGGCACCACCACCTCGCCGTCGAGGACCAGGCCATCGTAGGGCAAGGAGGCGACGCTCCGGGCGATCTCTGGGAAGACGTCGGTAGCATTGATGCCGCTGCGGTAATAGAGCACGGCGCGGCCGTCGCGCCGCTCGGCCAGCAGGCGGTAGCCGTCGTATTTGAGCTCGAACAGCCAGCCGGGGCGGGAGAACGGCCGGTCGGCGACCTTGGCCAGCATCAGCGAGACGTCGGCGGCAGAGATGCGCCGGCGCCGGGCGCCGAGCTCCTCGAGCAGGGCGCGCACCTCGGCGCCGCGGTCCTCCCCGGCGCCGAGCTCCTCGACCGTCAGCCCCGACAGGACCGAGGTCTCGTCGAACGGCTCGGCGGCGTCGCCTTCGCGCGCCCAGGCGTCGCGGTGCTTGATCAACAGCCACTCGTGCTTGGTCTGCGCCCCGAGGCTCGAGGAGCGCTTGCGGGCGCTCCCCTTGGTGCGCACCAGGGTCCACTCGCCGCGCAGCTTGTAGCCCTTGAGCTCGACCAGCAGCTTGCCCTTCTGGAGGCCCTCGGCGATGCCTTCGACGGGCTCGAAGGAGCCCTGGTCCCAGACGATCATCGCCCCGGCGCCGTAGTTGCCCTCCGGGATGACGCCTTCGAAGTCGGCGTACTCGAGCGGATGGTCTTCGGTCTGCACGGCGAGCCGCTTGACGGCGGGATCGAGCGAGAAGCCCTGGGGAACGGCCCACGAGAGCAGGGCCCCCTCGTGCTCGAGGCGCAGGTCGTAGTGTGTCCGGGTAGCGGCGTGCTTCTGGACGACGAAGCGCAGCGCACCCTGAGCATGGTCATAGCCGAAGGGCTCTGGAGTGTGTTCTGCTGAGCGCTTCTCGCGATACTTGTCTAATCGCGCGCCGGAGTTGCGGTCGCTAGGAGGCATCAGAGGGCCAATGCTATACTTCGCACCCGTGTCGGGCGACTGAGCCCGGCAACGCCTGCAGCCCCGGGGCCGGCACCGCGAGCGCCGCCCAGTGCTGCCCGGCAGCCCCCAATCGCGGCCGCTTGCGCCGCGTTTTCCAGGGATGGAACCTCATGCGACCCATGGCCTCGGGGACGGTTGCTTTCGGGCTCGTCGCGATCCCCGTGAAGCTCTACTCGACCAACGAGAGCAGCTCGTCGATCTCCTTCAACTTCATCCACGAGAAGTGCGGCACCCGCGTCAAGTACCAGTACTACTGCCCGACCGACGACGAGCTCGTCGGCCGCGACGAGCTGGTCAAGGGCTACGAGTTCGCCAAGGACCAGTACGTGCTGTTCACCGCCGAGGAGCTCAAGGCGATGGAGATGCGCGCCACCCAGGCCATCGAGATCACCGAGTTCGTGCCGCTCGAGCAGGTGGACCCGATCTACTTCGAGAAGGCCTACTACCTCGGCCCCGACCAGGGCGGCGAGAAGCCCTACCGGCTGCTCGCCGAGGCGATGAAGGAGACCGGACGCGCGGCGCTCGCCAAGTACGCGGCGCGCGGCAAGGATTACCTCGTGCTTGTGCGACCGTTCAAGCAGGGGCTTATCCTTCAGCAGCTGCACTACGACAACGAGATCCGCTCGTTCTCCGAGGTGCCGCTGGGCGACGCCAAGGTCGACAAGGCCGAGATGGAGCTGGCGGTCAAGCTCGTCGATCAGATCGCCACCGACACGTTCAAGCCAGAGAAGTACGCCGACAAGGTCAAGGACGAGATCATGGCGGCCATCGAGCAGAAGATTCAGGGGCAGGAGATGACGCTGGCGGCGCCGGAAGCGCCGAAGGCGCAGATCATCGACCTGATGGAGGCGCTCAAGGCCAGCCTCGGCGACGGGGGCGATTCCGCCGCCGACAGGACCGGCGCCTCCAAGAAAGTCGCCACCCGCAAGAGGACCGGCAAGGCGAAGACAGCCAAGGCCAAGGCGACCCGCAAGCCGCCGAAGCGGGCGCCCCAGCAGAAGGCCGCGAAGAAGGCGCGCGCCACCGCCGGCAAGACGCGAAAGAAGACAGCACGATAATCGCCACACCCCGAGCCGCCAAGACCGGTTACACGCGGCGTGACGTCAGCGCCATCCTCGGCCTGAGCCCTGCCCAGATCAAGGGCTTCGTCGACGACGGGCTGATCGCGCCCCGCCGCGGCCGCGGCAGCGAGCTGCTGTTCTCCTTCGAGGACCTGGTGCTGCTGCGCACCGCCAAGGGCCTCATCGACGCCGACATCCCGGTGCGCCGGGTGCGCGCGGCGCTCGAGAAGATTCGCGCCCAGCTACCGCGAGGCCGGCCGCTGACCGCGGTGCACATCTTCGCCAACGGCCGCGAGGTACTGGTGCAGGCCGGCGACGAGGTCTGGAACCCGGAGTCGGGCCAGACGCTCATCAACTTCGGCGTCTCCAGCCTCGCCGAGAGCGCCGCTCCTTTCGCCCGCCGGGCCGCCGCGGCGGCCCGCGACAACGCCGACGATCTCGCCGCCGACGACTGGTACGAGCTCGCCGGCGAGCTCGAGCTCACCGCCCCCGAGGAGGCCATCGACGCCTATCGCCAGGCGCTCGAGCTCGATCCGGGCCGCGCCGACGCCCACCTCAACCTCGGCCGGCTGCTCCACGAGGGGGGCGACTTCGAGGCCGCCGAGCGCCACTACCGGGCGGCGCTCGCCGGCACCGGGGAGGATCCGACGGCGGGCTTCAACCTCGGCGTCGTCCTCGAGGACCAGGGGCGTTTCGCCGAGGCCATCCAGGCCTACCTCAAGGTCGTCGCCGCCGATCCCTCGTACGCCGATGCCCACTACAACCTGGCCGGCCTGTACGAGCGGCTCGACAAGCGTGACCTCGCCGTCCGCCACCTCAAGGCCTACAAGCAGGTTGCCGACAAGACCTGACGAGAGCGGCCCCGGCAGCTCGCCTCTCGTCAATCGGGCGCCGCCTCGTCGCGCATGGCAAGGAGGGCGTCCTGGAGGCGGGCGACCTCGTGCTCGAGGGCGGCGAAGGCCGGCGCCAGGGCGGCGAGGTCGCCGTCCTTGCCGGCGGCCTCCAACCGTTGGGCGGCGGTGAAGGCAGCCGTCGCCGAGAGGCTGCCGACAGCGCCCTTCAGCCGGTGGGCGCCCTTCCAAACGCCCTCGCAATCGCCAGCCGCCAGGGCGCCGGCGATCGTTGCCATCACCGACGGGGCGTCCTCCAGATACAGATCGATGATCTCCCGCAGCAGCTCCTCGTCGCCGCCGATCCGGGCGAGCACCGCTCCCCGCTCGATGGCAGCGGGCGCCGCGCTCTTTGCCAGCAGGTCGGCCATCAAGCGAAACAACCCCGCCGCATCGAGCGGTTTCGGCAGATAGGCGTCCATCCCCGCCTCGAGAAACCGCTCGCCGTCCTCCGCCATCGCCTGGGCGCTGAGCGCGATGATCGGCAGGTGCCGCCCGGTGAAGGACTCCGCCTCGCGGATCGCCCGCGTCGCCTCGATGCCGCCGACGTGCGGCATCTGGACATCCATCAGGACCAGGTCGAAGTCTTCGGCGCCGACCGCCGCGATCGCTTCTCTGCCGTCGCCCACAACCTGGACCCGGTGCCCGCGGGACTCGAGCAACGAGCGGGTCATCCGCTGGTTGACGGGGTTGTCGTCGGCCACCAGCACCCGCATCTGCGGCAGACCGTCGTCGCCCCGGCCCGGTGCCGCGGCGTTGCCGCCGGTCCGTGGGCCTCCTGCGGTCGCCGGCGCCGAGTCGGCGGCGCCGGCCTCCAACACCATCGTGCAGTGGAAGGTGCTGCCGGCGCCGATCTCGCTGTCGACGTCGATACTGCCGTCCATCAGCCCGAGCAGATGGGTGGCGATCGACAGGCCGAGGCCGGTGCCGCCGTAGAGCCGTGTCGTGGAGGCGTCGGCCTGCGCGAACGACTCGAAGATCCGGCTGCGCTGTTCGGGGCTGATCCCAATGCCGGTGTCGGTGACGACGATGTCCAGCCGCACGCGATCGCCACCCGGCTGCTCGTTGCCGCCGGCGAGGCGGATCTCGACGCCGACCTCACCTTCGGGGGTGAACTTGATGGCGTTGGAGACCAGGTTGCTGAGCACCTGGCGGACGCGCAGAGGATCGCCGCGCAGCGCCCGGGGAACGTCGGCGGCGATCGTCGAGCGCAGCACGATCGGCTTGCCGGCGGCGACAACGGCGACCGTCTTGATCGTCTCTGCAACGACCTCGTGGAGGTCGAAGTCGATCGCGTCCAGCTCGAGCTTGCGGAACTCGAGCTTCGAGAAGTCGAGGATGTCGCTGATCGTCGCCAGCAGCGATTCCGCCGAAGACCTGACGATCTGCAGGTACTCGCGCTGCTCCGCCGCCAGCTCGCCCTCGAGGGTCAGCTCCGTCATCCCGATGATGGCGTTGAGCGGCGTGCGGATCTCGTGGCTGACGTTGGCGAGGAACTGCGACTTCGCCTGGTTCGCCGTCTCCGCCAGCTCCTTGGCCAGCTCCGCCTCGCGCTCGGCGGCGGCCAGCTCGCTGATGTCATGAAAGGTGATCAAGCGGCCAGCCAGCCGGTGGCGGTCGCGGAGCATGACGCTACGGATGTCGAACTCCCGCGGCGCGCCGTCGAGCTCGAGCATGCCGCGCTCTTTCCTCTCTCCCGGCATCGTCAACCACCCGATGACCTCCGGGTGGTGGGCGAAGACGAGCGGCGCCGGCTTGCCGACGACATCGTCGGACCGCAGGCGAAACATGCGTTCGGCAGCCGGGTTGAGCTCGACGATGTGGTCGTGGGCATCGAGCGCCACGACGCCCGCCTGGATCCCCTCGATCATCGCCCGGTGGGCGACCGGGATCGTGCTCATGAACCCGAAGCGGCCCATCCCCCAGGCGATGGCGAGGCCGGTGATCGTGAAGCCGAAAGGCGTCAGGTCGAGGCGGGGAAACGGGTTGGTTCCGGTGAGGTAGAGGGCGTTGCCCGCCCACGGCGCCAGCGCCGCGAGCAGCAGCACCGCCCCCTGCCGGGTGCCGATGCGGGGCAGACGGATGATGGCGCGGAATAAAAGCAGGACGCCGATCAGCACCAGCAGGTACGCGTAGCCAGCGTATGCCCAGAAGCCCGGCCCGTAGTCGAAATCGAGCATCGCGAAGCCGAGGCTGGTATCCAGACTGATGCTCTCCCAGATCCACCCGAGGCGCTCGTTCATCCAGGCGGCCGCCAGCGTGATCGCCGGCGGCACGGCCAGCAGCGCGAAGCGGCCCGGCGCCAGCCACGACGATTCGCCCACGTAGCGGATCGCGAAGCGCAGCCACAGCAGCGGAACGGCGGCGATGCCGAAGTACTGGCACTTTGCCCAGAACAGCTTCGCCTGCGGGTCGACGGCGCTGATCTCGAGGGCGTAGCCGGCCGCCCAGATCGCCACCCCTATCATCAGCAAGGCGAAGGTCCGCCGCCCCGGGACGTCGCGGTGACCGAGGCTGAACCCGGCGAGGGCCGCGGCGACGGCCGCCGCGACGATCAGGGGGAGTGTGTACGGGGTGTACGCCAAGAATGCCCTCTTCCGGCCAGCAGGCGCAGCTCGTGATCAGGTCCCCCGGTGAAGGTTACCCGAAACCCATCGCCGCGTCGGTGGCGACCTGCCGGCGGCGCGCCCCCGATTTCCGGGGCGTCGAGGTTTTCGGCGCGACACGCCGGCACCACGCTGTTAGAGTCGTGTTCGAGGGTCAGCGAGACGGGGGACGAGCCTCTGAGACAGGACGCCGAAGGTTTGCAGCGATGATCGAACCATTCGAGGCACGTGAGCGCCGCGGCTTTCCGCGCACGGCCATGTCGGTGCTCCTGCAGGTGCAGGTCGTGCCCAACGGCACCCCGCTCGACGAGCACCTGACGACCTCGATCTCGGGGTTGAGCACCGACGTCAGCCGCGGCGGCGTCGCCGCCTGGATCGGCCAGGAGATCCCCGACCGTACCGAGTGCATCGTCCGCTTCTACAACAGCCGCGGGCGTCTGAAGCCCGAGCTCGCCTGGGGCGTCATCCGACGCCTCGACCGACGCCAGGACGGCTTCGTCGTCGGCATCGAGTTCGACACGCCACTCGAGTTCCTGCGCCTCGCCGAGGCCGGCGCCCAGCTGCGCGCCGGCGCCGGCAAGGTCCGCGCCCTCGTCGTCGACGACGAGGCCTCGATCCGTAACCTGCTGTCCCGCTTCCTGACCCGTCGCGGCTTCGAGGTCGAGACCGCAGCCGACGGCGAGGAGGCCCTCGCGAGGCTGCACGAGCAGCCGCCCGATATTCTGGTCATGGACCTCTACATGCCCAAGGTCAACGGCCATGAGGTGCTGCGCCAGATCAAGGAGAACGAGATCCCCGTCGCCGTGATCTGCACGATCTCCGGCTACGCCAGCGACGACGACGCCCGCGAGTGCCTGCGGCTGGGGGCGGCCGATCACCTCGCCAAGCCGCTCGATCTCAAGCAGCTCGACTGGAGCATCCGCCTTCGGGTCGACAGCTAGCGGCCGTCGCTGATTGCCTCGCCATGCGGGGCGGGAAGGCCCGCCGATGCGGGGCCGACAGGGGAAATCGCGCCCGCCGCTGGCGACACCTCGTGACCGCCTGACCCGCGGAGCGGCCGTTGACCGCACGGCGGCGGCGACGGCACCGGGGACTCGATAGAATTTCGGCCATGCCCGAGGCCGAGGATCTCGCCAGCCTGAAGATCGACCGCGACGCCCGGCGCGGCGGCAGCCCACTGCTGACCGCGCTGCTGGCGCTCGTGGTCCTCGCCGCGATCGGCAGCCTCGGCGCCTGGTGGCTGCTGGGGGGCCCGGCGGCGATCGAGGTCAGCACTGCGATCGCCCGCGCGGCCCGCCTCGATCAGCCGACCACGGTGCTGAATGCCTCCGGCTACGTCACCGCGCGGCGGATGGCGACGGTCTCCTCCAAGGTGACCGGCCGCGTCGTCGACGTGCTGATCGAAGAGGGCATGGAGGTCGAGGAGGGCCAGCTTCTCGCCGTCCTCGACGCCTCCAACACGGCGGCCAACTTGCGCCTCGCCGAGAGCGAGCTTCACGCCGCCCGCACCGCGCTGGCCGAGACCCGCGTGCGCCTCGACGAGGCGGAGGTGGAGCTACGGCGCATCCGTCCCCTCGCCGAACGAGGCGTCGTCGCCGCCGCCGAGCTCGACCGCGTCCAGGCCAACTACGACTCCCTGGCGGCGCGCATCGTCCAGCAGCAGGACCAGGTCGAGGTCGCCGCCAGCCGCCTGGCGCTGTGGCGGCAGGAGCTCGCCGACCGCGAGATCCGGGCGCCGTTCGCCGGCGTCGTGGTCTCCAAGAACGCCCAGCCGGGCGAGATGATCTCGCCGATGTCGGCGGGCGGCAGCTTTACCCGCACCGGCATCGGCACGATCGTCGACATGGGGTCGCTGGAGATCGAGGTCGACGTCAACGAGAGCTACATCAACCGGGTCAGCCCCGGGCAGCGCGTCGAGGCGACCCTCGACGCCTACACCGACTGGCAGATTCCGGCCTCGGTGATCGCCATCGTGCCGACGGCCGATCGCCAGCGGGCCACCGTCAAGGTGCGCATCGCCTTCGACGAGCTCGATCCTCGTATCCTGCCAGACATGGGCGTCAAGGTGGCCTTCCGCGACCTGCCGGCGGAGGCCGCGGCGGCCGATTCCGGCGGCGGCGCTCCATCCGGCGTCGTGGTGCCCGCCGCGGCCCTGCGCCGCGACGGCGGCCGCGACGTGGTCTTCGTGGTGGCCGGCGACATCGCCGAGCGGCGCCCGATCACAATCGGTAGCCAAAACGAGAACGAAGCCGTCATCACCTCCGGCCTCGCGGCCGGCGAACGGGTCGTCGTCGAGGGGCCGGCGGGGCTGGCCGACGGCGATCTGGTAAGCGAGCGAACCCGATGAGCGAGACGAACGCTGGCAACACGGAGGTCGTCGCCGAAGCCGTCCTTCCCCGCGGGCAGGAGGCGGCGGCGAGCGACACGGACCATGTCCTGGTGCGGACGCGCGGCGTCACCAAGCACTTCCGCCGCGGCTCCGAGACCATCCACGTGCTCGAGGGCCTCGACCTCGACATCCCGCCGGGCGAGTTCCTCTGCTTGATGGGGCCGTCGGGGTCGGGCAAGTCGACGCTCTTGAACCTGATCGGCGGCCTCGACCGCCCCGACGCCGGCACCGTGGAGGTGGGCGGCCGGCGGATCGACAACATGGGCAGCCGCAAGCTGGCGAGCTGGCGCGCCCGCCACGTCGGGTTCGTGTTCCAGTTCTACAACTTGCTGCCGGTGCTCAACGCCACCCGCAACGTCGAGCTGCCGCTGCTGTTGACGCCGCTGTCGAAAAAGGAGCGCCGCCAGCAGGTCGCCAGGGCGCTCAAGATCGTCGGGCTCGAACACCGCGCCAAGCACTATCCGCGGCAGCTCTCCGGGGGCGAGCAGCAGCGGGTCGGCATCGCCCGCGCCATCGCCACCGACCCCACCGTGCTGCTGTGCGACGAGCCCACCGGCGACCTCGACCGCAAGGCGGGCGACGGGGTCCTCGACCTGCTGGAAGCGCTGAGCCGCGACCACGGCAAGACGATCGTCATGGTGACCCACGACCCGCACGCGGCGGCGCGCGCCAGCCGTACCCTCTATCTGGACAAGGGCAAGCTGACGGCGGAGCGACCGGAATGAGATTCGCCTACCTGGTGTTCAGCAACCTCAAGCGCAAGAAGACGCGCACGGCGCTGACCTTCCTGTCGGTGCTGATCGCCTTCGTGCTGTTCGGCTACCTGGCGGCGATCGGAACGGCGCTCGAGTTCGGGGTCAGCGTCGCCGGCGCCGACCGCCTCGTCGTTCGCCACAAGGTGTCGCTGATCCAGTTGCTGCCGGAGAGCTACGAGGCGCGCATGGAGGGGATCGACCACATCGTCGAGGCCACCCACGCCACCTGGTTCGGCGGCGTCTACCAGGACCGGCGCAACTTCTTCGCCCAACTGCCGGTCAAGCCGCTCGAGTACCTGAGCATCTACCCCGAGTTCCTGCTCCCCGAGGAACAGCTCGAGGCCTGGCTTTCCACCCGTACCGGCGCGATCGCCGGGCGCGCCATCGCCAACCAGTACGGCTGGGAGGTCGGCGACCGGATCCCGATCCAGGGGACGATCTGGTTCAAGCGCGACGGCAGCCGCCTGTGGGAGTTCGACCTGGTCGGCATCTACGAGGGCGAGGACCAGGCCACCGACACCACCCAGTTCCTGTTCCGCTACGACTACTTCGACGAGTCGCGCCAGGAGGGCGCCCGCGGCCTGGTGGGCTGGTACTACGTCCAGGTCGACGATCCCGACAACGCCGTCGAGGTCGCCAACGCCATCGACGCCGAGTTCGCCAACTCGCCGGCCGAGACCAGCGCCGAGACCGAGCTGGCGTTCGTACAGGGCTTCGCCAACCAGGTGGGCAACATCGGCGCGATCATCACCGGGGTGCTGAGCGCGGTGTTCTTCACCATCTTGCTGGTCGCCGGCAACACCATGGCGCAGGCCGTCCGCGAGCGCATCGAGGAGATCGGCGTGCTCAAGGCGATCGGCTTCACCCACCGGCAGGTGCTCGGCCTGGTGCTGGTCGAAGCCTGCGTGCTGGCCGGCGGCGCCGGCCTGGTCGGCCTCGGGGTCGGCTACCTGCTGATCTCGATGGGCGACCCCACCGGCGGCGCCTTCCCCGTGTTCTTCTTCCCGCCCAGGGACATCGCCAAGGGCGCCCTCATCGCCCTGCTCCTCGGCATCGCCGCCGGGGCGCTGCCGGCATTGCAGGCGATGCGGCTGGACACGGCTACGGCGCTGCGGAGGCAATGACGATGGCCTCGCTGCGGAGGCATTGACCATGGCCTCGCGCGCGCTGGCGGCCCTGCAGTCCGGCATCCTCGCCATCCCCCAGTGGTTCGCGCAGGTGGCCGCCGTCAGCTGGTTCGGCCTGCAGACGGTCCCCCAGCGGCTCGGCTCGGCGGCCGCCACGATCTTCGGCATCGCCGGCGTCGTCGGCGTCCTGGTCGGCGTCCTGTCGATCGCCCAGGGCTTCCAGTACGCCCTGCAATCGGCGGGCGCCGAGGACATGGCGATCGTCCTGCGCAGCGGCTCGACCAGCGAGATGATGAGCGGCCTCTCTCGCGACACCACGCTGGTGATCGCCGACACCGAAGGGGTGGCGCGCAACGCCCGCGGACCGCTGGCGTCGGCGGAGCTGTTCGTGATCATCGACCTGCCCAAGCGCACCACCGGCACCACCGCCAACGTGCCGCTGCGCGGCGTCGGCGAGGCGGCGTTCGAGGTCCGCGACGGCATCACGATCGTCGAGGGTCGCCCCTTCGATTGGGGCCGCAACGAGGTGATCATCGGCGCCGGGGCGGCGCGCGAGTTCGCCGGCCTCGACGTCGGCTCCAGCCTCGAGGTCGGCGGCGACCGCTGGCGGATCGTCGGCATGTTCACGGCCGACGGTGGAATCGCCGAGTCGGAGATCTGGACCGACGCCCGCTTGCTGCAATCGGCCTACCGGCGCGGCGACTCCTTCCAGGCCGTGTACGCGAGGCTGGAGTCGCCCGCGACCTTCGAGCTTTTCAAGGGCGACCTCGATAATGATCCGCGGGTCGACATCTCGGTCATCCGCTCGACCGACTACTACGCCGAGCAATCGGTCCTGGTCACCAACCTGATCACCGGTGTCGGCTTCCTAATCGCCGCGCTGATGGCGGTCGGCGCGGTGTTCGGGGCCCTCAACACGATGTACTCGGCGGTCTCCGCCCGCACCCGGGAGATCGCCACCCTGCGCGCCCTCGGCTTCAAGAACGGCCCGATCGTCATCTCGGTGCTCTTCGAGTCGCTGATCCTGGCGCTGGCCGGCGGTGTCGTCGGCGGCCTCGCAGCCCTGTTGATCTTCAACGGCCTCACCGCCTCGACGATCAACTGGCAGAGCTTCAGCCAGGTGACGTTCGCCTTCGCCGTCACCCCGCCGCTGCTGCTGCAGGGCGCCGTCTTCGCCGCCCTCATCGGCCTGCTCGGCGGCCTCCTGCCGGCGATCCGGGCGGCGCGGCTACCGGTGGCGACGGGACTGCGCGAGGGCTAGCCCGGTTTCCGCGCCTTCAAGGGGGGGACGCACAACTGCGACACTCCCCCTGTCGGCTGGCTCCGCGATGCAGCCGAGCCGTCAGACGCGGCCGGTGATGTAGTTCTCGAGCTGCTGGATCATCTGCTCCTGGTGGGACATCAGCGACTTGACCACGTCGCCGATCGACACCAGGCCGATCAGCCTCTCGTTCTCGACCACCGGCAGGTGGCGGACCCGCTCGTGGGTCATCACCTCCATGCAGTCCTGCATCGAATGGTTGCGGGTGACGGTGGCGATGACCTCGGTCATGATCTCCCGCACCGGCGTCTCGCGCGAGCGCCTGCCGAGCAAGGCGAGCTTGCGAGCGTAGTCGCGCTCCGAGCAGATGCCGATGAGCCGCCCCTCACAGACGACGACGAGGGCGCCGATGTTCTTGGCGGCCATCAGCTCGAGCGCCTCGTACACCGACTGCTCCGGCTCGACGGTCCAGACCTCGCGCCCCTTCTCGTTGAGCACATCTTCGACGAAGTGCATTGCACCCAATGTTTACACCCGGGCGCGGCTTCCGGTCAACGGGTGGCCCGGCGGCGGCGCAGCTCCAGCCACACGACCACCACGACCGTGGCCGCAGAGGCCACGATGATCGCCGTCAGCAGGGGCCCCAGCCACGGGGCGTCGAGATAGAAGCGCAGCGGGATGAACAGGCACAGCGGCGCCAGCGCCATCACCACCCACGCCCAGATCCACAGGGCGATGAACCGCAGCGCCACCCAGGCCCACAGCGACAGGAAGAAGGCGATCGCCCAGCCGCGCGGCCACGGCGCCGCACCCTTCAGCAGGTAGGCCTCGGGGCCGAGCAACAGGGCGCCGACCACGACGACGCCGATTGCCGCCCAGCCGGCAGCCAACGCCGGCCGGCGGGCGCGGATCCAGGCTTCGATCTGCGATCGATCAATCATGCGCCACCGTTGCTGAGGCCACGGAAGTGGCGGGCCAGCTCCGAAGTGTAATGATCGCCCACCCGATCCGCCACGCGCTCGAGCCAGTCTGCCAGCCGGGTCGTGCCTCGTGGCGGCTCGTTCGAGACCAGCAGCTCGTCCATCAGCCCGCGCAGCTCGTTCTTCGTCAACACGACGTCGCGGACGAGGAGGCCGGTGACCCGGCTGCCGAGCAACGCCAGCCACGGCGGCCAGCGAACCAGCGGGGTGTGCAGGCCGAGCCGGTCACGGATCAGCTCGAGCATCTCCCGATAGCTCATGGTATCGGGGCCGGCGGCGTCGAAGGTATCCGCCTCACCTGGCGCCACCCCGGTGTCGGAAGCTGGCTTCGCCGGCGGATCGCCCTCCGCGGCGGGCCTCCTGCCCCCCATGTCCTCCCCCGCCTCCACCAACAGACGCGCCAGATCGCCGACGTAGATCGGTTGCACCCGGTAATCGCCCGCACCCGGGATCGGTACGAAGGGGAAGCGGCGCAACATCCAGGCGATGTTGTTGACCAGGATGTCCTCGACGCCGAACACCAGCGTCGGCCGGACGATGGCGTAGGAGATCCCCGTCTGGCGCAGGAGATCCTCGAGCCTCGCCTTGCCGGCGTAATAGGGCAGCTCGGAGTCGAGCCGGCAGTTGGTGACGCTGACGTGGACGATGCGGCGGACCCCAGCGGCGCCGGCCGCCGCGAAGAGGTTGCGCGAGCGCTCGATCGCCTGCTCGTAGGTCTGGCCGCCGCGCGGAAAACGGATCCAGTAGGTGTTGTAGAGGACGTCGCAGCCCTCGAGCTCGCGTTCCAGGAACGCGCGGTCATCGAATCGCTGCGGCAGCACCCGCACGCGGCCCTCCAGCGGCGTCCCCTCCCCGGAGCGTCGCGTGAACGTGCGCACCGTCCGGCCCCGCGCCAGCAGCTCCAGCGCCGTGTAGCGGCCGATGTAGCCGAAGGCGCCGGTGACCATGTCGAAGCTCGCCGGCGCCGCCGTCATCCCGTGCCCGGCAAGACCAGCCGATAACGCTTCACGATGGGAGTGCCGTTCTCGTCTTCGACCTCGGTCACCAACAGGTCCCCCTCGATGAACGGCTGGGGCTCGAAGCGCTGGTTCGGAAAGCGCTCGTTACGGACATGGTCGATTCTCGGCCTACACCCCCGCCGCTTCCAAGGCCTCCAGCACCCGCTCGTCGCGGAAGGGCGGTCGGCGAAGGCGAACGCCGGTGGCGTCGTAGATGGCGTTTGCGACGGCCGCGATCAGCGGCTTGCAGATCGCCTCGCCGGCTCCGTAGGGCGGCAGGTCGGAGCGGTCCGGTTTCGGATCGCCGTTGACCAGCACGACGTCGATCGTCTCCGGCGTGTCGGAGTGCCGGAGGCTGGGATGGGACAGCCAGTCGACGCTGGTGATCTTTTCGCCGTCGAACTGGACCTCTTCCCAGAGCGCCCGGCTCAACGAATGCAACATCCCGCACTCGATGGTCCGGCGCAGGCCCTCGGGGTTGATGACCAACCCGCAGTCGTGCGCGCAGACGAGGCGCTTCACCCAGACGTGCCCCGTCTCGCGATTCACCTCGACCTCGGCGATCTCGGCGACGATCGTCCGGCTGCGGTAGGTGTAGGCGATGCCGCGGCCGGTGAGAACGGGGCCGGCGCCCTGGCCGCCGTTGCCCTGCCTTGCCGATCGGCTCCCTTCGGCGCCGCCGGCCCCCGGCCCGTCTCCACCCGAGCTCGTCGCCGGCCCTGGCTTCGGGGACGGCCGGGTGTCCCAGCCGTAGGCCTCCGCGGCAGCGCGCACCACCGCGAGCGAGCGGGCGCGCCGGAAGGCATCGTCCTCGGGGCTGCCGGCGATCAGATCGAGCCGGAACTGGACGGGGTCGGCGCCTGCCGCCGCCGCCAGCTCGTCGATGAACGATTCGGAGGCGAACGTGACCTGCGGCCCGTTGGGATCGCGCAGGTTGCCGGTGCGCAGCGGCGTCTCCCAAATCATCGGCAGGCTCACGACGTGGGTGCTCGTGCGCCGGTTGGGGATGGCGTACATGTCGGACGGCCTCGCGGCCCCACCCCTGGCGGGCGCCTCGCGCCGCCGTCCCATGAGCTGCGCGATCAGGACCGTGTCGGGCTCGTTGTAGCCGACGTGGTTGTAGTCGGCGCTGCGGGCGTCGTACTCGAGCGCCACCAGCCGGCCCTCGTCGTCGAGGCCGCCGCGCATCGAGAAGGCGTAGGCCGGGCCCTTGGTGTCCCAGGCAGTCTCCTCGTCGCGCATCCACTGCATGCGGACGGGCCGGCCGATTTCCTTGGCCAGGAAGGCGGCCTCGAAGCCGGCGTCGTCGGCCGCCGTGCGACCGTACGCCTGGGGGCCTTCCATCCAGACGACGCGCACCCGCTCTCGGGGCATCCCGAGAAACTCGGCAACGCCGTTGCGCATGCCGTAGGCCTTCATGTCGTTGGAGTAGATCGTCATCTGGCCGTCGGACGGATCGGCGAGCGCGTGCGCCGGACCGATGGCGGTGTGGCCCTGGAACGGGAACTCGTACTCGGCCTCGATGATCCGGGCGGCGCCGGCGAACGCGGCATCAGGATCGCCTTGCTCCTCCGGATCGCCGCCCGAGGTCGGTTCCGCGGCGCGCATGTACGCGTACACCTCGTCGGAAGCCGGGAACGGCGCGGCCGCCGGCCGCTCCCACTCCACCTGCAGGCGGCGCGCGGCGGTGATCGCCTGCTCCTCCCGCTCGCAGATGACCGCGACGTAGTTGCCACGGCTGATCACCTGGATGAATCCCGGCAGGTCGGCAACCGAGGACTCGTCGATGCGGCGCAGCGTGGCGCCCGCCACCGGCGGCCGGACGTTGCGGGCATGGACCATCTCCGGCAGCTTGACGTCCACCGCCCATTCGAGCGAGCCGTCCACCTTCGCGGGGATGTCGTAGCGGGGGATCGACTGGCCGACGTAGCGGTGCTCCTGCACCGGCTTGACCTCGGCCACCCCGGAGGTGGCGTTGATGTTGTTGCCGTTGAGCGCGACGTCGAAGCGCCGCCCGCCGACCAGCTCAGCGTACGTCACCGAGCGGGACGGGTCGCCGGCGACGGCGATCATGGCGTCGCGGATCTCGAGCCGGTCGATCGGCACGCCGAACCGCGCGGACGCCTGCTCCAGCAGCACCCGCCGGGCCTCGGCGGCGACCCGCCGCATCGGCCAGCCATCCCGCTCGATGGCGTCGGAGCCGCCCGAGCCGCCCTGGTCGGGGGTGACGTCGGTCTGGCCCATGACCAAGGTGGTCCTCTCGTAGGCGATGTCGAGCTCGTCGCACATCATCTGCCGGAACGCCGTGCCGGTGCCCTGGCCACAGTCGGTCTTGCCGACATAGAAAGTTGCCCTGTTGTCGGGGTGGATGACGATCCAGGTATCGAGCTGGCGGAAGTCGGGGTCCGGATACGGTCCCGCCGCCTGGGCCAGTGGCGCTTCTCCGGCGCCGGCCAACGCCGCGAGCGCCTCGCTGCCGGTGACCGCCGTAGCGCCGAAGCTCACGACCAGCGCGCCGGAGGACTTGAGGAAGTCGCGACGCGAGGTTGAAGGGTTGATCCTCTCCAGAGCCTCTTCGACGGCCCTCGGGAGGTGCGTAAGGGTGGTCATTTCGCCACCTCCTCCGGGATCGCCCGGGCGGCGGTTGGGGAGGTGCCCGTTGCGGCGGCCGGGGTGGTGTTTGGGGCGGCGGCCGGCATGGTGATGGTGCTTGGGGCGGTTTGGGGGACGGTGGTCGAGGCGTTTGCCGGGGCGTCGGCCGGCGCCCCCCGCGCGACGCGCCTGATCGCCGCCTGCACCCGGTAGTACGTCATGCAGCGGCACAGCGCCCGGTCCATCGCCTCGCGGATCTCGGCATCCGTCGG
>DASWHK010000233.1:0-39218 GCA_036398215.1 Acidobacteriota bacterium | reverse complement strand
CGCGGCGCGGTCCCCGTAGGCGTCGGCCGCCATGGCCCCCCAGAGCGCGCCGATGCCGCCGAGCTCCGGGACCGCGGCAGCTTCCGCATCTGCCGCCGCCGGCGTGCCGGCCGCGGACAGCATGCCGGCGCCGACCCCGGGGACCACGGCGCGCAGCGACTCGAGGCCGACCTTGGCCCATATGAAGGCGTCCTTGAACCGCTGGCTCTGGGCGTCGGCGCCGAGGCCGAGCAAGCTCGTGGTGCCGTCGTTGCCGAGGAAGCCGCGAAAATGGTTGTAGTTTTCGACCCAGGCCAGGCCGGGCGCCGAGACCAGGGCGGCGAAGGCCTCATTGACGTCGAGGGCCGCCGGGTCGCCGCCGACGGCGACGAACGGCACCAGGGTCGTTCCGGCGGCCAGGCTTACCTGGGCGGCGACGCCGCGCCCGCCGCCGGCATCCTCTTCCTTGACCTCCTCCCGCTCCCCCTCCTCCTCGATGATCAAGCCCGCCTCCCCCAGGTCGCGCTCGGGCCGATAGCCGAGGACATGGACGGCGGGGGGGTGGCCGAAGCCCGCCATCGCCGCGAAGCCGCCGTCGCCGTCACGCCACACCGCCGCCCGGGCGCCGTCGTCCCAGCCCAGCTCGAGGGGACCGTAGAGGCTGTCGTCGCGCGGCCAGCTCGCCGTGCTGTCGACCTCCCAGGCGGCGATGAGCTTGAGCGCCGCCGGGCTGCGCACCGAAAGCACGGCGACCAGCGCCGGGTAGCGGCGGTCGACGGTCAGATGGATGCCGAGCTCGACATCGCCGTCGTTGTACTTGAGCTCGGAGCCCTCGGGGCGGGCGATGAACGTGTGCTGGCCGCCGCCGGCGTCGATCCAGGTGACGCCGCGGCCGGGTCGCACGATCCCGAAGCGCAGGCCGCGGAGGATGCGCTGCGGGTGCACCCAGAGCTCGTCGACGCGGCCGAGCTGCGAGCCGGCGGCGACGACCTGGGGGCTAGTGAGCGTGAAGGGAGTATCGGCGGCCGGGTAGCCGGTCAGCTCGGGGCCGGTGCGCGAGAGCAGGATTCGATTGAGGACCTCCTGCGGATCGGCGGCGATCGGCAGCGTCGTGGGGGCGATTTCCGCAGGCACCACCCCGGGTTCTACGGAGCCCCCCCGCCCCCAGTAGCGACGGTTGCCGTCGCGCACCGGCGGCAGCGGCGAGGCGGCGTCTGCGGCCGGGACGCCGCCCGAGCCTCCGCGCGTAGTCCGTTCGCCGCCCCTGGCAGCGTTCGCAGCGGTTGCGCCGCCAGCCGGCAGGGCGGGGGAGGGAAGGCCCGCCAGGTAATGAAGGGCGTCGCTGACCAGTTGCTCGAGCTGGGGCCGGTTGTGGTTGGCGGCGTCGGCGAAGTAGCAGTGGGCGCCGATCGTCAACAACGTTCCGGCCCCGGGGATCACCGCCGCGTACTCGAGGCCCACCTTGGTGCCGGCGTCGACCTGGCTCTCGTCCTGATGGACGGCCCATACCTCCCCCTTCGCCGGCCAGCGGTCGCCGGTGTACAGGGCGACGGCGCGGCGCGGGTAGCGGCCACCGCCGGCGGTGAACGCGCCGCCCCAGAAGCGCTCCAGCAGCGGGTGCCCGGGTGGCGCTCGCAGGCCGCCGAACTCGGTGTCGGCGCCGAGGTTGCCGGCGGTATGGACGACGTCGGGAGGCGCCTCCTCGAAGCCCAGGGCGACCACGTAGGGGGCCGCGAGCAGGCTCAGCAGGACGCCGCCGCCGCCGACCAGATGCCGGCGCACGGCGGCCCGCGTCTCGGCGCGGACGGCCGCCGACGGCAGGCTCTCCTCGGCGGCGTAGTGCCACCAGATCACCGCCTGCCGCGGCAGATCGGCGCCGGCGAGATCGACGAGCTGCACGTAGCGTGCATCGAGCTCGGGGCGCGAGCGCAGCCAGCTCCAGGCGGCGGCCTCTTCAGGGGGCAGCGAGGCCGCCGAGCCGTTGCCGAGGAAGACGACGATCGGCAGGCCGCTCGATCCGCCGCCGCCGCCGGACGAGAGCCCCGTGCAGCCGCCGGCGAGCAGCAGAAGCGCGAGGGCCGCGGGTCTTCGCATCAGCGCCCGCGCGGCTCCACGACCTCGAGCCGCAAGCGCACGATACGGTGCTGGCCGGCTGGCGGATCGGTGATCGTCAGCTGCACGATGTAACGGCCGGCCGGCAGCCCCGGCGGCAGCGGCGTCGAGCCGCGGTGGCGGCCGGCGCCGACCTGGCGCAGCGCCATCGGCAGCAAGCGGGCGGACTGCACGCTGTCGCCCCCCTCGGCGGTCTGCGCGAACACCCGGCCGGAAAGAATCGGCTGCTGGCCGCCGTAGACCTCGACGAAGGCGGCAAGGTTCTGCTCGGCGAGAACGCGGCCGAGCACCACCGGCTGCGGCCGGCCGGCCTCGTCGATGGTGACCAGCAGCGGGTCGCTGGTGCCCCAGCCGGCGCCGGCGGGCGGCACCGTGACGTCGACCGTTGTGGCGCCGATGCGACCGCTGACGTTGTCGAGCACCGCGACGTGGAACGTGTAGCTGCCCGGCTCCAGGGTGAACTCGTGTTGGTAGGCCATCGTGCCGACCAGCGTCAGCCCGCCGGCGCCGCCCGCGCCGGGAACCCCACCGGCGGCGCCGCCGCGGGGGGCCAGGCCGCCGGCGCCGGAGCGGCCGGTGAGCTGCTCGTGGGCCTCGGTTACGGCGTCGCCGCGTTCGACGGCCAGGGTGTGGACGTCGAGCGAGACGCTGCGCTCGCCCGCGGCATCGACGACCATCTCCAGCTCACTGCCCTCCACGGCCACCGCCAGCAGGACGTTGGGGGCACCGTCCGGCGGCCGCGAGACGAACGCCTCGGCCTCGACCGGCAGGCCGCTCACCGCGCCCGGCAAGGCCAGCGCGGCGGCCAGCGATCGCCGCACCCGGTCGCCGGCCGGATGGTCGGTGTAGCCGGCGCGGGCGCGGACACGGGCGTCGTCGCGGCCGACCTCGACGCGGATCTCGTGGTACTCGCCGTCGCCCTCGGGGGCGGGCGGCGCATACGTCAGCAGGTAGAAGCGGCTGGTGTCGGCCTCGATCTCCTCGAGCGCGGCGCCGAGGTCGGTGGCGTGGATGAACGACCGCCCGCCGGTCTCGGCGGCGGCCGTTCGCAGCGCGTCGCGCAGGCCGTCGAGCGATTGCTGCATCGCCTGGGTCGCCAGGTAGCCGGCGGCCACGGCCGCGCCGAGCTCGACGTCGGCGGCGACGAGGCGGGTTTCGGACAGCAGCGAAGGATCGACGCTGTAGAAGCTCACGTTGGCGCTGTTGGCGGCGCGGTGGAGCGCCTGCCGGGCCGCCTCGATCTGGGGATCGGGGGAGTACAGGTCGAACGCCGCCCCGCCCATCCCCGCCGCGGTGGGGCTGGGTTCCCCCGCGGCGAAGACGGCCGAGAAGGGGCCTCCCTGCATGAGCTTGATGCCGCTGGAGACCCACACCAGGGCGGTACGCCCGGAGCGGCTCGAAAGCGCCTCGGTGAAGCTGGTCAGCAGCTCGTAGGTGGCGAGGGTCCGAAACCGCTCCTCGAGCTCGAAGCTGCGCGCCTTGGCGATCGCCACCTGGCGCAGGTCCTCGGGCGCGCCCTCGAAGGCGGGGCTGGTGAGGTCGGCGACGATCTCATAGAGGCGCCGGTTGATGGTGTTGCCGAACAACGGCGCAGCGCGCACCGTATCGGCGGCGGCGCGCATGGCCTGAAGATCGTCGCCCAGCGGCGCCAGCTCCTGCAGGCGGCCGACGTTGTCGACCATGTAGGCGGCGCGCGGCAGGTTCGAGTCCTCGGTCTGCTCGAGCAGTTTGCCCCAGGCGTCGCCGAAGCGCGCCTTCGCCTGCTGGTTCAGGCTCGGCCCGTCGATCAGGAAGATCACCGCGCCGAGCTCGCCGGCGGCGGTCGGCGAATCGCCGCCGGGTATCGCGTCGCCGGGACCGGCGCCCGCCGCCGCCGATGCCGCCGCCGCGGCGGCGCCGGTCGGGTCGATTCCGCCCCTCGCGCCCCTCGCGCCGCTGACGCCGGCGCCTTCCCGCGCGCCGCCGCCGCCCGCCGCCGCGTCGGCCGTCGTCTCCCCGCGGCGCAGCGTGCGTACCTCGCCGGCGATCAGATCGACGAGCTGGACGTCGAGGATCTCCTGGGGCTCGCCGTCCTCGAAGACCGAGAAGTCGGAAGCCGCCAGATCGGTCACGAAGTCGCCGTCGCCGTCGGTGACGATGACATCGACCCGGACGCGGGCGACGGTGGCGCCGAACGCCTGCGGGGCGCGCTGGGGCCCCGGAGCCTGTTGCCGGCGCCCGTCGGCGGCGCCATCCGGTACGTCCTGCTGCCGAACCTCCGGGCTCGCCGCGCCGGTGCCATCCGGCAGGCTCCGCTGCGGGGCCTGCGGGCTCGCCGCGCCGGCGCCATCCGGGACGCCCCGCTGCGGGACCCGCGGGCTTGCAACGCCCGCGGCGGCCACCAGCCCGACGGCCAGGAAGACGGCGAGCGCCGACGCTGCGGGCGCGCGGCCCCGGCCTCGTCTCTCTGGCTCAGTTCTCATGTCGTTGTCGGCGGGAAAGGAGCGGCCCGTAAGGGCGGGCGACGCGCCCGGGCCGCGCATCGATCGGGGGTGATTCTAACAGCCGTCTCGGACGGGCGACGGCCGCGCACACCGCGCTTGCCCGAAAGGCCGCGCGATGCGCCCGTTCGGCAGGTGAGCCCGCCGGGGATCTCGGGCGTATTTGCGGGATGGGTCAGGGCGGCGAGGTGACTGCAGCGGTAAGGGGTGGCATCCTGTTCATCCAATGTCCGACGCATCCAGTCTCTCTCCAATGCGACGCAATCCGACCCGCGCCGTGCCGGTCGGCCCGCTCGTCATCGGCGGCGGCCACCCGGTGGTGGTGCAGTCGATGTGCGCCACCCGCACCCAGGACGTCGAGGCCAGCGTCGAGCAGGCCGGGGCCCTGCACGGCGCCGGTGCCGGCGTCGTACGGCTGGCGGTGGACTCGAAAAAGGACGCCGAGGCGGTCGCCGAGATCGCCCGCCGCTCGCCGGCGACGCTGTGCATCGACCTGCAGGAGAGCTACCGGCTGGCCACCGACGTCGCCCCCTGGGTCGCCAAGCTGCGCTACAACCCCGGCCACCTCCACCACCACGAGAAGGACAAGAGCGCCCGCGACAAGGCCCGCTTCATCGCCGAGACCGCCGGCGAGCACGACTGCGCGGTGCGGATCGGCGTCAACTGCGGGTCTGTTGATCCTGCCATCTCGGAGAAGTTCGACGGCGACTCGGTAGGCGCCATGGTGGCCTCGGCGCTCGAGCATTGCGGCTACCTCGACGACGCCGGCTTCCACCGCTACGTCGTCTCGCTGAAGGACTCCGATCCCCGCAAGGTCATCGAGGGCAACGAGCGCTTCGCCGCCGAGCGCCCCGACGTGCCCCTGCACCTGGGCGTCACCGAGGCCGGCCTGTTGCCCGACGGCGCCATCAAGACCCGCATCGCCTTCGAACAGCTATTGACCCAGGGCATCGGCGACACCATCCGCGTTTCGCTGACGCTCTCCAACGATCGCAAGCCCGAGGAGATCCGCATCGGCCGCGAGATCCTCGACGACATCGCCGCCGGCCGCTTCCGCTCGGTGCCCGACTTCGGCAACGACCGCCTCAACATCATCTCCTGCCCGTCCTGCTCGCGGGTCGAGAACGAGGCCTTCGTCGAGCTGGCCGAGGACGTCCGCGAGCTCTCCCGCTACGCCGAGTCCCATGCCCTGACGATCGCGGTCATGGGCTGCCGGGTCAACGGCCCCGGCGAGACCGACGACGCCGACCTCGGCCTCTGGTGCGGCCCCACCCACGTCAACCTCAAGCGCGGCCCCGAGCTGGTCGGCGCCTACACCTACGCCGAGATCCTGCCGCGCCTGCGGGCCGAGCTCGACGCCCTGATCGCGGCGCGGATCGAGTAGGCCGGCAACAATGAAGCGGCCGCCCCCTTTCGGACGCCCGCCCCGTTCATTCGATCTGCGTCGCCCGTCCGCAGCCGTCGACGCGCCCCTCGGACGGTTCCGGTGGGCGGCGGATGGGCGCCCTTTCCTCAGCGCCGGATCCCGCCGCCGACGCCGGCTTGCTCGATCGAGACGCCGTAGGTCTCCAGCAAGGTGCCCTTGGAGGCCTCGAGCTGGGCGATGGCGCGCTGCAGGTTCAGGATCGTATTCAGCTCCGCCTGCAGGGCGCCGCTGAGCTGATTCTGGAAGTTCAGCACCTCGAAGTTGGTGCTCGTTCCGACGTCGAACTTGCGCTGCTCCGCGTTGAGCTGTTGCCGGGTCAGCTCCGACCTGAGCGTCGCCGTTTCGACCTGGCGGGCGAGGTTTTCGACCTGCCGCACGTTCTGCCGCACCGCATAGATGATGTTTTGCTCGGCCTGGGCGAGCTGGGTCACCGACTGCCGCTCGCCGATCGAGGCGCGGGCGTGACCGGCTTTGGCCGCGTAGTTGTGCAGCGGGAAGCTGATGCTGGCGCCCACCGACCAGGTGTTGAAGTCGCCCGACAGGATCTGCGCCTGTGAGGTCCAGAAGCTGGTCTGCAGGACCTCGGTGACCGGAGCTCCGAGCTCGTCGACGCCGCGGACGAACCGGTCTCCCGCGCGGCCCTGCAGGTTGAACCGGGCGTTCAGGCTCAAGTTCGGCAGGAGATTGTTGCGGGCGCTGTCGAGGTTGAGCTGCGCGCTTTGCAGGTTGAAGCGCTGCTGGCGGATCGAAGGATCGTTGGCGAGGGCGGTCTGGATCGCCTCGTCGACGCTCATCGGGGGAACGGTGGTCTCGGGCTCGTCGGTCGGCACGATGTCGTACACCTGTGAGTCGTCGACGATGGTGTCGAAGTTCAAGAGCTGCTTGAGCTGCTCCTGCGCGTCCTCGACGCTGAGCTGGGCGCCGATCAAGCTCAGACGGGAGTTCTCGCGCTGGGTTTCGGCCTGCACCATCTCGATGGGGGCCAGCGTGCCGATCTCGACCTGGATGCGGTTGCGCTCGAACTGCTGCTCGGCGAGCCCGAGCGACTCTTGAGCGACGCCCAGCGCGGCGACTGCGGCGCGCAGACTCCAGTAGGCGTTGATCGTCTGCAGGACGACGTTCTGCACCGATGACCGGAACCCCTCGAGGCTCGATTCGTAGCTGATTCGCGAAACCCTGAGGCCGATGCGATTCACCTCGCCGAAGCCGCGCAGCAGCGGTTGGGTGATGTTGCCTTGGAAGTTGGAGCTGATGCTGGGGTTGAAGGTATTGAACTCGTTGTTGTTCGAGTTGCGGCTGGCCGTCCAGCCAAGCGAGTACGAGGCTCCCCACTCGAGGTTCTCCTGCCACGTGAAGCCCGTGCCGCTCAGCCCCGTGCTGGTGACGACGTCGGCGCCCAGCAACTGGGTCGTCGTCGGCGACGAGCCCCGCGAAAAGGTCGGGGCGTTGAACTGCAGGGTGGGATCGAACTGCGCCCTTGCTTGGGTGATGCCCTCGTAGGTATTTTGCGGGCCGTAGCGACTCACCTGCACGCCGAGGTTGTTGCGTAACGCCATCTCGACGGCGTCCAGCAGCGACAGCTCGTAGGGCTGGCGCTGGCCTGGCGCCTGCTCCTGGGCGGCGTCGTACACCAGGCTGGTGACGATCTCGCCGTCGTGGGCGGCGAGCTCGCGGAGCGAGTCGGCCAGCGCCTTCTCCGCCCGCGTCGGCTGCTGGGCCGCCTGGCGCGGCTGCTGGGCGGCCTGCGTCGGCTGCTGGGTCGCCGTCGGCTGCTGGGCGGCCTGGCGCGGCTGCTGGGCATCCTGCCCTTGCGGCGCCGCGAAGGCAGCCGCGGGCAGGATCGCGATCCAAAGGGCAAGCGCCGCCGGCGCCAGCCGGCGGGCGAGATTCGGAACGAGAGTGTGGTTCGACATGACTAGGTAACCTCCTCGGGAGCGAGGTACGGAAGCTCGCCCTTCAGGGCGCACGGGTGAAAGGTCGGCTCTGTTGATTACGACGGAGAAAGACGGGATTTTTCTAACCTGATCCTGGGGGAGCCGGTTCGAATGGGATGAAAACGTCCTGGGCTAGCGATTCCACATCGCCGGCGCTCACCGCAGCCCCCGCCGCGGTGGGCGTGCTTGCTGGGCTTGCAACTGCCAGGCACACATATGACCTCGTCCTGCTCACCTGGGGAGGCGGCCAGCGGCCGCTCATTCGTACCGCAAAGCGTCCACCGGGTCGAGCCCGGCGGCGCGGCTGGCCGGATAGATGCCAAAGAATATCCCGATCAGCGAGGAAAACGCTACCGGGACCGCGAAGGACCACCAGGGGAGCGAGACCGGGAAGCCGGTCGCCAGGTAGATCACGTAACCGATGCCCGAGCCGAGCGCCACGCCGATGGCGCCGCCGGCGGCAGCCAGCGCCGCGGCCTCGGCGAGGAACTGCCAGAGGATGTCGCCGCGCCGCGCCCCGATCGCCTTGCGGATGCCGATCTCGCGGGTGCGCTCGGTCACCGAGACCAGCATGATCGCCATCACCCCGATGCCGCCGACCATCAGCGCCACCGAGGAGAGCGCCACCAGCACCATGAAGATCGCCGTGGAGATCTGCCGCCACAGCTCCATGACCGACTCCTGGGTGAGGACGTCGAAGTCGTTGGGCTGGTGGGCGCGGAGGCCGTGGCGGATCCGCATCAGCGCCTCGACCTCGCGCACCAGGGTCTCGACCGGCACGCCGTCGGCGGCCTTGATCACCATGTTGGGCTGGCCGGCGTCGGGGCCGTACAGCTTGCGGAAGTTGGTCGACGGTACCAGGGCGAAGTTGTCGGCGCCGGGGCCCACCGCGCCGGCGATGGCGCGCGGCTCGGTCACGCCGATGACCCGGTACTCGCGCCCGGCGATGCGGATGTGGCGGCCGACGCCCTGGCTGGCGCCGAACAGCGCCTCCGCCGGCCCGGCGCCAAGCAGCACGACGTCGCTCCGTTGCATCTCGTCGACCTGGGAGAGCATGCGACCGGCGGCGAGGGTGATGTCGGAGGCCTCGAGGAACTCCGCCGAGACGCCCTGCAGGATCATCGAGGCGGAGGTCCGCTTGCCCCGGTACCAGGCCTGGGTGCCCTGCGACTGGTAGACCATCGACACCTTCCTGGCCGCCGGCACCGACTCGCGGATGGCGCGGGCGTCATCGGCGGTGATGTCGGGGCGGGAGAACAGCTCGCGGAAGTCCGCGCCGGAGGTCAGCGACTGGATCGAGAACTTGGCGATGAAGACCGTGTCGGGGCCCATCCCCTGGATCTGCCCGGTGATCGTCGAGTCGAAGCCGCGGATCAGGCTGGTGACCCCGACGACCATCGTGATGCCGATGACGATGCCCAGCACGGTGAGCGCCGAGCGCATCTTGTAGGCGCGCAGGCTGTCCCAGGCCATCGCCAGGATCTCGCCGGCCAGGCCGCTACGCATCGCCATTTCCGCCCTCCATCCTCAGGTCTCGTAGCCGAGCGCGGTGATCGGGTCCATCTTGGCGGCCCGCGACGCCGGGTAGATGCCGAACACGACGCCGACCCCGGTCACCACCACCAGCGCCAGCACCACCGACCACACCGCCAGGGTGTAGGGCAACGGCGTGTACGCGCCCACGAGAGACGCGGCGGCGTAGCCGAGCAGCAGGCCGAGGACGCCGCCGACGAGCGACAGCGTCACGGCCTCGACCAGGAACTGCCAGAGGACCGCCCGGTAGCTGGCCCCCACCGCCTTGCGGATGCCGATCTCGCGGGTGCGCTCGGTGACCACCATCAGCATGATGTTCATGATCACGATGCCGCCGACCACAAGCGACATGGCGACCACCGAGACCAGCACCGAGTAGATGCCGGTGGTGGCCTGCCGGTAGATGTCGATGAAGGTATCGGCGCTGGTGAGGGCGAAGTCGTCGCGCTCGCCGGGGCGCAGCCGGTGGCGGATGCGCATCAGCAGGCGGGCCTCGGCGAGGGCGTCGTCCATCAGCTCGGGGCCGCGCGGCCGGATGCCGATCGAGTCGATGGAGCGGCGCCCGAAGATGCGCTCGAAGGCGCCGATCGGGATGTTGATGAACTCGTCCTGGCTCCTTCCGAGCAGCGAGCCGCGCGCCGCGTGAACGCCGATCACCGTGAAGTGGATGCCGTTGATCCGCACCCGCTTGTCGAGGGCGCCGGAGGGCGGCAGGGCGGGGAAGAGCTGCTCGGCGGTGGCGGCGCCGAGCACGGCGACGGCACGGTTGCGGCGTCCCTCCAGCAGCGAGAAGTAGCGCCCGGCTTCGATCCCGTAGGTGTCGGTGCGGCTGTACTCGTGCGACAAACCGGCAACGCCGACGGAATCGAGGCTGGTGGCGCCGTGCTCGACGCGGGCCCGTCGCTGTGCCTGCTCGACGACGGCTCCGAACGTCTCCCCCTCGGCGCGCAGCATCTCGGCGTCGGCGCGCTCGAGCGGCGGGTTGTTGCGGTTGGCGCGCATCTCCTCCTCGGAGAAGGCGATCCCGGAGCGGACGACGCTGAACACGTCGGTCCCCTGCGACGAGAAGATGTCGGTGACCTCGGCGTCGAGCCCCTGGATGATCGAGACCACCAGGATGATCGAGGTGACCGCGATGATGTTGCCGAGGACGGTCAGGAACGAGCGCAGCTTGTTGCCCCAGATCGCCTCCAGCGCGATCCCGATCCCCTCCCAGACGCCGAGAGCGTGCTTGCGCCGCGCCCGGCGTCGCTCCTGCTTGCTCGGTGGGTTCATCGCGACGCCGGCCGCTCCTGCACCTCGACGCGCTCGCCGTCGACCAGCGTGCGGATGACCTCGAAGGGGCCGGTGATGATCAGGTCGCCCTCTTTTACGCCCTCGAGCACCTCGAAGTGGCGCTCGCCGGCGATGCCGATCTCGATCGGCAAGAAGAGAGCACGTCTCTCACGGACCACGAACGCCCCCTCCATCTCGACCCGCTCTCCGGCGTCGTCGGCCGCCGGCAGCGCGGCGGCGTCGGCGCGGGCGAGCGGATCGTCGCCGCCGATGATCTCGCCCTTCTCGTCGACCTGGACCTCGCGGAGGATCAGCGCCTGGATCGGCACCGCCAGGGCCTTCTCGCGGGTGGCGGTGACGATGTCGGCGGTCGCCGACAGCCCCGGCCGCGCCCCCGGGACGGTCTCGGTCAGCCGGACCACGACCTTGAAGTTGATCGCCTGGTTGGCGGCGGTCGGCGCGGCGCTGCCGCTGCCGATCGGGCTCTTGCCGACCTCGGTGACCACGGCCTGGAAGCCGGCGTCGGGGAAGGCGTCGATGCGCACGGTGGCCGGCTGGCCGACCTCGACGTGGACGACGTCGGTCTCGTCGACCTGGATCTCGGCCTCGACCACCGACAGGTCGGCGATCGTCAGCAGCACGGTGCCGGCGTTGTTCATCGTCCCGGTGACGACGTTCTCGCCCTCCTCGATGTTGAGCTTGGTGATAATGCCCGCCATCGGCGCGTCGATGGTCACCTGGGTGAGGTCGTAACGCGACTGGGCGAGCTGGGCCTGCAGGCGCAGGACGTCCTGGTCGCGCATCTCGACGGTGCGCTCGGCGCGCTGCACGTCCTGCAGCGCCTGCTCGTAGAGCTCGCGCGACAGCAGGTCCTGGCGGTAGAGGCCCTCGCGGCGGTCGAGGACCTCGCGGGCGTACTCGAGCTCCTGTTGCGCCTGATCCACCTGGGTGCGCGCCGACTGCAGGCTCGCCTGCATCTGGTCGACGGTGCTCTGCAGCCGCTGCGGGTCGACCTCGACGAGCATGTCGCCGGCCTCGACGACCGCCCCCTCCTCGACCGCCAGCCGGGTAACCCGCCCCATGACGTTGGACGAGATGTCGACCTCGCGGGCGGGGCGGATCGAGCCGGAGCCCGAGACCGTGGCGGTGAGATCGCGGAGCGCCGCCGCCTCGACCTGGACCTCGGGCGTCGGGGCCTCGCGCCACCAGACGTTGGCGGCGATCCCGGCGCCGGCGACGCCGGCGATCAGCAGGCCGATGAGCAGCTTCTTGGCGGACATGCGCTATTCCTGGGGCTAGAGGGCGCGGGGCTGCCGCGCGAGGCACGTGGGGGGACGCACTGGGCGGGCCGCAGCGGACGGAACACTCGCGCCACGGGGAGCGCTGCGGGCGCCATGAGACGTTGTGATTCTAGCATCGTGTCGCATCTGCTGAACCCTTTGCCGCCGCCGCCGTCAATCTGCGGGAAAGCCCTGGTCCGCCGTCGCCGCCGTCGCCCGGCCGTTCGAGCCCATCGTCATTCGCCTCCGGTTGCTCTGCAAACACCGCCGTCCAGGCGGACACATGCGGTCGCGAGCGGCCGGGATGGGCGCCCCAGCGGTGGCTGCGGAGCGCGTGTTTGACCGCCCCCGGGGGCGTTGCTACTGTGCCGGGCGAGTCGCCCGAGCCTCGATCCCGCCCCCTGACGCGCCGCCGCGATGCCCAAACGCACCGACATCGAGACGATTCTGGTGATCGGCTCGGGGCCGATCGTCATCGGCCAGGCCTGCGAGTTCGACTACTCGGGCACCCAGGCGGTCAAGGCGCTCCGCCAGGAGGGCTACCGGGTGGTGCTGGTCAACTCCAACCCGGCGACCATCATGACCGACCCCGAGGTGGCCCCGGACGCCTACATCGAGCCGCTGGTGCCCGAGGTGCTCGAGCAGGTGATCGCCAGCGAGCGCCCCGACGCGGTGCTGCCGACGGTGGGCGGCCAGACCGCCCTGAACTTGGCGGTGCAGCTCCACGACCGCGGCATCCTGGAGCGCTACGGCGTGGAGATGATCGGCGCCAGCCGCGAGGCGGTCGAGATCGCCGAGAACCGGCAGAGCTTCCGCCAGGCGATGGAGCGCGAGGGCCTGCCGGTGCCGCGGGCCGGCTACGCGCACAGCCTCGCCGAGGCCATCGAGCTGGTGCGCTCGATCGGCTACCCGGCGATCGTCCGCGCCTCCTACACGCTCGGCGGCGGCGGCGCCGGCATCGCCTACAACGTCGAGGAGCTCAAGCGCATCGTCGAAGCCGGCCTGCGCGCCTCGCCGGTCGGCGCCGTGCAGGTCGAGGAGTCGGTCCTGGGGTGGAAGGAGTACGAGCTCGAGGTGATGCGCGATTGCGCCGACAACTTCGTAGTCATCTGCTCGATCGAGAACCTCGACCCGATGGGCGTTCACACCGGCGATTCGATCACCGTCGCCCCGGCGCTCACCCTCTCCGACCGGGAGTATCAGCGCATGCGCGACTGGGCGCGGCGGATCATCTCGGCGGTCGGTGTCGAGACCGGCGGTAGCAACATCCAGTTCGCGGTCGATCCCGGCGACGGCCGCATGGTGGTGATCGAGATGAACCCGCGGGTGTCGCGCTCCTCGGCGCTGGCCTCGAAGGCCACCGGCTTCCCGATCGCCAAGATCGCCGCCAAGCTGGCGGTCGGCTACACGCTCGACGAGATCCCCAACGACATCACCCGCGAGACGCCGGCGTCGTTCGAGCCGAGCATCGACTACGTGGTCGTCAAGATCCCGCGCTTCACCTTCGAGAAGTTCCCGGGCGTCGATCCGACGCTCAACACCCAGATGCGCTCGGTCGGCGAGGTCATGGCCATCGGCCGCACCTTCCGCGAGGCCGTCCAGAAGGCCTTCCGGTCGCTGGAGACCGGCCGCCAGGGCTGGGGGCAGCCGCCCGCCAGGCGCGGCGAGGCGGCGGCCGCCGCGGCGCGCCGCGCCGAGGCCGGCACGGCGCCGGCGCCCGCCGGGTCGATGGACCCCTACCGGGCGGCGCTCCGCGAGCGGCTGCGGAGGCCGCTGAGTGATCGTCTCGATACGCTCTGGGAGGGTTTCGCCGCCGGCCTGCCGGCCAGCGAGCTGGCGGCGCTCACCGGCTACGACCCCTGGTTCGTCGACCAGTTCGAGAGCCTGTATCACCACGAGAAGGCGCTGCGCGCCCAGTCGCTCGCCGACCTCGACGCCGACAGCCTGCGCGCCGCCAAGCGCGCCGGCTACGGCGACGAGCAGCTCGCCCGGCTCACCGGCAGCGACGCCGAGCTGGTGCGGGCCCGCCGCGAGCGCCTCGGCGTGCGGCCGAGCTTCCGGCGGGTCGATACCTGCGCCGCCGAGTTCGAGGCCCACACCCCGTACCTGTACTCGAGCTTCGACGCCGGCGGCCTGCGGGTGCGCCCCGACGGCAGCGTCCTGGCCGGCTCCGCAGGCCCCGACGAGGCGGCGCCGACGGCGGCGCCCAAGGTCCTGGTGCTCGGCGGCGGGCCCAATCGCATCGGCCAGGGCATCGAGTTCGACTACTGCTGCTGCCACGCCGCCTTCGCCGCCCACGAGGCCGGCTACGAGAGCATCATGGTCAACTGCAACCCGGAGACCGTGTCGACCGACTACGACACCGCCGGGCGGCTCTACTTCGAGCCCGTCGCCCTCGAGGAGGTGCTGGCCATCGTCGAGCGCGAGCAGCCGGTCGGCGCCATTCTGCAGTTCGGCGGCCAGACGCCGCTGAAGCTCGCCCTGCCGCTGCACCGCGCCGGCGTCCGGATCCTCGGCACGCCGCCGGAGGCGATCGATCTGGCCGAGGACCGCCAGCGCTTCAGCGCCTTCCTGCGCCAGCGCGACATCGCCCAGCCGCCGTTCGGCACCGCCAGCGACGTCGCCGGAGCCCTCGAGGTCGCCGGTGAGCTCGGCTACCCGGTGCTGGTGCGGCCCTCGTACGTCCTCGGCGGCCGGGCGATGGCGATCGTCTACGAGTCGCACAGCCTGCGCGGCTACATCGAGGAGGCGGTCGACGCCTCTCCCGACCACCCGGTGCTGATCGACAAGTTCCTGGAGGCGGCCCAGGAGCTCGACGTCGACGTCCTGTGCGACGGCGAGAACGTCGTGATCGGAGGCATCCTCCAGCACATCGAGGAGGCGGGCGTGCACTCCGGAGACTCGGCCTGCGTGTTGCCGCCGATCGGCGTGCGGCCGGCGGCCCTCGAGCGGGTGCGCGAATGGAGCCGCAGGCTGGCAATCGACCTCGGCGTGGTCGGCCTGATGAACGCCCAGTTCGCGATCGTCGGCGACGAGGTCTACGTCCTGGAGGTCAACCCGCGCGCCAGCCGCACGGTGCCGTTCGTGGCCAAGGCCACCGGCGTGCCGCTGGCCGGCATCGCCACCCGGCTGCTGCTGGGGGCGACGCTGGCGGAGCTGGGGGTGACCGAGGATCCCGCCGTGAACTCGGTGTTCGTCAAGGCGCCGGTGTTCCCCTTCGACCGCTTCCCGGGCTACGACCCGCTGCTGGGGCCGGAGATGCGGTCGACCGGCGAGGTCATGGGGGCCGGGCCGACCTTCGGCATCGCCTTCGCCAAGGCGGCGGCCGGCGCCGGGGCGCCGCTGCCCACCGAGGGGACGGCGTTCATCTCCGTCCACGATGCCGACAAGAAGGCGGCGGTGGCGATCGCCCGCGGCCTCGCCGAGTGCGGCTTCCGGCTGCTCGCCACAAAGGGAACCGCCGACTTCCTCGCCGGCCAGGGGGTTGCGGCCGATGTCGTCTTCAAGGTCAACGAGGGCCGCCCGAGCATCGCCGACCACATCGTCAACGGCGAGGTGCAGCTGGTCATCAACACGCCGCTGGGCCGCGAGTCCCGCTTCGACGAGTCGGCGATCCGCGCCACCGCGCTGGACCACCGCGTCCCTTGCATCACCAACATCTCGGGGGCGGCGGCGGCGGTGGAAGGGATCCGGGCGCTGCGCCGCGAGCCCGCCCCGGTGGCCCGCCTTCGTCATTATCAGGCGGCGCCCGTCCGTTAGCCGGCCGCAGGCCGCGGCGCGTCATGATCGGCAGCCCCGGCGGCAGCGCCTCGAAATGATCAGGCAACCCCCGATATGCTTGGGTTCGCGGTAGCCGGGGCGCGTATCTTGCATGCTAAGATCATCGTGCGGCGAGCGCCTGTGCCGCGGCGGTGAAGCCGCTTCCCCCCGAGTTTCATGAAGGCTGGAGCTGATTCGGTGGATTCCTTTACGAATCCGGAGCAGGTTGGCGACTCGCGCATGGGGCTGCGGGCTCCGGCCCTGGTCGGAGCGATCGTCGTCGGATTGATCGTGGTCTCGATCGCCGGCAGCGCCTACTGGCGGCCGGACGGCGCGCCCAGAGTCACCCTGCAGCTCGGCCGAGCGACGCCGGTGAGCCTGTCGACCGGAGCCGCCGTCGACGCGATCCCGCGCGTCCTCGACCTGGTGAGTCCGACGGTGGCGTTCCTGACCATCCCCGAGGCCGGGCGCAGCGGCTCCGGCGTAGTCGTCCACGAGGCCGGTTTCGTGCTGACCAACGCCCATGTCGTGGACGGCGTCGAGCGGTTGCGGGTCGCCGTCGGCGGCGGCCTCGACATGCCGGCGGAGGTCTACGGCATCCACCGTGCCACCGACGTTGCGGTGGTCAAGGTGCTTACCGACCGGCCGATCCCGGTGGCGGCGCTCGGCGACTCCGACCAGCTCCAGGTCGGTGAGTTCGTCCTCGCCATCGGCGCGCCGTTCGGTCTCGAGGCCACGGCGACGGCGGGGATCATCAGCGGATTGCATCGCCGTGGCCTCGGGATCGCGCCCTACGAGGACTTCATCATCACCGACGCCCCGATCAACCGCGGCAACTCCGGCGGCCCCCTGGTCAACCTCAGGGGCGAGGTCATCGGCATCAACACGGCGATCATCGCCGGCGAGGACGGCGGCAATGGGCCCGGCGGCTTCGCGGGCGTGGGCTTCGCGATCCCGATCAACGTGGCGCGCGCCGTCGCCCAGAGGCTCATCGGTGACGGCGGCTTGACCCCTGAGGCGGCGAGCCTGGTCGCTGGCGGCGTTGCCACGGGCGGCGCCAGCGGCGACGAGAGCCCCGGCGCCGGCAGGGCGCCCGGCCGCGAAGGGCCGGCCGTCGCGGAGAGCGGCTCTCCCGCCGACGCCGTCGCCCGTGTTCTGCCCTTCGATGCCGGCGGCAACCCGCTGGCGTCGGGCTCCGGATTTGTCGTCGGCGTCGCCGGCCGCCAGGTGCTGATCACCAACGAGCACGTGGTGCGCGACGCCGTGAGCGTCGAGATCCACTTGCCGCGGCGGTCGCCGCTGATCGGCTCGGTTGCGTACGTCGACGCCGGCTTCGACCTGGCGGTCATCGTCTTCCACAGCGACTCGAACTTGCCGTCGCTGCGGCTGGGAGGCTTCGAGGAGCTCGAGGTTGGCGACCACATCCGGGCCTTCGGCGCCCGCCGCGACGGCGAGCTGGCGGGAACCGTCACCGGCCTGGACGTCGAGGGCAAGTGGGCGGCGCCGCTCGCCCGGCTGATCGAGACCACCGTGAACACCGAGCCGGGCGACTCCGGCGGCCCGCTATTGGGCGAGGACGGCCGGGTCGTCGGCGTCCTCGTCGGGCGTGATTCCGAGCGCGCCATCCTCGAGACCGGCGTCCGGCGCAGCTACGCCATCCCGGTGGAAGAGGTACGCCGCGTCGTCGCGCTGCAGCTAGCGGCCTCTCGGCCGCCGGCCGAGGCTGGGGTCAGGAACCTCGGCTTCGGGGTTGGCTACCTGGTCGGGCGGGGCGTGGTCGTCATCAACCTCGATGCAGCCTCCGCGGCGGCGCGCGCCGGGCTGCGCGCCGGCGACCTGATCGTCGCCGCCGACGGCGTGTCGCTGGCGATAACGGGGGAGGAGCAGCGAGCCTGGTACGACGCCTTTTCCCGGCTGCCGTCGGGCACCCCGGTCACCCTGACCGTCTTGCCCGAGAGCGCCGGTCGGCAGGTCACGATCCGGTTCGACGTTCACGACTGACGGTGTCCCGCCCCCGGGATCTTCGCAGCCTGTTGATCGCCTCCACGGTGATCGCCGCCGCCCTGTCGATCTGGTTCGGATTGCCGCGCCTGCAGACCTGGAGCACGCCGCGGCTGCAGCGGGTATGGGTGGCCTCCAGCAGCTTGGGCGACGAGCTGGCGTCGGTCGCTCCCAAGGAGGTCCTGGCGGGCACCGCGGTAACGCTGTACGCGGTCGCCGAGGCCGAGCTGCGCGGCCGGCGACGCTTCTTCGGCCCCGTCGATCGGGTTCGCCTCGGCGGCCCCGGCGCCGAGGTCGTCGAGGTCGAGCCCTGGAGCTCGTGGTGGGACGCCCTCGAGATCCTCTGGTTCAAGGTCGAGCCGTTCTATGGGTTCGACAACGAGACGTTCGATCCCGACTTCGACCCCGCCGGCATCGGGTACGGCGACAACTTCATGCTCGCCTGGGGGTTTCGCGACCGTCACGCCGCCGACATCATGCCGACCGGCGACGCCTTTCCGCGGGTCGAGATCGGCACCATGAGGTTCAAGGCGCAGGCGGTCGTCCGCGACCACCGCGACCGCGTGCTCGACGAGGCTTCCTCGCCGGGGGCCGAGGGCGTCCACGCCGAGACGGTGGCGGCGCAACCGCACCGCGTCACGGTGCGCGCCGGCGACCAACCGCTGGGGATGATCCAGGGCTACTCCGGGCTGCCTTACGTGCCGCAGCCGGACGGGCTGGCGCCGGCCGCGCATCCGGCGGAGCGCTTCATCGGCGGCACGATCCTCGACTTCTGGATCGCCACCCAACGGCGGCTGGGGGCCGGCGAGCTGCCGTTCTTCGGCTGGCAGGAGCTCCCCGAGCGAGCCGCGGTCATCGTCGAGGAGATGTTCCTCGCCGCTGACGGCACCTACTATCACACCGCCGAGCCGCTGCGGCCGGTGACCTTCGATGAGGTGCAGCCGGGCGATCTGCTCAGCATCGAGGACCACGTCGGCGTCCTGTACGAGGACCGCGGGCCGGGGGGCGGCGGCGACGGCTTGCTCAACTCGTGGGACCGGCTGCTCGGCGGCTACTTCGAGCCGCTCCGCGACATGCCGGTCGAGGAGGCGTTCATCGCCGGGATCACGGTATACCGGCTGCCTGAGGCCACTGGCTCCATGGGGGAGCCGGGACCACGGCGTTGAGCGGCGCCGGCCACCTCGAGATCGACCACACGGCCGACGTCGGCTTCGAAGTCTGGGCGCCGCGGCTCCCCGGCCTGTACGCCGAGGCCGTGCGGGCGCTGGCCGAGATCTGCTACGACCTGCCTTCGGTCCGCCCGGTGCAGGAGAGGCGCTTGAGCGTCCGCGGTGCGTCGCCCGAGGAGCGGCTGGTACGCTGGTTACAGGAGGTGTACCTGCAGCTCGAGATCGACACCTGGCTGGCGGCGGCTGCCTCCGACATGTCGCTCGCCGGCGACGAGGTGGCCGGGACGCTCAGCGGCGAGCCCTACGACCCGCAACGGCACACCCTGCACACCGAGATCAAGGCGATCACCTATCATGGCCTAGACATCCGCGAGGAGGACGGGCTCTGGCGCGCCACCGTCGTCGTCGACGTCTAGGAGGCCGCGGTGAACGGCTGGTTGCACAGTTTCACCACGGGCTGCTTCAGGGGCACCGGGGCCAACGCCACTGGACACGTCCCCGTGGCGGACGCCCCGGCGGTCTGAATGGGCGAAGAGGACCCGCAGCTGGAAGCATGCGAAACACCGGCCATCGACGAGGAGAGCGAGGCGGGCGCCCGAAGCGTCCGAAGGGCGAGCGCCGCCGGCGGGACGGCCGCGGCCGTGGCGCCAAGGCCGGCGCGAAGACCCCCTTCCCGACGATCTCGCCGCCGCCGGTGGAGCTGCAGCGGGTCGACGAGTTCTGCTGGGAGATCCCCCGGCAGGGCGGCATGCGGGTCCCCGGGCGGATCTTCGCCAGCGACGAGCTGATCGCCGACATCGAGTCCGACGCTTCGACCCAGCAGGTCGCCAACGTCGCCTGCCTGCCGGGGATCGTCGGCTTCTCGCTGGCCATGCCCGACATTCACTGGGGCTATGGCTTTCCGATCGGCGGCGTCGCCGCCACCGATCCCGCCGCCGGTGGCGTGATCTCCCCCGGCGGCGTCGGCTACGACATCAACTGCGGCGTGCGGGTGCTGTCCAGCAACCTGCGGCGCGCCGACGTCGAGGGACGCATCGCCGAGCTGATGGACGCGCTGTTTCAGGCGGTGCCGACGGGGGTGGGTTCGTCGAACGCCATCAAGGCGCTGTCGGTGCCCGAGATGCGCAAGCTGCTGGCCGGCGGCGCCCGCTACGCCGTCGAGGAGCGCGGCATGGGCGAGCGCGGCGACCTGCCCCACACCGAGGAGAACGGCTGTCTGGAGGGCGCCGACCCCGACGCGGTCTCCGAGCGGGCCATCGACCGCGGCAGGCGCCAGGTCGGCACCCTGGGCTCGGGCAACCATTTCCTCGAGGTCGGCTACACCGACGAGGTCTACATGCCGGAGCAGGCCGCGGCGCTCGGCGTCGAGGAGGGGACCGTCTGCGTGCTGATCCACTGCGGCTCGCGCGGCCTCGGCTACCAGGTCTGCGACGACTTTCTGGGGGTCATGCACCGGGCGGTGGTCAAGTACGGCATCGAGCTCCCCGACCGCCAGCTGTGCTGCGCCCCGGTCGATTCGGACGAAGGGCGCGCCTATCTGGGGGCGATGGCGGCCGCCGCCAACTACGCCTGGGCCAATCGGCAGACGATCACCCACCTTGCCCGTGATTGCTTCATGCGGGTGCTGGGGATGGGTCCCGACGACCTCGGCATGCGGCTGATCTACGACGTCTGCCACAACGTCGCCAAGTTCGAGGAGCACGAGGTCGACGGCGTCAGTCGCCGGCTGTGCGTCCACCGCAAGGGGGCGACGCGCGCCTTCCCCGCCGGCGACCCGCGCATCCCCGAGAGCCTCCGCGACATCGGCCAACCGGTGCTGGTGCCCGGCGACATGGGCCGCTACTCGTACGTCCTGGTCGGCGCCGAAGGCGCCATGCGCCGCACCTTCGGATCCACCTGCCACGGCGCCGGCCGGGTGATGAGCCGGGCCCGCGCCAAGCGCGAGAGCCAAGGCCGCGATCTGTTCGGCGAGATGCGCGAGCGGGGCGTCGTGGTGCGGGCCGCCGGCAAGCGCACGGTTGCGGAGGAGATGCCGTACGCGTACAAGGATGTCGCCGAGGTCGTCGACGTGATGGCCGGCGCCGGGGTCTCGGACAAGGTCTTCCGCCTGCGGCCGATGGGCGTCATCAAAGGCTGAGCGGGTCTTGCGGATCCGGCGGACGGAGACGGTGGCGGGCTCGGAGAAATGCGCCGCGGGGGAGAAGGAGGCGAGGTGTTGCCGGAAGGGGTGCAGCGAGCGGTGAAGGGCCGGCCGATGTATTCCGAGTATCGCCCGTCGGAGCCGGTCCGGGCGCCGCGGGGAAGCCGGCGGCGCTGCTCCACCTGGGACGCCGAGGCGGCCCTGCGGATGCTGATGAACAACCTTGATCCGCAGGTCGCCGTCGACTGGGAGAGCCTGATCGTCTACGGCGGCGCCGGTCGGGCCGCCCGCGACTGGCGCTGCTACCGGCAGGTCGTCGCCGCCCTCGAGGCGCTCGCCCCCGACGAGACCCTCTGCGTCCAGTCCGGCAAGCCCGTCTACGTCGCCCGCACCTTCGAGCGGGCGCCGCGGGTGCTGATCGCCAACTCCAACCTGGTGCCGCACTGGGCGACCCAGGACGACTTCGACCGGCTCGACGCGCTGGGCCTGATGATGTACGGGCAGATGACCGCCGGCTCGTGGATCTACATCGGCACGCAGGGCATCCTGCAGGGAACCTACGAGACGCTGGCGTCGCTGGCCCGCCAGGAGTTCGCCGCCGACAGCCTGCGCGGCCGCTTCGTGTTGACCGCCGGGATGGGCGGCATGAGCGGCGCCCAGCCCCTCGCCGGCACCATGAACGAGGCGGCGATCCTGATCGTCGAGGTGCGCGGCGAGCGCATCGCCCGCAAGGTCGACGAGGGGTACTGCGACCGGATGACCACGGAGCTCGACGAGGCGCTGGGCTGGATCGACGCGGCCAAGAGCAACGGCGAGCCGCTGTCGGTGGGGCTGGTGGGCAACGCCGCCGACGTCTTCGCCGAGCTGGCGGCGCGCGGCGTCGTCCCCGACGTGGTCACCGACCAGACCTCGGCCCACGACCTGCTCGCCTACGTGCCGCAGGGCGACCTCGACGCGCTCGAGGCGCTGCGTAACGCCGACGCGGGCGAGTACAAGCGGCGCAGCACCGCCAGCATCGTCGCCCACACCCAGGCGATTCTCGACCTGCAGGCCCAGGGAGCGGTCTGCTTCGACTACGGCAACAACCTGCGCGGGCAGGCGGAGCGCGGCGGCCTGGCGGTGCGCGACGAGCGCGGCGCCTTCCGCTACCCCGGGTTCGTCCCCGCCTACATCCGGCCGCTGTTCTGCGAGGGCAAGGGGCCGTTCCGCTGGGCCTGCCTGTCGGGCGATGCGGCCGACCTGGCGGCGCTCGACGACGAGCTGCTGGCGGTGTTCCCCGACGACGCGGTCCTGCACCGCTGGGTGCGGCTGGCCCGCCGGCGGGTGCCGCAGCTCGGCCTGCCGGCGCGCATCTGCTGGCTGGGCTACGGCGATCGGGCCCGCTTCGGCGCCGCCATCAACCGGCTGATCGCCGACGGTGCGGTCTCGGCGCCGGTGGCCATCGGCCGCGACCACCTCGATTGCGGCTCGGTGGCCTCGCCCAACCGCGAGACCGAGGCGATGCGCGACGGCTCCGACGCGGTCGGCGACTGGCCGCTGCTGAACTTCGGCCTCAACGCGGTCTCCGGGGCCTCGTGGGTCTCGTTCCACCAGGGCGGTGGCGTCGGCATGGGCTACTCGCTGCACGCCGGCATGGTGATCGTCGCCGACGGCACCGAGGAGCGCGCCGAGCGCCTCGAGCGGGTGCTGACCGTCGATCCCGGCAGCGGCGTCGCCCGCCACGCCGACGCCGGCTACCCGCAGGCCATCGCCACCGCCGAGCGCCACGGCCTGAAGCTGCCGTCGCGGCAAGAGCCGAGGTCCGCCGCGCCGTGATCTGCTCCGTGAGGCGGCGTGCGGGCGTGATTGCGCCCGTGAGGTGGGAAACGAGCCCGCAGCTCCTCTCGCCGCCGTTCGGCCGTGGGCGCGGCGAGGCCCGCGTCTGCCGCGTCGCGAACACGTGATGGCCGACCGCCCTGAGGACGGCCCCAAGCGGCGCGCCGGCGGCGAGAAGCCGGCGGCGACGCTGGTGGTCACCAACATCCGCGCCTGCCTGACGATGGCCGGGGGCAAGCCGGGGCCGCTGGCCGGGGAACGGCAAGGAGAGACCACCGTTCTAAGAGACGCGGCGATCGCCGCCGCCGGCGACAAGCTCGTCTACGTGGGCCCGGCGAGCGGCCTGCCGGCCGCGGTTCGCGTGGCGCCCGACGCCCTGCGTGTCGATGCCGCCGGCGGCATCGCCCTCCCCGGCTTCGTCGACTGCCACACCCACGTCGTGTTTGCCGGCTGGCGGGCCGGGGAGTTCGCTCAACGGGTCGTCGGGGCCAGCTACCAGCAGATCCTCGAGGCCGGCGGCGGCATCCTCCGCACCGTCGCCGCCACCCGCGCCGCCGACGAGGAAGAGCTCGTCGACGCCACCCGGGCGCGCCTCGAGCGGATGCTGGTCGCCGGCACGACGACGATCGAGGCCAAGAGCGGCTACGGCCTGACGCTCGCCGACGAGGCCAAGATCCTGCGCGTCGTCCGCCGCCTCGACGGCACCGGCCCCTGGGACCTGGTCCCGACCCTGCTCGGCGCCCACGCGCTGCCGGCGGAGTATCACGACGACCGCGACGGCTACGTCGATCTGGTGCTCGAGATGATCGAGACCCTCGCCGACCGGGCCGCCTTCATCGACGTCTTTTGCGAGATCGGCGCCTTCACCGTGCGCGAGTGCCGCAAGATCCTCGAGCGCGGCCGCCGCGCCGGGCTCGGCATCAAGCTCCACGCCGACCAGCTCTCCGATTGCGGCGGCGCGTTGCTGGCCGCCGAGCTGCAGGCCGTCTCGGCGGACCACCTCGACTTCGTGACCCCGGAGGCCACCGCGGCGCTGGCCGGGGCCGGGACCATTGCCGTCATGCTGCCCACCGTCCCCCTCTACGTCATGGCCCGCCGCCAGGCGCCGGCCGCCCGCCTGCAGGCGGCCGGCGTGCCGCTGGCGCTGGCCACCGATTTCAACCCCGGCACCTCGCCGGTCGAGTCGATGGGAGTGGTGGTGGCGCTCGCCTGCCTGCTGATGCGCATGAGCCCGGACGCGGCGCTGGTGGCGGCGACGCGCAACGCCGCCTGGGCGGTCGGCCGCGGCGACCGCGTCGGCAGCCTCGAGGCCGGCAAGCAGGCCGACCTGCAGGTCTACGCGATCGACGAGGCCGCCGAGCTGCCCTACCGCTTCGGCCAGATCGCCCCTTCGGTGGTCGTCAAGAAGGGCCGCATCGTCGCCGCCGAGGGGGAGCTTTCGGCGGTTCAGTAGTTGCCCATCGGCCGCGGCCGACCCTGGTGGATGAAGCCGCGGTCGCGTGAAGCTTCTTAATAAACCTGGTAGAGCATCAGGTAGACGATCACGCCGGTCACCGAGACGTACAGCCAGATCGGCAGCGTCCAGCGGGCCAGCCGCGCGTGGGCCTGAAAGCGCTCCTTCCAGGCCCGCCACACCGTCCACAGCGCCAGCGGCGGCACCAGGGCGGCGAGGACGACGTGGGTGATCAAGATGAAGAAGTAGACGGGCCGGACCCATCCGACCCCAGGAAACGGCATCGAGCCGGCGTAGGCGTGATAGGTCAGGTACGAGGTCAGGAACAGCGCCGAGCAGGCCAGCGCCGCCAGCATGCAGCGTTTGTGGGCGTCGATACGGCGCCGCCGGATCATCGCGTACCCGCAGAGCAGGAAGACCGTGCTGATGGCGTTGAGTGTTGCGTTGACGCCCGGCAGCCACTCCACCCACGCCGGCATTTGCGGCCTCCTCAGTTGCCCGGGCCCGTCGCCGCCGGCCTGTTGGGAGGCGGCCTCCTAGGGCAGGGGATGGCGGTCGACGAGCAGCAGGGCCATTAACAGGGTCAGGTAGACCAGCGATCCCAGGAACACCCAGCGCTCGTGGCCGGCGCTCAAGGTCCGCAGCGACCAGACGGTGATTGCGGCGAAGCCGATCCCGAGGGCCAGGCTGCCCCACAGATAGCCGCCGCCGGCCAGCCCCAGCAGCGCCGGCAGCGACGCCAGCGGAATCAACAGGAGCGCGTAGGCGAGGCTCAGGCGGCCGGTGACGGCGCCGTCGGGGTCGTGGACGCCGAGCAGCGGAAAGCCGCCGCGCTCGTAGTCGCTCCGGTAGGTGCGCGAGATGGCGAAGAAATGGGGGATCTGCCAGACGAAGATGATCGCGAACAGCGACCAGGCGCCGGCGTCGAGGCTGCCGCGTGCCGCCGCCCAGCCGACCAGCGGCGGGATGGCGCCGGGAAACGCCCCGATCAGCGTGCAGGCGGCCGTGCGCTGCTTGAGCGGCGTGTACACGAGCACGTAGAGGGCCCAGGCGACGAGGGCGACCAGCGCCGCCGGCGCGTTGACCAGCAGCGCCAGGATCGCGAAGCCGGCCAGCGACGCGGCGATCCCGAAGCCGAGCGCCTCGCCGGGGGCGAGCCGCCCGGCGGGCAGCGGCCGGTTGCGGGTGCGGTGCATGCGGGCGTCGGCGTCGCGCTCCCAGTACTGGTTGAGGGCGTTGCCGCCGCCGACCACCGCCGCCAGGCCGGCGACCATCAGGAGCCCGGCCAGCAGGTCGGCGTCGCGTGCCGAGGCGGTGAGGAAGCCGACCGCCGCCGTCGCCAGCACCAGCGAGGTGAGGCGCGGCTTGGTGAGCTGGACGAAGTCGGCGGCGCGGCTGGTAGTGGCGGGAGCTGCCGCTTGAGCGATCGGCCGGCTCATGCGAGCGCCTCGCGGCCGGCGGCGAGCGGCGCCGTCGCCGCGCCGGCCGGATAGCGGCGATAGGCGCGCAGCGTCAGCGTCGACATCGTCACCAGCAGCAGCGCGCCGCCGGCGACGTGGGCTGTCGTCGGCTCCACCGCCAGGGCGTTCCACACGGTCAGCGCGCCGAGCAGGAGCTGGACGCCGACCAGCGCCAGCGCCACGGTGGCGGTCACCAGCAGCTCGGGGTCTTGCGCGTGCTGGCTCATGACCCGCTTCCAGACCCAGAACACCATCCCGGCGACGACGACGGCGCCGGCGCGGTGCAGAAGGTGGAGGCCGATGCCGAGGGAGTCGAGCGCCGGAACGACGCTGCCGTTGCACAGCGGGAAGTCGGGGCAGGCGAGGCCCGAGCCGGTATGACGGACCGCGGCGCCGATCAGGATCTGCGCATAGACGGCGGCGGTGGCGGCGGCGGCAAGGCCAGGCAACGGCAGGGGCCCCTCCAGCGGCTCCGCCTGGGCGGCGTGCAACCATGAGGGCGACGTCACCAGCGCCAGGGCGCAGACGAGGACGAAGAACACCATTGCCAGGCCGGCATGGGCCACCGAGACCGCGGTCGGCAGCAGCAAGATGACCGTCAGGCCGCCGAGCCCCGCCTGCAACAGCACCGCGAGGACGGCGGCGCCGCCGAGGCGACGCACCCAACGCCGGGGCTCCCGCGCCCACAGCCACAGGGCCAGCGCCATCGTCATGATCCCGACGACGCCGGCGACCATCCGGTGGCCGTGCTCGTAGAGGATGCCGCCGATCATCGGCGGAAACAGCGTCCCGTACGAGAGCGGCCAGTCGGGGACCGCGAGGCCCGAGCCGGTGCTGGTGACCAGGCCGCCGGCGATGACCAGGACGAAGGTGGCGGCCGCGGTCAGCAGCGCGTAGCGGTGCAGCCAGCGGTCGTATGCCACGTGCATCGCGGGCGGATCAGCCGCCGAAGCTGAACGACACCTCGGCGGTCTCGTTGGCGGCGACCGACACGTTCTGGGTCTGCTCGCCCATGCTCTCGTGCCAGGCGGCGATGACGTAATCGCCGGCCGGAAGGTTGGCGATCGTGAAGCTGCCGTCCTCGCCGGTGACCGCGAAGTAGGGATGGGCGACGACGCCGATGTACGCCTGCATCCAGGCGTGCACGTTGCACATGACCGGGATCATGATCTCGGGGTTGGCAAAGATCTGGTCGTTGGTCATCCCCTCGAGGGGCTGCGCGAAGTTGAACGCAGCGTTGTTGGCGGGCTGGGCGTTGACGTTGTGCAGTGTGGTGTCGTTGTTGACGATCGTCACGGTCTGCCGTGCCCGCACCCCGAAAACATGCGGGTTGTACATGCAGCCCTCCTGGGAGAACTCGACCGCATCGGTAGGCACCGTGAACGTCTGATCGAGGCCTTCCTTGACGTAGACGAACACGTGGCGGAGCGTGCCGTTGTCGTTGACGACCACCCGCTGGGCGGTCACCGGGCCGCTGTGGGCGGAGACGCAGAACGGGTCCGCCGCCATCTGCAGCACTTGCGCCTGCGGGGCGTCGCCGGCGAAGGCGATGCTGCCGTTGACGGTGGCGCCGTCGGTGATCGAGGCCGGGTCGATCGCGGCCGCGGCGCCTGGCGCCGGGGTCGCCGTGCCGCCGGGGGCCGGGGCCTCGCCGCCGCCACAGGCGGCCACGGCTACGGCGGCGAAAACGGCCAGCGTGGCCGCCAATGCTTGCTTGCGCATGTTGCTCTCTCCGTTACCGGCCGCCGCGCCGGGGCGCCGCTTCCGGTGGGTTTTTGAAGACCGAGAGGTCACCGTCCGGTGCGGGACATCGTCAGTCCGTCGGGTCATCGTAGGTAAGACGTCGGTCATCTCTAGAGAAACGGTAGACGCCGCTGCCTCATAAGTCGAGTCGCCGGCGGCCCGTCACGCTACCGGCCGAGCGACATGATGTAGGCGGCGAGCGCCTCGATCTGCCGCCGGGGGTCGCCGTCCAGCAGCTCGGGCATGTACAGCGGTGTGTCGAGGTCCGTCCAGTACTGCGGCATCCTGGTGCCGGGGAAGATGCTTTGCGGGTCGACGATCCAGTCCTGGATCCACTCGTAGCGCAGGCGGCCGGCTGCCAGCGCCAGGTCGGGGGCCCAGTTGTCGGGGGGTTGGCCGGCGGGCGGTTGGCCTCCCTGCACATGGCAACGGAAGCACTGCAGCGGACCCTGTGCCAGGGCCCGTCCGGCCTCCACCAGCTCGTCCGGATACTGGTGTGCCACCGTGAACCTGCCGTCGAACGGATACGGTGCCTCGTCGACGGCCGAGAAGTAGGCGGTCAGGGCGTTGAGCTGCTCGTCGGAAAAGCCGAAGGTCGGCATGCGGACGTCCAGCCACGGGCGGATCGTGGTCGGCTCGTGGAGGAACTGGTACAGGTACGCCGGCTGGGTCTTGGCGCCCTCGGTATTGAGGTTCGGCGGCGTAAAGCCGAGCGCGGCGGCGGCGTTCTGCCCCTCGGCGACGCGTAGCGCCACGATCGGCGCCTGGATCGCCCCGCCGCTGCCCTCGATGATGTGGCAGCCGCGGCAGTTGTAGCTCTGCACGATCTGGCGACCGGCCTCGGCGGCGACCTTGCGCGGCGTCTGCGCCGGCTTCATCAGGTCGGCGATCTCCCGATCCGTGTAGCCGAGGATGGCGGTGGCGACCGCCTCGATCTCCTCGGCGTTCAGGCCGAAGTTCGGCATCCGCGCCTTCTCCTGCGGCAGCTTGACCTTGCCGGTGTCGACGCTGCGCGGCGCCGCCAGCTTGGCGCGCAGGAAGGCGCCGCGCTCGTGCGGGATGTCGAGGTAGCCGAAGTCGATGCGCGACGCCGGCTTGCTGCCCCAGTCGGAGAGCGTCGTGCCGATGCGGCCGCTATCCTCGAAGCCGGGGATCAGGTGGCAGCCGAAGCAGCCGTAGCGACCGATCAGCTGGCTGCCGAGGTACAGCCGTCGCTCCTCGTTCCCCATGGTCGCCAGTTGGGCCTCGGCGTCGGGCGTCGTGCGGGTGTTCTTGAGGTACTCGAGGACCGCCTCGTCGCGGATCGCCTCGCTCACCGCCGGGATCGCCGGGCTCTCCCAGCCGTCCAGGGTCGAGCTCATCAGGAAGGCGGTGACGTCGGCGGCCTCGCGGTCGGTGAGCCGCAGGTCCGGCATCACCGTGTCGGCAAAGTAGTGCTTCGGGTCGCGCACCCAGGTGTAGAGCCAGTCGGCGTTGACCTTGCTGCCGATGCCCCACAGGTTCGGCCCCTGCTGGCGGGGGCCGGTGAAGCGCGGCTGATCGGCCGGGAAATCGGGCGAGCCGGGCTGATCGACGATGTGGCAGCCGAGGCAGCCGACCTGGTTGACGAGCTCGGCGCCGCGGGCGGCGTCGCCGCCGGGCGCTGCGTCGAGCCCGATCTCGGAGCTGGAGTCGAAGACGTAGGCGACGATGGCGTCGGCCTCGACCCTGTTGCGCTCCCTCCAGTAGTCGTCGGAGGTGTTCGCCAGGTCGAAGAACTTCGGCATCGGGGTGTTGGGCCGGAAGGACTTCGGGTCCATCACCCAGTTGAAGGCCCACTCGGGGGTGGTCTTGGCGCCCACGTGCTGCAGGCTGGGGCCCGGACGGCGGGCGTCGTCGAAGCGGTCGAGCTGGTGGCAGCCGTAGCAGCCGAGGTTCTCGATCAGGTTGAGGCCGTACTCGAGCTTGGGGGCGTCGGGGATCCAGGTGTCGCCGATGTGGCACTTCAGGCACGACGCCTCGGTCTCGGCGGCGGGGCGCATCGGCCACTCCCAGAGCTCGATGTGCGCCCAGCCGAGCTCCTCCTCCCAGCGGTGCTCCTCGCTTTCGTTGGAGGGCGTGTGCACGGCGGAGTAGAACGACGTCGCCGGCCCCTTGCCGAGATGGCAGGAGGTGCAGCCGAACTGGCCCAGCGGGTGCGCCGAGGTGTCGGCCACGAACAGGTCGAGGCGCGGGTGGCTGGTGAACGGCTGCGAGTAGGCCGCGTAAGCCTCGCTGCCGGCGCCCATGTGGCAGGTATGGCAGCGGTCCACGCCGGGAGCGGCGGCGAAGTTCAGGTCGAGCGTCAGCTGCGGCAGGACGACCTGCTGGATGCGCAGCGAGGGGTTGAAGGCGTCGAGCATCGGCGCGTTGCGCAGCGACCAGGCGATGCCGAAGCGCAGCGAGTGCAGGCGCTCCTGCAGGCGGTTGATCTCGCGGGCCATCTCGGTGATCCCGGCCTCGGCGTCGGCGAGCGACCGGCGCAGCTCGCCGAGCTCGGTCTCGATGCGCTCGGCCTCGATCGTCAGCGCCTCCTCCGTGGCCTGGGTCTCGGCGACCCTCTCTTCGGCGCGCGCCAGGCTCGCCGAGGCGCCCTCGGCGTCGCCCTGCTGCGCCGCCTCCTCGTACTCCCAGCGGCGCGCGTCGAACACCGAGCGGGCGAAGCGGACGTTCTGGGTGGCGAGATCGAGGCGCGTCCGGACGTCCTGGAGCTCGCTCTCGCGGGCGGCGATCTCGTCCTGCTGGGCCGCCAGCGCCTCTTCGGCCGCGTCGCGCGACGCGGTGAGCTCCGCCAGCCGCTGCTGGTCGAGCTGCGCCTGCAAGTCGGCCAGCTGCTGCTCGGTGACCTCGCGCTCGATCTCCTGGAATTGGCGTTGGTAGCGTTTCCACTCGCGCGCGTAGTCGTCCCAGACCATCCAGATGACGCTCAACAGGCAGCCGACGGCCACCGCCGCGAAGATCAGGTTGAGCTTGTCGACATCGCGCGCGTAGACGCCCTTGCGCTTAGCCATCGGCAGCCTCGTTGCGTGCTTCGAGATCGAGGTTCGAAGTCATGGTCAGATGTTGAAGAAGAACTCGGGGATGGCGACGAAGTACTTCAGGTTGAGGGTCCAGCGCAGGTACATCTTGATCGGCACCAGCATCATCCAGAGAAACAGGTGCGAGGCGAGCACGTAGGGCACCAGCCCCATCGGCACGTAAAACCTGCGGAACCAGGTCTTCGCCAGCCAAACGGGCAGGGCGACGAAGTAGAGCGTCAGCAGGATGATCCCGAAGATCTCGCGAACCAGCCAAAAGCCCGGCATGCCGATCCCCAGGCCGCGGGCCCAGATGAACTCCGACAGGTTCACGTTGGTCAGCGGCACGACCTTGTGAACGTCCCAGTACTCGTAGGGGCCGTAGAAGTTCCAGTTCGGCCCGCGCAGAAAGGTGCCCTGAAAGACCAGCAGCACCCACAGGATCAGGAAGCCGAACAGAAAGATCGGGATCTCGTAGCGGCGCTCGGCGAAGGTGTAGTAGCCGTTGCCGCGCGGGTTGGGGTCGATGTAGGGGATGGCGATCAACCCGATGATGATGAACGTCGGGATGACGACTCCCGCCAGCCAGGGGTCGAAGTAGACGAGGATCTCCTGCAGGCCCAGGAAGTACCACGGCGCCTTCGACGGGTTCGGCGTCAGCTGCGGGTTGGCCGGCTCCTCGAGCGGCGCCGGGATGGCGATCGACCAGGCCACCAGCAGGATGCTGACCAGCAGCAGGCAGAGCATCTCGGTGTACACGAGGTCCGGCCAGACGAAGATCTTCTCTTCTTCCTCGGGCTCGGCCTCGTACACCGGCCTCCCCTCGGCGACGCGGTCGTCGTTCTCGACGCCCTTCTTCACCGCCAGCCAGATGAAGAAGACCACCAGCCAGAACATGAACGAGATCGGCACGTTGTCGGGACGCTTGAACTGGATCCAGAAGTTCTCCTCGAATGCCGAGATCGCGAAGAAAACAACCGGGGCGGCGAGGATCGCCCCGCCCATGATCTTGTTCTGCGTGCAGAAGCGGCGGTACTTGCAGAACAGCAGCAGGCCGGCGATCGACAGCGCCAGCAAGATCTCGGGTCGGAATAAAACGTTGATCCAGCTTTGAATGGTGTCCACCGGCAACCCCCTATGTCCCAACCAGACCCATCACGCCTTCACCTAGAGCGCCAGCGGCCCGCCCTTGCCGGGGCCGGAGATCCCCCCGTCACGCCGCACCCGCCAGAAGTGCGTGGCGAGCAGCATGACGAAGATGAACGGAATACCGATGCAGTGCAGGACGTAGAAGCGCAGCAGCGCCCCCTCGCCGACGAAGCGCCCGCCGAGCAGCACGAAGCGCATGTCGGAGCCGGCGGTGATCAACGGCACGTCGCCGATGCGCATCAGCTGCGCCCCGGGGCCCTCGACGCCGAGGCCCGGTGAGGCGCGCGCCATGTTGGAGCCCACCGTCACCGCCCACATGGCGAGCTGGTCCCAGGGCAGCAGGTAACCGGTGAACGAGAACAGCAGCGTCAGCACCAGCAGGATGACGCCGACCATCCAGTTGAACTCCCGCGGCGGCTTGTACGAGCCGGTCAGGAACACCCGCAGCATGTGCAGCCACACGGTAATGACCATCAGGTGGGCGGCCCAGCGGTGCATCTCGCGCATCAGACCGAGGGTCGCCGACTCGGCGAGGTCGAGCATGTCGGGGTAGGCGTGCTGCGCGGTCGGCCGGTAGTAGAACATCAGCAGGATGCCGGTGACCGTCAGCGACAGGAACAGGAAGAACGACAGCCCGCCCATGCACCAGGTGTAGGAGATCCGCAGCCCCTGCTTGCGCATCCGCACCGGGTGGAGGTGCAGAAAGACGTTGGTCAGCACCGCCAGCGCCCGGTTCTTGGGGTCCTTGGGCATCTTGTGGCGGAACACCGACTTCCACACCGGCGTCCGGGTGAGATCGGAGAACCATGTCTTGAGGCGACTCATCGGCGATTGCTCCCTCGAAGCATCACGTATAGAGCAGGAAAGAACGCGGGTCGTCCCAGCCGCCCTGCTCGTAGAGGAACTTCAGTGACTTGTCGATCTCGATCTGGCCGTCGTCGGCCAGCGTGATGGCGGCGCGCTCCAACGGCCGCGGCGCCGGCCCTTCGAAGTTGATCCCCGTCATGTAGAAGCCGCTGCCGTGGCAGGGGCACTTGAACTTGTTCTCGTTGGCCAGCCAGTTGGGCGTGCAGCCGAGGTGCGTGCATACCGAGATCAGCGCGTAGAAGCCTTGCTCGTTGCGGATCACCCAGACCCCGTAGCGGTTCTTGAACTGGGTCGAGACCTCGCCGACCTGGAAGTCGCCGGGAAAGCCGATCTTGAACTGCTGCGGCGGCTCATACAGGACGTTGGGATAGAGGAATCGGACGGTGCCGCCGAGCACCACGCCGACGGCCGCGGCGAAGGATGCCCAGGCGATGCCGAGCCAGGGGATCGACTGCAGGAACTCGCGGCGGTCGGGCCGCGGCGGGGCGGCGTCCTTGTCGGCGGTGGCTTGACCTGCGTTGCTATCGGCCATCTTGTTCGTCTCGGTCGGTCGGGTGCAGCCGGCGCCTCACGGGTGAGACAGCCGGGAGATTGAGATCAGCGCGGCGCGGGCGGCCTCGCGGACGCGCCCGTCCGGGTCGTCGTCGCGGATTCCGGTGAGCTCGGGCTCGGCGTTCCGGGCGCCCAGCATGCCCAGGGCTTGAATGGCGGCGATCATCGCGTCCTGGACCTGCTGGGCGTCCAGCTCGCCGTGCGCCTCCAGGTAACCACGATCGAGCATCTGTTTCAGCTCCCCGAGCCCGGCATCGTCCCCGAGCCGGGCGAGGGCGACGGCGGCGTTCCAGCGCACCTGGCTGGTGGTGTCGTTGAGCGCCACTTGCAGCGGAACGATGGCGGCGTCGTTGTCGAGCGTCCCGAGGACGTAGGCGGCCAGGCTGCGGACTCCGGTGTCCTCGTCGCCGAGGCGATCGACGACGTCGCCGGTGGCGTCGCCGGCCGCGGGGGCGCCGATGTTGGCCAGCGAGAAGAGAGCATTGACGCGCACCTCGGCGTCGGGATCGTCGAGATGGCTGGCGAGAACCGGCACCGACGAGGGGTGCCCGACGCGGCCCAGCGCCAGCAGCAGGAACTTGCGGACCTCCGGATCGGCGGCGTTGGGGTGTTCGAGGGTGAGGGCGATCCGTCGCGCCACCTCGGGGTCGCCGCGCAGGCTCTCGTCCTGGAGCTTGTTGGCGAGGCCGAAGGCCCCTTGCCAGGGCTCGTTGATGCCGCCGCCTGTGACCTCCGCCAGATACTGCTCGACGGTCTTGTCCTCGTGGGCGATGAGGCCGAAGAGCATGAAGACCGCCACGGCGCCGATGACCAGCAGCAGCGGCAGGATGAAGAAGCCCAGGGCGACCCGCATCGGACTCGAGTCGGCGCCGTCTTCCGGACGCTCGATGTCTTGCAGCGCACTCGTCTCTTTCATCGTCGTCTGGAGTCCCCGCCTGGCCAGCAGGAAAGCTACTGGACACCCCGGTTGCTGTCAAACGGTCGAGACTCGGCGGCGCGGGCGTCCGCGGTCGCGTCGTCGGGCGCCTCCAGGCCCAGCTCCTGCCGCGACTCGCGGCGAAAGCGCTCGGCGAGCAGCGGGTCGTGGGCGCGGTGGGCAGGGTTGTGCTCGAAGCCGCGGTGAATGGCGTCGCAGCCGTAGCAGACGGTGATCTCCGGGACCACGTAGTAGAGGCCGTAGTCGATGCCCATGCAGGCCACCAGGCTGAGCCCGTAGGTCCAGGGCGAGAGCACGGCGCCGACCACGACGATCGCCACGCCCAGCTTGCGGTTGAAGTCCTTCTGCGAGTACAGGCGCTTGCCGCCGCAGGCGATGCAGACGTCGACGGGGTCGCGCAGACGGCCGGTCTCGTCGAAGGCCGCCGCCGCCATCGGTTGCGAGTGACCGCAATGCCCGCAGGTGAGCGTGTGAACTGGGCTGGTCCCGTCGGCTCTCGCCGCCGTCCCGGCACCCGCCGCGCCCGTCGGCTCCGCCGGGAAGTCATGCTCGTCGGGGCGCTCGCAGGCGTCGCAGCGCCAGTCGACGCTATGGCTCATGTCCGAGCCTCCGGCCAGCGCGAACGCCGTGATTGCGGAATGCGGATGTCGCGCAGCAACGGCCGCTTCAGCGCCGGCATGTCTCGCGAAAGGCACGCTCCAGAGCGCCCGATACGGCGCCGGCTGATGCGCCGCCCCGATGAGCGACGCGCCGCTCTCAGTAGGGTTGGCCGGTGGCCAGCGACAGGTAGATGCATATCGTCTCTCCGAAGAGCACGAACACCACGGCGGCGTAGAGGATCCCGGTGGCCGACTGAATCGAGCGGATCTCCACCGTCTTCCAGGTCATCCAGGCGAGGCCGATCGGCGCCAGCACGCCGAGGAACGCCCGCATGGCGACGAACAGCGCGTTGCCGAGCGTGAAGGCGCGCGCCAGGCCCCCCTCCATCGACGTCCACTCCGGCCAGTGATAGGCGACGACGCCGGCCATCGAGAGCAGGACCAGCGCCTCGCTGGCGGCGAACAGCGCCAGCACCCGTTGCAGCGGCGCCAACGGCATGCGCGGCTCGACCAGGTACCAGTGTGCCAGCAGCATGGCGAACAGCACCGAGCCGACCGCGGGGACGACGCCGGCGAGGCCGGCGGCGTACAACGCCCGGCCGAAGCCGCTCGACGCGGCGGATCCGGTGATGACGGGATCGGCCGCCACCCCCAGCAACCCGGCGATCGCCGCGCCGGTGAGCACGGCGAACCGGGGCCGGGCACCGGCATGTAGGCCGCTGCCGAAGATCACCAGGCCGACCCCCGAGAGCCCGTAGCCGGCGGCCGCGACCGTCCCCAACGGCGGCATCGACGCCGCCGCGGGGCCGAAGCGCAGGCCGAAGCCGAGGGCGAGCCCCGCGACGGCGATCAAGAGCGTCATCCGGTAGAAGCCGGGGCCAGCGGGCGCCCGCGCGACGGCCGCCGAACCGAGCATGCCGACGGCAGTGTGGACAAGGAGAATGGCGACCGCGGCGGCGAGCATTCGGGCAGTCTAACGCAGGGTCGAATCCTTCGCTGGCTGCGTCGACCCTGTTCGACGAAGTCGCCGGTATCGTCCTCGTCAGCAGGATCGAATGCTCCGCCCACCGGACCGGCGTGGCTTGCGGCCGGCCGCCCCCGGGCCGAGAATCCAGACGAGGGGCTCGGGCCGCGGCTCGCATCGCCGGGTGGCCGCGCCCGTTGCCCAAGGGCCGTGGGAAAGCGGCCGGGACCCGACGCGAGGCAGCCGTGACGATCGACCGACAGAGCTTGTACCGCAGCCTGGCGAGGCCGGCCGACTCGCGCATCCTCTACTACGTCATCGACGGGATCGGCGGCCTGCCCCGCGAGCCGGGCGGCAGCACCGAGCTGGAGGCCGCGGCGACCCCGACGCTCGACCGGCTGGCCGACGAGGGCTCCACCGGCCTGATCACCCCGGTCGCTCCCGGCGTCGCGCCCGGCAGCGGTCCGGGCCACCTCTCGTTGTTCGGCTTCGATCCGCTGGCCACGCTGGTCGGCCGCGGCGTGCTGGAGACGCTCGGCATCGGCTTCGAGCTGCGGCCCGGCGACGTCGCCGCGCGCATCAACTTCTGCACCCTCGACGGCCGTGGCAACGTCACCGACCGGCGCGCCGGGCGGATCTCCTCGGAGGTCGGCGCGCCGCTGGCCGAACGTCTCGACGGCATCGAGGTTGGCGGCGACGTCACCTGTCTCGTCCGTCACGTCAAGGAGTATCGCGCCTGCGTGATCTTCCGCGGCGCCGGCCTCGACGGCCGCATCGCCGACACCGACCCGCAGGTCACCGGTGTTCCTCCAGAGGTGCCGGTACACCTCGATCCGGCGGCGGAGCGGACCGCGCAACTGGCGGCGGAGTTCATCGCCGCGGCGACCGCCCGGCTGGCAGGCGAGGAGCGCGCCAACGGGATCCTGTTGCGCGGCTTCGATTCTTTCCACGGTCTCCCCGGCCTCGAGGAGCTCTACCGGTTGAAGGCGGCGGCGGTGGCCGCCTACCCGATGTACCGGGGCGTGGCGCGCGCCGTCGGGATGACGGTCTTCGAGTCCGCGGACACGCTCGCCAGCCGCGTCGAGCTGACCCGCGAGGCCCTCGGCGCGCACGATTTCGTCTTCGTCCACTTCAAGGCCACCGACAGCCGCGGCGAGGACGGCGACTTCGACGCCAAGGTCGAGCAGATCGAGGCCGCCGACCAGACGCTCGCCGCCCTTCTGGCGCTCGACTTCGACGTCGTGGCGGTCACCGGCGACCACTCGACGCCGGCCACCTACCGGGCCCACTCCTGGCACCCGATCCCGGTGTTGATCTGGGGCCCGCACTGCCGCGCCAACGGTGCGACCGGTTTCGGCGAGACCGCCTGCCTGCAGGGCGCCCTCGGCCAGATCCGCAGCATGGACGTGCTGCCGCTGGTGCTCGCCCAGGCCGGCCGCCTCGAGAAGTTCGGCGCGTGAGCGCAAGGGCAGTGCAACTCGGGAAGGAGCCGTGACGATGGCTCCGGCATCGCCTGCGTCGCTGCTCTTTGCATCCGCCACCATCCCGCCGCCACAAACATCACCGTACTTACGGTACGGAACACTTGGTCCATGGATCGTCCGCCTGGATGCGCGAAGCGCGTGCCTCATCGGCGAGCTCTTCGCGCATTCCCCTTCGAAAAGGGTGGGAGATATCCCACGTCCTGGGGAATGAACGGTCCCGCCAGGACGATGGACGGTCAGCTGCCGGCGAGCAGCGCAGCTGCCGTTTCGAGGTCGGCGGGACTGTTGACATTCAGCAGCGTGCGGACGGGATCGCCGTGGGCCCGCAGCGCATCTTCCTCGATGGCGACGGCGAGCTCGTCGAGCAGGCCTTGCAGCCCGCCCTGGCCGGCGTCGAGGCGGCGCCGGAGGGGCTCGAGGGCGGCGGTGGAGTAGGCGGCGCACAGCGGGTGCCAGCGGTCCGCCCAGCGCGGCGCGGCGATCGCGGCCCCGGCCCGGACTCTATCGAGGGCATCGATCAGGAGGCCCGCGGGGACGAGTGGCAAGTCGAGAGCCAGCACGACGATCGGCGCGGGAGCGGCCCCGGTGAGCGCCGCCTCGATGCCGGCGGCCGGCCCGCCATTGGCGCGCAGATCGGGCCACAGCGGCCACTCGAGGCCGGCGATCGCCTCTCCGCCAGCCTGGATGCATTCGCCGTCATCCGGAGCGCATTCATCGACGACCTGTCGTAGCGTCGCTGCGGTCCGTTCCGCCAGCGTCAGGCCGGCGAGGACGACGGCGGCCTTGGGGCTGCCCATGCGCCGACTGCCGCCGCCGGCCAGCAAGGCGCCGACGACCCCTGCGCTCATAGTGCCGCCGGCTTGACGCCGTGGCCGCTGAGCACGACGAGAGCGTCGGCGCCGTCGCCCGCCGCCGCGTGGCCGGCCAACGCCACGGCTCCGGTGGGCTCGACCCAGAGGCCGTCGGCCAGCAGTCGTTCCTGGGCCGCGCGGATCTCCTGGTTGCCGACCACGACCACCCGGCCGCCGGACTCGCGGATCGCCGCGGCGACGGCGGCCTCGCGGACCGGCGCCGGGATGGCGATGCCGTCGGCGATGCTCGGCACGTCGTCTTCCCGCGGCGGCGGCGGATCACCTGCGGCGCCGCTCGCCGACCACAGGGGCGCCGCCGTGCGGTGCTGGACAGCGATGATCGCCGGCGCCCGGAACCCGGGTCGCGCCGCGGCCAGCTCGCCGAACCCCTGCCGGAGGCCGAGCACCAGCGAGCCCTGGCCGGCGGGCACGTAGACGCGCGGTGGCGGGCGGTCTCCGTGCTCCTCCCACCACTGGAACGCCAGGGTCTTGGTCCCCTCCAGGAACATCGGGTTCCAGGCGTGGCTGCAGTAGGTGCCGCCGGCATCGGCGATCGCCGCATCGGTGGCGCGCGGCCGCGGCCCCTCGACCTCGACGAGCTCGGCGCCGGCGGCGCGCAGGAAGTCCTTCTTGGCCGCCGGGGCGGAGGCCGGGACGTAGACGCGGCAGGCGAGGCCGGCCGCCGCCGCGTAGGCGGCGAGAGCGCCGCCGGCATTGCCCGACGAGTCCTCGATCAGAGGAGGCGAAGCGGCCAGGCCGGCCCAGGCGGCGAGCACGGCGGCGCCGCGGGCCTTGAACGACGCGGTGGGCTCGAGGTGGGCGAGGGCCGCGATCGGCCCGCCGGTCAAGCGCCGCCAGCCGCCGGCGCCCTCGCCGAGGGTCGGCGCTGGGGCGCTCGCCGGCAGGCGAATCTGCTGCCGGTAGCGCCACACCCCCGAGCCGCCGGGATCGATGGATTCGCGGTCGAACGGCGGTCCCGGCGGCAGGCTCCAGGGGCCGCCGCAGGCGCAGCGCCAGCCGCTCGGCGCCAGCGCCGGCGTGGTTGTCGCGCAGCTCTCGCAAACGAAGTCGGGGCTCACGGCATGGCGAATAGCACGCACCCGGGTCCTCTGCAACAATACCGCCATGCTCAAGAAGCCCCGCCTGTTCACCGCCGGCCCGACGCCGCTGCATCCCGACGCCATCCGGGCCGCCGCCGGCGGCGTGCCGTACCATCGCTCG
>DASWHK010000232.1:0-2394 GCA_036398215.1 Acidobacteriota bacterium | reverse complement strand
AACAGAGAGAGAAGAACGGCGGGAACGATTCTCATGGTTGACGCTCCTTGCGCATCGCGTTGAGCATGGCGCTCATGCGGTCCATCTCCGCGCGCTGGTCGGCCACGACCTCGGACGCGAAGGCGAAGATGTTCGACTCCTGGCCGGCGCCGGGAGTCGAGAAAAGATCATCGACCATGATCAGGGCACCCTCGTGGTGCCTGATCATGGACTCGAGGAAGAGCCGATCGAAGTCCTCTCCGGTTGCCGCCGCCAGCCGGCCCATCTCCTCGGCGGTCAGCATGCCGGGCATCAGCGGGACGCCGGGCTGGTGGTGGTCATGGGCGCTCGGGACCGCCGCGCCGACCGCTTCCAGCCACGCCTGCATCATCCCGATCTCGTCCTCCTGCGACAGCTCGATCCGCAGGGCGAGCAGCTTCGTGTCCTCGCGCGCGGTCCGTTCCGCGACCAGCGCGGTCATGTCCAGCGCCTGGGCGTGATGGTGGATCATCCCCTGCATGAAGCGTACGTCGGCATCGGTGTGCCGGACCCCCGACAGGTCGGCCGCCCGCTCGGCGGTGATCACCCGGCTCGGCGCGCCCGGCGCTCCCGGCTGGACGATGGGCGGCGCGGCTTCGGTGCCGACCGCCGCTCGCTGGTCACCCGGTTGCGCGATCGGCGGACCGGTCTCCGTGCCGGTCCCGCGGCACGCGGCCGCGGCGCCGACGGCAACAAGTAAGGCTGCGACGATCAGGACGGTTACTGCTCTCACGGCCAGAATCATACACCCGGCCGTCGGGACGGAACATGGACGGGCAAAGGGGGACCAGATGACCGATGGTCTCCGTGGGGCGGCGCCGGCTCCGTTGTCGGGCGGGCCGGCTGCGGGTATCGTCGGGGGCTCCAGGGAGGAACGCCATGGCTCGCAGGACCTTCTATCCAGCCCTCGTGCTGGCGGCGGCGCTCGCCTGGGGAGGCACCGACGGCGGCGCGCCCCAGTCCTCGCCGATCACGCGCGCCGGCGAGCCGGCGCAGCTCGACGTCCGGCCCGCCGGCGAGCACAGCATCCGGGTGACGCTGAAGCCGATCAGCTTCGCGGAGGATCTCCCGTTTACCCCGGCGCTCGCCGCCGGCCGCACCGACCCGGCTCCGGCCCTGACGCTGCGCGACATCGGCGCCCCGATCGAGCGGCGCGTCGGCAGCCTCCGAGTGAGCGTCCGTCCGCGGCCGCTGTCGATCGAGGTTCGCAACGCCGCCGGCGCTCTCATCCAGCACCTGGTCTTCGAGGAGGACGGCAGCGTCTCCTTCGAGATCGGCGGCGCGCCGGTGCTCGGCATGGGCGAGGGCGGCCCGCAGCCCGGCCCGAACTGGCGCACCGAGCACGACATCGAGCTCGATCGCCGCGGCCGCTTCCACGAGATGCGGCCGCGCTGGCAGTCCAACGCCTACGGCTCGCGCAATCCCGTGCCGTTGCTGATCGGCACCGCCGGCTGGGCCATCTACGTCGCCACCCCCTGGGTCCACGTCGATCTCGGCCCCGAGGACCGCGGCAGGCTCATCGCCTGGCAGCGTCCGGGCCCGCCGGGTCCCGACGAGGAGCCGCGCGCCTACACGGCGCAGGTCCAGGGGCGGCCGCCCGAGTCGCAGCCGCCCGCCGTGTTCGACGCCTTCGTCTTCGACGCCAGCGATCCCGCCGGCCTGATGAAGGACGTCTCGGCGATCTCCGGCGCCGCCGTCATGCCGCCGAAGTGGGCGCTGGGGTACATGCAGTCGCACCGCGAGCTGCGCGACGGCCGGCTCGACTCCGAGGACCTGCTGCTCGACGTCGTCGACACCTTCCGCGCCAAGCGGATCCCGGTCGACGCGGTCATCTATCTCGGTACCGGCTTCACGCCGACCGGCTGGAACACCGAGCAGCCTTCATTCGACTTCAACCCCGAGGTCTTCAAGCGCGACCCCGAGGAGGTCATCGACGACCTGCACGCCCGCAACGTGAAGGTCATCGTCCACATGGTGCCGTGGCGGCGGGACCGCCTGCCGACGCTGCAGGGCACGATCCCGCCGCGGCCGGGCGAGACGCTGGACGAGTCGCACATCGCCAACTACTGGCAGCAGCACGTCGATCTGGTGCGCACGGGAATCGACGCCTGGTGGCCCGACGAGGGCGACTGGTTCGATCTGTTCGAGCGTATCAAGCGCCACCAGATGTACTACCAGGGGCCGCTGTCGACGACCCCGAACGTCCGACCTTGGAGCCTGCACCGCAACGGCCACCTCGGCGTCGCGCAGTGGGGCGGCTGGGTCTGGTCGGGCGACACCAACGCGACCTGGAAGACGCTCGAGGGCCAGATCGCCGTCGGCATCAACCACTCGCTGAGCGTCGGGCCGTATTGGGGCTCCGACACCGGCGGCTTC
>DASWHK010000231.1:0-5790 GCA_036398215.1 Acidobacteriota bacterium | reverse complement strand
CGGGACCTGGCGGTCGCCTCGGTGCACGTGACGCTGAACCGGCTGGAGGGCAAGCGGCTGGTCGGTGCCTCGATGGCGCCCGGCCCCGAGGGGCTCGGCCGTGAGGTCAAGCGATTCGCGCTGAGCCGGCAGGGCTTCGCGACGCTGCAGGAGAGCCGCACCTACTGGGAGCGGCTCTGGGGCGCGGCGCGGCTGCAGGGACGAAAAGGCGAATGAGCTCGGGCGGGAATGGGCTCGTGGTCGCGGTACCGGCGAAAGCCCGTTCCCGCCCCGCACGCTCAGCCCTCGCTCCCCCGCGAACGCCTGGCGTGGAGGTGAACGGGTGAGCGTCGCGGATCGCGGAGCTTGCTCGCCGCCGTCATGGGCGAGGTCGGTCATTGAGAGCATAGTTCGCCCGTCGCTGCGCGCCGCGGTGCTCGCCGACCTCGAATGGCTGTTCCGGCGCCGCCTCGAGGCCGAAGGCCGGCGAGCGGCGCGGTGGTGGTACCGGGGGCAGGCAGCGCGTACGGTCGCTGCCGCGCTGTGCGGTCAGATGCGGCGGGGCCACGCAGACGAGGGAACACGACGCAACGAAGCACGAAGCGAGGCACCCGGTGGGTCGGCGAGCGGAAGGGCGGCGCGCCCGGTTGTTGGCGCGCTGCGCGGCGAGTTGGCGGGGGACGGGGGCGCCACATGCGGGAGAGCGCCCAGCGAGCCGCCGGGAAACGGGCAGCCGCACGGCTTCGGGCTCGGCCACCTGTCCCAGGACCTGCGCTTCGCCTTGCGCCTGATGGGCCAGCGACCCGGCGCCACGGCGATCGCGCTGTTGACGATCGCCCTCGGCATCGGCGCCAACGTCACCGTGTTCTCGCTCATCAACGGCACCTTGCTGTCGCCGCCGCCGCGCGTCGACGATCCCCACGAGCTGGTCCTCGTCTATCACGCCTACGAGGGGACGCCGATGCCGATCCCGTACCCGCGCTTCGCCGCCTACCGCGAGCGCAACGAGGCGTTCGAGGCGATGGCGAGCTACGCCCACGTGCCCCTCCACCTGCGCTCCGGCGACCGCGCCGAGCGGGTCACCGGGGCGCTGGTCAGCGGCGACTTCTTCCGCGCCCTGGGCGTCGACGCCGCCCGCGGCCGGTTCATCGGCCCCGATGACGACCAGACGCCGGGCGCCCACCCGGTGGCGGTGATCAGTCACTCGTTGTGGCGAACGCGTTTCGGCGGCCGTCCCGACGTCGCCGGGATGGAGCTGGCCGTCAACGGCCATCCGTTCACCGTGATCGGCGTCGCGCCGCCGGGTTTTCGCGGCCTCGAGGTCGGCGACAAGACCGACGTCTGGGTGCCGGCGGCGATGCAGAAGCAGGCGATGGCGAGCGATACCGACCTGCTCTCTCACCCGCTCAGCACCTGGAGCATCACGTTCGCGCGGCTGCGCGACGGCGTCGACAAGGCCGCCGCCGAGGAGAGGATGACGACCCTCGCCGCGGCCCTGCAGGAGCAGCAGGTGAATTTCGGCGGCAACTCGGTGCTGCTGTTCGGCGACATCTGGGTCAGCCCCTACCTGCGCGGCGACCTGGTCGAGTTCAACCGCATCCTCGCGGTGGTGGTCGGCGTGGTGCTGCTGCTGGCGTGCGCCAACGTCGCCAACCTGATGCTCGCCGAGGCCCTGCGGCGGCGCGACGAGATCGCCACCCGCGTCGCGCTCGGCGCGACGCGCTGGCGGCTGGTACGGCAGCTCACGGCGGAAGGCTTCCTGCTGGCCGCCTTCGGCAGCGCCGGCGGCCTGCTGCTGGCGGCGGGGGCAACGCGGCTGCTGGGGTCCTTCGAGCTGTGGCCGCAGCTCTCCCTCGCCGACGTGAACCTCTCGATCGACGCCCGCGTGCTGGCGGCGACGGTGGCGCTGGCGCTGGTGGCCGGCGTCCTGTTCGCGTTGCTGCCGGCGCTGCAAGCGGCGTCCGCAGCCGGCGGGCGGTCGACGGGGGGCGGCGTGAGGGGCGGCAAGGGAGCCGCCCGGATGCGCGGCGCCCTCGTGGTCCTGCAAGTGACGGCGTCGTTCGCGCTGCTGGTCGGCGCCGGCCTGCTGGTCCGCACGCTGATCGAGATCGGCCGGATCGACCTCGGCTTCCGCGGCGACGACGTCGCCACCTTCGTCGTCGACCTCGAGCTGGAAGGCCACGACCAGGCGGCCGCCGAGCTGGTCTACGGCGACATCCTCCGGCGGCTGCGGCAGGTGCCCGGCGTCATCTCGGCCGCGGCCACCGATCTGGCGCCGTTCACGCCGGTGGGCTTCCTGCGCAGCTCGGGAGCGACGTTCGCCTTCCTCGACGGCAATCGCGTGCCGGAGGGCATGGAGGGTCGCGCCGGCCCGGACGGTCGCCTCCTCGTCGGCCTGGGGAGCGCGACGCCGGTTTACTTCGAGACGCTCGACATCCCGCTGGTGGCGGGCCGCCGGCTCGATGAGCGGGACGGGCGGGGTGGAAGCCCCGTGGTGATCGTCAGCGAGACGCTCGCCGAGACCTTCTGGCCCGGGGAGAACCCCATCGGACAGACGTTCCGGTTGGATGCCGACGTTGCGAGCGGATTCGCGCACGGTGATGCCGATGGCATGCCGTTCGTCGAGGTCGTCGGCGTCTTCGGCGACGTCAAGATGGGCAACCCCACCAGCGAGAACTGGCAGCGCCTCGTTTACCTTCCGCTGGCGCAGAGCTACCAGCCGGCGCTGACCTTCGTCGTCCGCACCGCCGCCGACCCGCGGGGCTGGCTGTCGCCAATCCGCGAGGCGGTCGCCGCCGTCGATCCCGACCTGGTCGTCTACGGGTTGGAGACGATGCAGGATCGCGTCGATCGCTCGCTCGGCGAGCGGCGATTGACCACCAACCTGCTGGTGGCGTTCGGGGCGCTGGCGCTGATCCTCGCCGCCGTCGGCCTCTACGGCGTCCTCGCCCACTCGGTCAGCCGCCGCACCCGCGAGATCGGCGTGCGCGTCGCCGTCGGCGCCGGCCGCGCCGACCTGCTGGCACTCGTCTTCCGCGGCGGCCTGGGGCTGGTGGCGATCGGCTTGGTTGCCGGGATCCCGGCCGCCTGGGGGCTATCGCGGATCTTCGCGAGCACGCTGTACGGGGTGAGCACCTTCGACCCCGGCGCCTTCGCCCTCGCCGCCCTCACCCTGCTGGCCGCGAGCCTGCTCGCCTGCACCGTCCCGGCGCTGCGGGCGACCCGCATCGACGCCGTCACCGCCCTGCGGCGGGACTAGCATCTCCATACGCCGAACGGCGGACGCATGGGTCAAGCTCGACAAGCCCGCCAAGACCACCACGATCCTGAACTGCTTCGCCGGGTACCCGTGCGGCGACAGTTCCGCGATCAACGACCTGTCGCCCCGCCGAAAGGCAACTACAGCCGCTGCTTGCTCAGCGGCAGCCTGCGGACGCGCTCGCCGGTCAGCGCGAACACGGCGTTGGCGACCGCCGCGGCGATCGGGGGGAGCGCGGGCTCGCCGGCGCCGCCGGGCTCCTCGTCGCTGTCGATGAGGTGCACGTCGACGACCGGCATCTCGTCGATGCCGAGCATCATGTAGTTGTGGAAGTTGCTCTGCACCACGCGGCCGCCGCGCAGCGAGATCTCGCCGTAGAGCGCCGCCGTGAGGCCGTTGACCACGCAGCCGACCGTCTGGGCTTCGACCACCGAGGGGTTGATGACGATGCCGTAGTCGGCACCGCAGGTCACCCGATGGACGCGGACGCGACCGCCCTCCACCGACACCTCGGCGATCTCGGCGACGTAGCCCCCCTTGTCGATCACCAGGCCGATGCCGCGCGCTCTTCCCGCCGGCGGCGGCGAGCCCCAGCCCGCCTGCTCGGCGGCAACCTGCAGCGCCCGGCGGATGCGCGGCTGGCCGGACAGCATCTGCAGGCGGAACTCGAGCGGGTCGCGGCCGGCGGCATGGGCCATCTCGTCGATCATTCCCTCGATCATGAAGACGTTCTGCGAGGGGCCGACCGAGCGCCAGTAGCCGGTGGGAACGCGGATGTCGGGGCGGGCGTAGTCGACCAGGACGTTGGGGACGTCGTAGGGCATGCTGACGATGCCGTCGACGGCGTTGCGGTCGACGCGAGCGCCGCCGCGGCCGCCGCCGCGACCGGCTCGACCACCGCCGCCACCGCCTTGACCCCCACGATCACCGCCACCACCGCCGCCGCTGACGGCGCCGCCGTCGGCGGCCAGCGGCTGGGCGACGACCCTCGCCTTGATCGCGATCGCGTGGCCTTCCGCGTCCAGGCCGCCCTCGAAGCGAACCCGGGCGGCCGGCCGGTAGAGGTCGTGCTGCATGTCCTCCTCGCGGGACCACAGCACCTGCACCGGCGCGCCGGCCTTCATCGCCGTCTCCACCGCGTCGACGACGAAGTCCGTCGACGAGCGCCGCCCCAGGCCGCAGCCGAGGAACGTCGGATGCACGGTCACCTGCTCGACGGGCAGCCCCGTGAGCCGCGCCGCCGTGCTCTGCACTCCTTGCGGGCTCTGCGTCGGCGCCCACACCTCGCAGCGGTCGGCCTGCACGTGGGCCGTGCAGTTCATCGGCTCCATCGTCGCGTGCGCCAGGTAGGGCGTCTCGTAGGTCGCCTCGACGCGGCGCGATGCCCCCGCCAGCGCCGTCGCGGCGTCGCCGTCGTTGCGCGCCTCGGCCGCCTCGCCGGCGGCGCGCTCGGCGAAGTGGGCCGCGATGCCGGCGCTGTCCATCGTGAAGTCGCCGGGGTCCCAGGTGATGTCGAGCTTGCCGGCGCCTTCAAAAGCCGCCCAGGTGTTGTCGGCGACCACCGCCACCCCCTGCGAGACCGCGAAGACGTCGCGGACGCCGGCCACCTGCCGCGCGCGGGCGTCGTCGAAGCCGCCCAGGCTGCCGCCGAAGTACGGGCAGTGCACGACGGTGCCGAACAGCATCCCCGGCACCCGCACGTCGATCCCGAAGGTCGCCTGTCCCATCACCTTGGCCGGCGTGTCGAGCTGCGCCATCGGCCTGCCGATGTAGCGAAGCTCGGAGCGCTCCTTGAGCCGCGGCTCCTCGGGGACCGGGAGCGTCGCCGCGGCGGCGGCGACCTCGCCGTAGCCGAGGCGCCGCCCGCTGGCGGCGTGGACCACGAAGCCATCCTCGGCGCGGCACTCGGCGGCCACCACGCCCCATTCCGCGGCGGCGGCGGCGACCAGCATCTCGCGGGCCGCGGCGCCGGTGCGCCGCAGCTCCGTCCAGGCGCGGCCACGCACGCTCGACGAGCCGACCGTCATCTGGCGGCCGTACCTGTCGGGGTGGGCGTCGGCCTGTACCACCTGCACGCGGGCCATGTCGACGCCGAGCTCGTCGGCGATAATCGCCGGCAACGTCGTGCGGACGCCCTGCCCCATGTCGGTCTTGCCGACCCAGATCGAGACCAGGCCGTCGGTGTCGACCTGGACGAAGGCGTTGAGCTGGCCGCCGGCGGCGCCGCTCGCCGCCATCTGCCCGGCGGCCGCGTAGCCGCCGTAGGCGCCGAGCGCCAGGCCGCCGCCGGCCAGGCCGGTGAGGCGGATGAAATCGCGCCGATCGAGCTTCGCGAGATGGCTCATGACGCCGTCCTCCCGGCGCCCATAAGGCGCGCAGCGGCCAGCTCGGTCCCGTCGATGGAGGCGCTCTCATCCGCTCCCTCCACCCCTGGGCCGCTCGGGCCGCCTGCTCCGACGACCGGCGCCGCAGCCCCGGCCTGCGTGGTCGCGGCGGCCCTATGGATGGCCCGCCGGATGCGATCGTAGGTGCCGCAGCGGCAGATGTTGCCG
>DASWHK010000230.1:0-4173 GCA_036398215.1 Acidobacteriota bacterium | reverse complement strand
GACCCTGAAGACGGCCGACGACGGCCCCGGCAAGCCGCACCCGCAGATCCTGCTCGACGCCATGGCGGAGCTCGGCGTCGCGCCGGAGCACACCCTGGTGATCGGCGACACCACCTACGACATGGAGATGGCCGTCAACGCCCGCGTCCGTGCGCTCGGCGTGGCCTGGGGCTATCATGACCGCCGGGACCTGCTGGCGGCGGGGGCGGAGCGGGTGCTGGACGAGTTCGCGGACATGACCCTGGCCCTGGTCGGCCTGGAGGATCGCCCATGAAGAAGCTGAAGTGGTTCGTCACCGGGCTGGCGGCGCTGGTCGTGGCGGTGGTCGTGGCGGGGTACGTGGTGCTCTCCACCATGGACTTCGAGGACCTGCGCGACAGGATCCAGGCCGAGGCCAAGGCCGCCACCGGGCGCGATCTCAAGATCGCCGGCGAGATCGACCTCGCCGTGTCGCTGACGCCGGCGATCGCCATCGAGCAGGTCTCTTTCGCGAACGCGGCCTGGGGCAGCCGTCCGGAGATGGTCACCCTCGATCGCTTCGAGGTGGAGGTGGCCCTGCTGCCGCTGCTCTCCGGCGACGTCGACATCCGGCGCCTGGTGGTGGTGCGGCCCAACATACTCCTGGAAACCGACGCCGAGGGCCGCGCCAACTGGTCGCTGGAAGGGTTCGCCGAGACCGCGGAGGAGACCGCCGAGGCCGCCGGGCCGGAGGCCGAGACGACCATCGGCGGGATGCCGATCCTGCAAGAAATCGTGATCGAGGACGGCCTGCTGACCTACCGTGACGGCCGGACGGGCGAGGAAACGCAAGTCGCGCTCACCCGGCTCGCGAGCAGCGCCAAGGGGCCGAGCCAACCGATTTCGCTCAAACTCGAAGGCGCCTACAACGGCGCGCCGATCAGGCTCTCCGGCTCGCTGGGCGCCCCCGCGGCGCTGAACGAGGGGCCGTTCCCGGTCGACCTGACCGCCGAGGCCGGCGGCGCGGCCGTCACCGTCGTGGGCGTCATCGCCAAGCCGCTCCTGGGCCAGGGCGTCGATCTCAAGATCTCGGCCAAGGGCAAGAGTCTCGCCGAGGCGGGCGCACTGGCCGGCGCGGTCTTGCCGCCGCTCGGGCCCTATGACGTCTCCGCCCGGGTGAAGACGGACGGCGATTCCGTCTCGCTGACCGAGCTCGCCGCCAAGGTCGGCGGCAGCGACCTGGCCGGTCAGGCGACGCTCTCCCTCGGCGGGGCGCGTCCCGCGGTCTCCGGCGCGCTCTCGTCCCAGCTGCTGGACCTGGCCGACTTCGCCCCGCCGGGCGGGGCGGCGGCCGAGCCGACCTCGGCGGCCGCGACCGCGAGCCCCTACGTCATCCCCGAGGATCCTCTGCCGACCGACGGGCTCAAGGCCGTCGACGCCGACCTCAAGCTCAACGTCGCCACCCTGCGTCTGCAGGACAAGCTTGCGCTGCAGGACCTCGACCTGACGCTGAAGCTGGCCGGCGGGCGCCTCCAGATGGCGCCGCTCACCACCCGCCTCGCCGGCGGGAGCCTCCAGGCGAACGTCGATCTCGACGGCGCCAAGAAAACGCCCAGCCTGGCGGCCACGGTGAAGGGCAGCGGGATCGACTACGGCCAGCTGCTGAAGGACATGAAGATCGAAGACGGCGTGCAAGGCACCCTCGATCTCAACGTCGATCTGCGCGGCGCCGGCGCTTCCCCGCGCGCCATTGCCGCCGGGCTCAACGGCAAGACCGAGATCGTCTCCGGCGAGGGCGTGATCAGCAACAAGCTGCTGAAAGTCGTCGGCGTCGGCCTCAGCAACATCCTCGGCCCGCTGATGGGCGGCGACGAGAACGCCAAGCTCAACTGCATCGTCAACCGCTTCAACATCGAGAACGGGCTCGCCACCAGCGTCGCCATGATCTTCGATTCCGAGGCCTTCACCGTGACCGGCGGCGGGACGATCGACCTCAAGACCGAGAAGCTCAAGCTCCAGATGGACACCGCCACCCGCGAGCCCAGCATCGCCAGCCTCGCGGTGCCGTTCAACATCGGCGGGACGCTGAAGTCGCCGACCTTCACCCCGGACCCGGTGGGCACCGCCCTCGGGGCCGCCAAGGTGGTCGGCATGTTCGTCGCGCCGCCGCTGGCGATCGGCAGCCTGATCGCCGAGAAGTCGGTCTCGAGCGGGGAGAACCCCTGCGTGGCGGCGCTGGAGGCGGTCGCGAGCGGCCAGGCGCCGGCCAAGAAGTCGACCATCGAGACGGTCACCGAGGATCCCGGCAAGGCCCTGCAGGACCTCGGCGAAGGCGTCGGCGAGACCCTGAAAGGGGTCGGCGAGGGGCTCAAGAACCTGTTCGGCAACTGAACACCTGGGCGCGATGACGGTCACAGCGCCTCTGAAACGCTTCTACAAGGGGGTCGGCGTCGCCGCGGTCGCGGACGGCTACGCCGTCCGGCTCGACGGCCGCGAGATCCGCACTCCGGCGAAGGCGCGCCTCGTCCTGCCCTGCGCCGGGCTCGCCGAGGCCGTGGCCGCGGAGTGGGCGGCCCAGGGCGAGCGCATCGAGCCCGCCGGCATGCCGCTCATGACCCTCGCCTGCACCGCCTCCGACCAGGTCGCGCCCAACCGCGCCACGGTGATCGCCGAGCTTCTCGGCTATGCGGAGAGCGACCTCCTGTGTTACCGCGCGGAACATCCCGAGGCGCTGGTCGCCCGCCAGGCCGAGGTCTGGCAACCGCTGCTCGACTGGGCGGCCCGCGATCTCGCCGCGCCGCTCAGGGTGACCTGCGACATCCGCCACGAGCCGCAGCCGGACGACGCACTGGCGGCCCTGCGGCGCGCCGTCGAGGCGCTCGACGACCTGTCGCTCGCCGCGCTGGACTGCGCGACCCGGGCGGCGGGCTCGCTGATCGTCGCGCTGGCGCTCCATCGCGGACGGCTCCGCCCCGATACCGCCTTCGCGGCCGCGGAACTCGACGCGAGCTTCCAGATCGAGCTGTGGGGCGAGGACCCGGAGGCGACGCGCCGCCGGGCGGCGGTCCTGGCGGATCTTGCCGCGGCCGGGCGCCTGTTCCAGCTGGTGTCGGATTGAGCGGCGCGGCCCCGCGTGCTATCAGCGGCGGGGCAGGGAGTGGGCCCGCGCGTCGGAAGGGGACTGCCATGCAGGAGATCATCCGTCAGCTCGAGGAAAAGCGGGCGCGGGCACGCGCCGGCGGCGGTGCGCGCCGGATCGAGGCGCAGCACAAGAAGGGCAAGCTGTCGGCGCGCGAGCGGCTCGAGGTCCTGCTCGACGAAGGCTCCTTCGAGGAGTGGGACATGTTCGTCGAGCACCGCTGCAGCGACTTCGGCATGAGCGAGAACAAGGTGCCGGGGGACGGCGTGGTGATCGGCTACGGCACCATCAACGGCCGCCTGGTGTTCGTGTTCAGCCAGGACTTCACCGTGTTCGGCGGGGCGCTGTCCGAGCCCCACGCCGAGAAGATCTGCAAGGTGATGGACAAGGCCCTGCAGGTGGGCGCGCCCCTCATCGGCCTCAACGATTCCGGCGGCGCGCGCATCCAGGAGGGCGTGGCCTCGCTCGCCGGCTACGCCGAGGTGTTCCAGCGCAACGTGATCGCCTCGGGCGTGGTACCGCAGATCTCGCTCATCATGGGACCCTGCGCGGGCGGCGCGGTCTATTCGCCGGCGATGACCGACTTCATCTTCATGGTGAAGGACAGCTCCTACATGTTCGTGACCGGCCCGGACGTGGTGAAGACGGTGACCCACGAGGCGGTCACCCACGAGCAGCTGGGCGGTGCCGTCACCCATTCCACCAAGTCGGGCGTCGCCGACCTCGCGTTCGAGAACGACGTCGAGGCCTTGCGCGAGCTGCGCCGCTTCGTCGACTTCCTGCCCGCCTCGAGCCGCGAGGGGCCGCCGGGCCGGCCGAGCCGCGACCCGGCCGGGCGCGACGAGATGTCGCTCGACACCCTGGTGCCGGCCGACCCGACGAAGCCCTACGACATCAAGGAGCTGATCGAGAAGGTGGTCGACGACGGCGACTTTTTCGAGCTGCAGCCGGCCTACGCCGCCAACATCGTCATCGGCTTCGCCCGCATGGAGGGCCGCACCGTCGGCATCGTCGCCAACCAGCCGATGGTGCTCGCCGGCTGCCTCGACATCAGCTCGTCGATCAAGGGCGCCCGC
>DASWHK010000229.1:0-19760 GCA_036398215.1 Acidobacteriota bacterium | reverse complement strand
TTGTTCCATGCCTGTTAGCACTCTTGAGGGGAGAGTGCTAACCACCAGAGACCTCGCCATGACCACCGACCTGAGTCCGCGCCACGCCGCCGTCCTCGAGGCGGTGGTGCGCCGTTTCATCGTCGCGGGGCAGCCGGTTGGATCGGCAACGGTTGCCGGCGATCTCCCCGAGGCGGTCAGCTCGGCGACTGTCCGCAACGTGATGGCGGACCTCGAGAGGCTCGGCTATCTGGCGCAGCCGCACACCTCCGCGGGACGGAGGCCGACCGCCCGCGGCTACGTCGCCTACGTCCACCATCTCATGGAGCACGGGCCGCTGCAGCGGATCGACGAGGACCGCATCCGCGAGCGCCTCGACGCCGCCCAGCCGGAGCTGGAAGCCCTCCTGCAGCGGGCCTGCTCGGTGCTCTCGGAGATGACCCGCCAGGTGGGGCTGGTGCTGGCGCCGTCGCCGGCGGAGACCAGCATTTTGCACGTCGACCTGGTGCGCCAGGGCCGCGAGCACGTCTCGGTGGTCTTCGTCACCAGCGGCGGCATGGTGCACACGCGCACCATCGCCTTCGACGAAGAGGCTCCGGACGGCGATCTGGAGGCCGCCGCTTCGTTTCTGATGCGCCTCTCCGAGGGCCGGACGCTGCGGCAGCTGCGCGAGTTCATCGCCGGCGGCGCTCCGCCGGCGTCGCGCCTGGAGCTGCTGGCCTTTCGCCTGATGCAGCGGTCGCTGGGCGAGACCATCGACGAGTCCACCGTCCTCGTCGAGGGCACCTTCCGCCTGCTCGACAGCCCGGAGCTCGCCGAGCGCGCATCGCTGCCGGCGATCCTTGCCACCTTCGAGGAGCGCCGCCAGCTGGGGCGCTTGCTGACCCAGTGCGGCATGCGCCCGGGGCCGCAGGTTCTGATCGGCCGCGACCGCCTGCCGGAGTCGCTCGGCGGCTGCGCGCTGGTGGCCGCGGGATACCGGTCGGGGAGCCGGCCCCTCGGCGTGCTCGGCGTTTTCGGCCCGGCGCGAATGGAGTATCAGCGGACGATTCCGATGGTCGAGACGATGGCGCGGGTGACGAGCGACATCGTCACCCGATTGTGCGCTTGATCGGCACGGCGGGTATGAGACCACCCGCAACCCGTAAAGAGTGAACGAATGAGAGACGAGACGGAGCGCGAGCAGGATGTCGACGTCGAGCAACCCGGCGCCGTCGTGAACGACGACGCCGCGGCCCACGACCTGACGCGCGAGGAGCTCGAGGCCCGTTACGAGATGGCCCGGGCGGAGATCGAACGGCTGCAGGACCAGCTTCTGCGCCGCCAGGCCGAGCTCATCAATTTCCGGCGACGGGTGGCAAAGGAGCGGGCGGAGATCATGACCGTCGCGCAGACGGAGCTGCTCGAGGAGTTGCTGCCGGTCATCGACGACTTCGAGCGAGCGGTCGGCGTCCCGCCCGGTGATATCCGCACCTTGCACGACGGCATGCAGTTGATCCTGCGCGGCGTCCGGGCGGCGCTCGACAGGCTCGGCGTCGAGCGCTTCGACCCCACCGGCGAGGCCTTCGATCCGCGACTGCACGAGGCCGTCGCGCGGCAGCCCTCTGGCGAGGTCCCCGAGGGGCATATCCTCGAGGTCTACCAGCCGGGCTATCGTTTGAAGGGTCGGCTGGTGCGTCCCGCCACCGTGGTCGTCTCGTACGGGAGCGATCGCGGGGAGGGTGGCGCGGTTGGCGATGAGGGGGCGGGGGACGAAGCGGCGGTGCGAGAGGGTGACGATGGCTGAGCGCGACTTCTACGCGGTGCTCGGCGTCGGTCGCGACGCTCCGAAGGAAGAGATCAAGCGCGCCTATCGCAAGGCGGCGCTCAAGTATCACCCCGATCGCAACCCGGGCGACCAGGAGTCCGAGGAGCTCTTCAAGGCCGCCGCCGAAGCGTACGCGGCGCTCGCCGACGACCAGAAGCGGGCAATCTATGACCGCTATGGTGAGGCCGGGCTGCACGGCAGGCAACCCTTCGACGCCGATGTCTTCGCCGACTTCTCCGACATCCTGGGCGATTTCTTCGGCTTCGGCAGCGTCTTCGGCGGCAGGGGACGCTCGCGACCGGGCTCGGGCAGAGGCCCGCACCTGCGGGTCGAGCTCCCCGTCGACCTGCAGGAGGCGATGGTCGGTAGCGAGCCGCGGATCAAGATCCGCCGTCACGTCGTGTGCGCCACCTGCGAGGGCAGCGGATCTTCCAGTGGTGCCGGTCCGCTGGCTTGCACGCGCTGCGGTGGCAGCGGGGCGATCCAGCAGCGCCACGGATTCTTGACGCTGGCGCGCCCCTGCGGTGCTTGCGCCGGGACCGGACAGGTCGTCGCCGATCCGTGCCCGGAGTGCGGCGGCGAAGGTCGGGTGACGGCGAAGGAGAACGTCGACGTGCGGGTTCCGGCCGGTGTCGAGAGCGGCTCGCGCCTGGTGCTTCGCGGCCAGGGATCGGCGGGGTTGAGGGGGGCTCCGGCGGGGGACCTCGAGGTTGTCATCGGCGTCCGCGAGCACCCCGACTTCGTACGCCGCGGCAAGGAGATCTTCACGCGGGTGGCGGTCTCGTTTCCCAAGGCGGCCCTCGGCGGCACCGTCGAGGTGCCGACCCTGGATGGCGAGCCGGCGAGCCTGGAGCTGCCGGCAGGCACCCAGGGAGGCGACGTCTTCGAGGTCAAGGGCCGCGGCATGCCGGCGCTGAACGGCGGTCGCCGCGGCAGCCTGCGGGTCGCCGTTCAGGTCGTGACCCCGTCGCGGTTGAGCCCGGAGCAGCGCGCTCTCATCGAGCAGCTCGGCGAGGTCACGCTCGAGCCGGGGCCGGAGGTCAAGGGCGAGTCCTGGTGGGAACGTCTCCGCAACCTGGTGGGCTGACCGCCCGCCGGGGCGCCGCATGGAAGATTCCCGACCCGCGCGGCGTCGCTTTCGCGTCGCCAACCTGGAAGCCGGCGCGGCCGGCGTCGTGGAGCTGGGCGCCGCCGTCGTCCGCCACTTGCGCGTCCTGCGCGCCGCGCCCGGCGATCGCGTCCGCTTGTTCGACGGCGAAGGCCGTGAGGTCGAGGCCGAGGTTGTCGAGCTCGCCGATCACGCGGGCCGCGCCCGCATTCTCGGCGCGGGGGCCGCAGCAAGAACGGAATCGCCGCTTCGCTGCTGGTTGGTCCAGGCGTTGCCGGTCCGGCAGGCGCGCATGGACACGATCGTCCGCCAGATCACCGAGCTGGGAGTCTCGCGGATCGTCCCGGTCATCGCCGAGCGTAGCCAGGGGGGGCGGCTCGGCGTCGCCGCGTTGCAACGGCGGACCGACCGCTGGCGGCGGATCGCCGACGCGGCGGCCGAACAGTGCGGCAGGGCGCGGGTCCCGGAGATCGACGCGCCGTGTGGCTATGACGACCTCGACTGGGAAGGGCTGCCACGGCCCCTCTTCATCGCCACGCCGGAGCCGGCCGAGCCAGCGGCGGCGGCGGCCGACCGGACGACGATCGCCGCCACCGGCTCCGCCGCAGGTGCCGCTGGTGCCGCCGCGGTGACGCTGATGGTCGGGCCGGAAGGTGGTTGGAGCGACGCCGAGCTGGCCACCGCCGCGGGGCGCGGGGCGTTGCCGATCGGCCTGGGTCCCCGGATCCTGCGAGCGGATACCGCCAGCGTCGTCGCCGTGGCCCTTCTCCAGCACCGGCTCGGCGACCTGAGCTAGCCCGCATTCCCCAACAGGCACCTACTGCGCGCGCGCGATTAGCGGGCGCGAGACGAGATGGGGCGCGTCGATTCGCTGAGGTGGATGCGAAAGTCGTCGCCGTGCATCGGGACGCTCCGGCACATCTCGTACAAACGACTGCGGGCGTATGGGCCGATCCGATCGGCGAGGGTCAAGTCCTCGGGCTTGCTCTTGTCGTCGGGGAAGTTCGTGGTGATCACGGTGATCCGCCGCTGCTGGTATCGATGGTTGAGCAGCTGCGTGACCGTCTCCTGCACCCAATCGGTCGGCCGGCGCTTTCCCAGCTCGTCGAGCACCAGCAGGTCGGCGCCCAGGACCGGCCGGAGGATCTGCATCTCCGAGGTCTCCGAGACCGGGTTGTAGGACTCCTGGATCGAGCGGAGCAGCTCGCCGTAGTCGACGAAGAGGCCGTTGATACGGTCCCGTCGTATCAGCCCGCTCAAGATCGCGACGGCGAGATGCGTCTTGCCGACCCCCGGTGGGCCGCAGAACAGGAGGCCGCCGCCGACGCTCGGGAAAGCGGCGACGAACTTCTCGGCGACCAGCTGAGCGGCGCCGATGGAATCGTGCATCTTCGGCAGGATGTCGAAGTTGCCGAGCGTCTTGTCTCGGTAGCGAGGAGGAATCCGCGCCGCGTCGAGGCGACGCTTGGCGTCTGCCTCGAAAAAGCACGCGCAGCGGCGCACCGGGGCCTCCGGAGAGTCGTCGACGCGGGCCCAGCCGGTGCCGCCGCAGTGCTCGCAGGGCTCGGACGGCGACGGTGATGGCGTGGGGGTCACCGGCACGCTCAGCCCTTGCCGCGGCGGCCGGGGCGTGGCGCGTCGTCGTCGCCGCCCTCGCCGGCGGTTGTGGCGACGGGCTTGCCCTGGCGGCGCAGCACCAGCGCCCCGCGCTCGACGCGCACCAGGGCTTGCTCGAAACGGCCCCGCAGGTGGCCCTCGTTCTTGAGCAGCTCGTCGCGGACGTAGGACATCAACGAGGTCACCTCGTGCTGGAGCTTCTCCATGTTCTCCCGCATGTTCAAGATGACCTCGACGCCGGCGAGATTGACGCCGAGCTCGCGGGTCAGCGTCAGGATCAGCTCGAGGCGCTCGAGGTCTTCGGAGGTGTAGAGCCTGGTGTTGCCCTCGGAACGGTCCGGGCGCAGAAGCCCCTCGCGCTCATAGAGGCGCAGGGTCTGCGGGTGGATGTCGAAGAGCTCGGCCACGGCGCTGATCATGTAGGTGCCACGCCGCTCCTTCTTTCCGTTGCTCATCGCCGGACCGTAGCACGCCGTGGTGGCGAGCGGTGGGGCTTGCCGGTGCGCTCGCCGAACTCGCGAATCAGCGCCTTGGCGTCCTCGTCGAGGGCATCGGGGACCCACAGCTCGAGGACGGCGATCAGGTCGCCGCGCCGGCCATCGGTCATCGCCAGACCCTGTCCCCGCAGTCGCAATTGTTGGCCATTGCGGGAGCCGGGCGGGACACGCAGCAGGGCGACCCCGCCGTCGATCGTCGGCATCTCGACGCGGGTTCCCAGGAGCGCCTCGCTGACCGATACGGGGACCGCGGTCAGCAAATGGGGGCCGCGGCGCTCGAAGCGCGGATCGGCCTGAACCCGGCAGGTGACCAGCAGGTCGCCCGGAGGGCCGCCGCGCGCCCCCTGGTGCCCGCCGCCGGGTATCCGAAGCAGCTGGCCATCGGTGACGCCGGCCGGAACCTGCACGGCAATCGTCTCGCGAATGCCGGTGAGGCCGGAGCCGTGGCACGCCGTGCAGCGGGCGCCGGCGTGCAGCCCTTCGCCGCCGCAATCGGCGCAGGCAACCGCAACGCTGAGCGCTCCGTGGCCGAAGGTTTCCTTGCCGGACCCCCGGCAGGTGCTGCAGGGCTCGGCGCGACCGCTCTCGATCCGACCACGGCCGTTGCAGTTCCAGCAGCGGACGAGCCGGCGGACCTCGGCGGTCGTCCGGCGGCCGCGCTCGGCGTCGGCCAGGCGGATCGTCAGGGTCGCGTGGATGTCGTCGCCGCGCCGCGGCCGAGCCCGCTTGGCGTGCTCGCAGAGGGCGCGAAACAGGTCGTGGTACGAGTCGGCGCCGCCACCGTCGGGTCGGATGCGGGTGAAGGCCGGCTCCAGGGCGTCCGCGGCGGGGGCGCCGTCGCGATCGTAGCGGGTGCGCTCCTCGCTGTCGCTCAAGATGGTGTACGCCAGGCGGATTCGCTCGAAAGCTTCCCGCGCTTGCGCGTCGCCCGGGTTCAGATCCGGATGGTAGCGGCGGCTCAACCGCCGGAAGGCGGCCTCGATCGCCGCCTCGTCGGCGTCCGGAGGCACTCCCAGGATTGCGTAGTGGTCTCTCGACAACATGGTCGTCTTGCCGGGTGCGGCTGCCCGGGCGGATCGCAGCGTCGCCCGGGCAGCCGTCTGATCGTTTAGTTGTCGCCGTCGTCCTCGACGACCTCGGCCTCGATGACGTCCTCCTCTTCTTCGGCGGTGGGACCGGTGTGGGCGCCGCCGCCGCCCGCCGAAGAGCCGCTCGCGGCGGAGCGGTACATCGCCTCCGCCATCGCATGCGAGGCGGACTGCAGGGTATCGAGGGCCGACTTCAGGCGCTCGGCGCTGGCCTCGCTGTCTTCGAGGGTAGCCTTGGCGTCCCGCAGGGCGGCCTCGATCTTGCCGGCCACCTCGGCTTCCAGGTTGTCACGGTTCTCGTTGAGCACCTTGTCGGTCTGGTAGACGATCGAATCGAGCTGGTTGCGGGCGTCGATGCGCTGGCGCCGTTGGCGATCCTCGCCGGCGTGGGTGGTCGCGTCGGAGACCATCTTGTCGATGTCCTTGGGCGACAGGCCGCTCGAGGAGGTGACGGTGATCTTCTGCTCCTTGCCGGTGCCGAGATCCTTGGCGGAGACATTGAGGATCCCGTTGGCGTCGATGTCGAAGGTCACCTCGATCTGCGGCACGCCGCGCGGCGCCGCCGGGATGCCGACGAGATGGAACTTGCCGAGCGTCCGGTTGTCGGCCGCCATCTCGCGCTCGCCTTGCAGCACGTGGATCTCGACGCTGGTCTGGTTGTCGGCCGCGGTGCTGAAGACCTCGCTCTTGCGGGTCGGGATCGTCGTGTTGCGCGGGATCAGGACCGTGGTGACGCCGCCCAGGGTCTCGATTCCGAGCGACAGGGGAGTGACGTCGAGCAGCAGCACGTTCTCGACCTCGCCGGCGAGCACGCCGGCCTGGATCGCGGCGCCGACGGCGACGACCTCGTCAGGGTTCACGCCTTTGTGGGGCTCCTTGCCGAACAGCTCAGTGACCAGCTCCTGCACCTTGGGCATGCGGGTGGAGCCGCCGACGAGGACCACCTCGTCGATCTCGCCGGGCTTCATGTTGGCGTCCTTGAGCGCCTGCTTGCAGGGCTCGATGGTGCGCTCGAGCAGCTTCTCGACCAGCTGCTCGAACTTGGATCGCGACAGCTTCAGCGACAGGTGCTTGGGACCCGACTGGTCGGCGGTGATGAAGGGAAGGTTGATCTCGGTCTCGGAAACGCTGGAGAGCTCGATCTTCGCCTTTTCCGCCGCCTCCTTGAGCCGCTGCAGTGCCATGCGGTCGGTGGACAGGTCGACGCCCTGGTCCTTGCGGAACTCGTCGACGATCCACTCGATGATGCGCTGGTCGAGGTTGTCGCCCCCAAGGTGGGTGTCCCCGTTGGTCGCCTTCACCTCGACGACGCCGTCGCCGACCTCGAGGATCGAGATGTCGAAGGTGCCGCCGCCGAAGTCGTAGACGGCGATCTTCTCGTCGGCCTGCTTGTCGAGGCCGTAGGCGAGCGCCGCGGCCGTCGGCTCGTTGATGATCCGCTCGACCTTCAGCCCGGCGATCTTGCCCGCGTCCTTGGTCGCCTGTCGCTGGCTGTCGTTGAAGTATGCGGGCACCGTGATCACGGCGCGCTCGACCTTCGTCCCCAGGTAATCCTCGGCTGCCTGCTTGAGCTTCTGCAGGATCATCGCCGAGATCTCCGGCGGCGGGTACTTCTTGCCGCGCGCCACGACGCGGACGTCGTTGCCCTCCTCGACAACCTCGTAGGGGACCATCTTCATCTCTTCATCGACCTCGCTGTAGCGGCGGCCCATGAAGCGCTTGATCGAGAAGACGGTGTTCTCGGGATTGGTGATCGCCTGGCGCTTGGCGACCTGGCCCACCAGACGCTCGTTCTTCTCGGTGAAGGCGACGACGGACGGTGTCGTGCGGTTACCCTCGGCGTTGGGAATGACGACCGGCTCGCCGCCTTCCATCACGGCGACCACCGAATTGGTCGTGCCGAGGTCGATACCGATGATCTTGGACATCTGCGTTCCTCCGGGGTCGTCGGCGGCCGCGGTGCCTGGCGCGGGCACCGGAAGGGCCGGAATGCCCTGAAAAACAGGCTCTCGACCGTACTTTCGCTCAGTTCGTGGGGGACCGGCTCGCTCGGAGCCAGCGATGTTGCACGGACAGCATTTAGCTGACTATCAGGATAAAATATGAGTGCCCTGATGTCAACTACAACCGCATCGCCTGGCTCTTCTGCAGGTAGATCATCCGCAGCTGATAGAGGGCCTCCTCGAGCTGCTGCTTCTCCTCGACGTCGAGGTTGCCCTCCGTCTTGTCCTGCAGCATCCCCAGCAGGTCGATCTTGTACTTGGCGAGCTCGGGGTCGTCGATCGTCTCGCCGGTGCGGGGGTCGGCGATGGCCCCGAGGTAGAGCATCGCCTCGAGGTACATCCCTTCGACGAAGGCGGAGAAATCCCGCGGCAGGTCGGCGAGGCTGGGTATCGGCGCGGAGATACGGGGGGAGCCCTGATCGGCCGCCGTGCCGGGGGGCTCTCCGCCCGCCGCGTCGCGGGTGGCGCCGGCATCGCCCTCCGGTGGAGCAGACGCCTCGGCATCGGCCGCGGGGGAGACGGTCGGGCCGGCGGTTTCTTCTGATTTCGCGCCGCGGCCTTCGACCTCGGCCTCCGCCGTCACGGTCGGCTCCTCCCGGGCCGCGGACTTGGGCTTTCCCTCGCGATCGAACTGGCGGCGGTCGGTGACCTTGATACGCGGTCGCTCACCGTCGTCTTCGGAGTCGGAATCGAAGAGGCGTTCGTCGTCCATGTCGGGGCAGTGTAGCAATCGGCTTTCGCGGCTGGCAAATGCCGGCTCGCCGGCCAGCCCGCCGCCGTGACCACGGGCTTGGCCTGCTAAGATGCTCGCCCCGATGCCCCTCCCGCCTTCTACGATTGGAACTTCCAACCGCCGAGGAACCGTGTCCGAGCACCCCGAAGCCGGCGCCGCGTTCGCCCGCCTGGTCGCGATCATGGCCCGCTTGCGCGGCCCCGATGGATGCCCCTGGGACCGCGAGCAGGACCTCCGCTCGCTGCGCCGCTACGTGCTCGAGGAAGCCTACGAGGTCGTGCAGGCGATCGACGACGACGACCTCGAGGGCCTGCCGGCGGAGCTCGGCGACCTCCTCTTGCAGGTCGTCTTCCTGGCCCAGATGGCCGCCGAGGAGGGCCGCTTCGACGTCGTCACGGTGATCGAGGCGATCGCCGACAAGCTGGTCCGCCGCCACCCCCATGTCTTCGGCGATCAGCAGGTCGCCGGCGCCGCCGAGGTGTTGCAGCGCTGGGAGATCATCAAGCGTGAGGAGCGCGGCGGGGGCTCGGTCCTCGACGACGTCCCGGCCGTTTTCCCGGCCCTGGCGCGCGCCGAAAAGCTCGGCCGGCGGGCGGCCCAGACCGGCTTCGACTGGCCCGACGCGGGGGCCGTCATCGAGAAGGTTCGCGAGGAGCTCGCCGAGGTCGAAGCGGCGATGGCCGGCGGCGGCGGCGCGGCGGCCCGCTCGCCGGAGATCGAGGCGGAGATCGGCGACCTGCTGTTCGCCACCGCCAACCTCGCCCGCCACCTGGGGCTGTCCCCCGAGGTCGCCTTGCGTCGCGCCAGCGAGAAGTTCGAGCGCCGTTTCCGCGCCATCGAACCGCGGATCACCGCGGGCGAGGCCGGCGACCTCGAGGCGATGGACGCGCTCTGGGAGGAGGTCAAGCGCGACGAGCCGCGCTAACAGGCCGTGGGGGAAGTGTGATGGGTCTGGCTGCGCCCGCTCGCGTCGCGACCCGTTGAGCTAGCCGCGGCGCCCGGCGAGCGCCGCCACCGCGACGCCGATCAGGTAGAGGATGAGCATCGGCACGGCCACCAGCACCTGGCTGACGCCGTCCGGCGGCGTGATGAGGGCGGCGAGGATGAAGGCCGCCAGCACCGAGTAGGGCAGCCAGCGCAACAGTTGGTGGGCGGTGACCAGGCCGAGCCGGGCGAGCGTGAAGCTGATCAACGGCAGCTGCGCCGCGATCCCCATCGCCAGCAACAAGCGGAGGGTGAACTTCAGGTACTCGCGGATCGTCAGCGCGTACTCGAACTGGACCGCGACGCCGAGCAGGTAGTTGACGACGAACGGCAGCAGCACCAGATAGCCGAAGGCGAGGCCGAGCAGGAACAGGATCGTCGAGGCGCCCGCGAAGCCGAGGGCCTTGATCAGGCCCGCGCCGCCGCTGATCGGGGTGATGAAGCGCCATACCAGTCCCATCAGCAGGGGCAGGGCGAGCGTGAAGCCGCCGAGCAAGGAAATGCTGAAGTAGATGACGAAGGGCTCGGTGAGGCTGGTGAAGATCAGCCGTGGGTCGCGTTCGGCGGCGAGCAGAGCGCTGGTCAGGGGCCTGGCGAGGACCGCGAAGGCCCGGTCGGCGACATTCCACGACAGCGCGGTGCCGCCGAGCAGAACGAGGACCACCCACACCAGGCTGCGCCGCACCCGGTCGATGCGGTCGATGACCTGATGCCAGGGGATGGCGGTGTCCCGTTGATCGGGAGAAGTGGCGGTGTCCAAGAGGACGGACTAGTGTAAAAAAATGGGCGGGATGGGCGGCGAGTATAGCATCGGCGCCTTGCCGCGGCCGCCCGGCGCGCGGGCGGCGGGAAGCCGGCCCGACCTGTCCGCTCAGGAAATCGAGACGGCCGCCCGGCGCGCGGGCGGCGGGAAGGGGAGGGGCCGCAGGTGAGCGATCCGCTTCGGGAAGACGCCGCCACGATGCCCGGTGCGGCCGCCGAGAAGCCGAACGACACGCCGCTCGGCGCCGCCCCGGGAGCGACCATCACCGGCCGGGGCTGGATCGAGGTGATCTGCGGCAGCATGTTCTCGGGCAAGAGCGAGGAGCTCATCCGCAGGTTGCGGCGCGCCGAGATCGGCCGCCAGAAGGTCCAGGTGTTCAACCCGGGCTTCGACGATCGCTACGACGAGCAGCACATCGTCTCCCACAATCAGCAGCGGCTGCCGAGCCAGAGGGTGACCAGCTCCGCCGAGCTCTACGCCGCGGTCGAGCCCGGCACCCAGGTGGTCGGCGTCGACGAGGCGCAGTTCTACGACGACGGGCTGGTCGAGGTCTGCGAGCGGCTGGCGGCGGAGGGCAGGCGGGTGATCGTGGCCGGGCTCGATCAGGATTACCTCGGCCGGCCGTTCGAGCCCATCCCCCAGCTTCTCGCGCTCGCCGAGTACATCACCAAGACGCTGGCGATCTGCGTGCTTTGCGGAGCGCCGGCGAACCGATCGCAGCGGCTGATCCCCAGCGACGAGCGCGTCGTGGTCGGCGCCGAGAACGTCTACGAGGCCCGTTGCCGCGCCTGCTTCGACCCCGGGCGCACCGCTTTTCAGGGGAGCCAGCCGCCGACCGAATAGCGCCCGCGCCCGGCCGTCCAGCGCTCGCCGCCCACCCTGATTCGCGAGCCGAGCTCGAAGGACACCGCCCCGTCGCGGTCGGTGCGATAGACGGCGATCTGCCGCCGCCGGTAGCTTTCGAGCACCTCTTCGTGGGGATGACCGAAGCGATTCTCCCAGCCCACCGAGATCAGGGCATGACGGGAGCCGACCGCCTCCAGCAGCGGCGGGCCGCTGGAGGTGCGGCTGCCGTGGTGGGGGACCTTCAACACGCCGGCCCCCGGCATCAAGCCGGGGCGAGCCCAGGCGCGCTCCGCCGCCGCCTCCGAGTCGCCGGTCAGCAGCAGCGCCCGCCGCCCGCAGCGCAGCAGCAGCACGAGCGACAGGTCGTTGGCGCCGGCGGCGCCGGCGGCGCTCCAAACCGCCGGCGGGTGCAGGACCTTCCAGAGGCAGGGGCCGGCGCGGCGCTGATGACCGGCGGTGAGGGCGACCCGGGTCGCGTGGGAGGCGTCGAGCCCCGGGTGGCTCGGCGGCGGCGGCGAGGCCATCCAGATCTCGTCGACCGGGAGCTCGCGCGACAGCCCCGCCAGCCCGCCGGCGTGGTCGGCGTCGAAGTGGCTGATCGTCACGTCGAGCGCCCGGACGCCGCGGGCTCGCAGCGCCGGGGCGAGGATCGTCGCCCCGGGATCGAAGCTGCTCAACGGGCTGCCACCGGTATCGACCAGCACCGTCTCCCGCCCCGGCGTCTCGACGAGAAGAGAGTCGCCCTGGCCGATGTCGAAGGCGGTGAGCCGCAGCGGCGGGACTGGCGCCGCGGCCGTGTCGTGGCGAGGGCCGCCGAGCAGGCCGGCAAATGCCAGCAGCAGGCCGCAGGCGGCGATCGGCGCGCTACGGCGCGGCGCGCCGCGCACGGGTGACCGGAAGCCAAAGCGAGCGACGGCGGCCAGGCCGATGCCGGCGGCGCCGGCGGCGACCAGCAGCGGCAGGGCTGCCGCCGAAACGGCGAGCGCCGCCCCCGGCCGGTCGGCGAGCGCCGCCAGGGAGCGCAGGCCCTGCAGCCCCCCGATGGCGGCGGCTGCCGGCCAGCGCGCCAGCTCCGCTGGCCCGAGGGCGGCGGCCGCGAGCGTCACCAGGACCAGCGCCAGCACCGTGCCCAGCAACGGCACGGCGACGATGTTGAGAGCGGCCGCCGTCCAGGGGAGGCGGAGGGTCGCGGTCGCCAGGATCGGCGTCACCCCCAACTGCGCCGCGCAGGAGATCCCCAGGCCGTCGCCGGCGCGGCCGGCGACCGCGCGCAGCAGGCGGCGGGCTCCACGCGCCCGGGCGGGGTCGCGGCCGCCGGCGTCCTCGGCGGGGCTTGGCGCGCCGGGCACCGCCGCCAGCAGGATCGCCGCGGTCGCCGCCGTGCTGAGCTGGAAGCCGAGGTCGCGCGTCGTCCAGGGATCGGCCATCGCCAGGACGATCGACGCGATCGCCAGCCCGTTGAGCGGCGCCGTCCGGCGGCCCGAGACGATCCCGGCGAGCACCGCGGCCGCCATCAGCGAGGCGCGCTGCACCGCCGGCCGCGGGACGACCAGCGCGTTGAGCAGCGGCAGGGCGGCCACGCACACGGCGGCCGCGTGGGGGCGGGGCAGGCCAGCGGCACCCAGCGCCAGGAAGGCGATCCCGACCACCAGGCCGACGTGCAGCCCGGAGATCGCCAGCAGATGGACGAGCCCGGTGCGCGCGAAGCGCTCCATGACCGGCGCCGGGATGTCGCCGCGCTCACCGAGGATCAGGGCGCGCACGTAAGGCCCCTCGCCGGCGAAGAGCGAGACCGAGTCCCGGCGGATCGCGTCGCGAGCCGGCGCGAGCAGCGCGCGCAGGCCGCCGGCGGACTCCGAGGGCCGCCGGCGGAGCTGCCGGAAGCTCTTCAGGGAGCTGCGCAGATCGACTCCCGAGGCCCGCAGCTCCGCCCGCGGCGGCACTCCCGGGTTGCGCGGCGGCCGGTCGGCGCGCAGCGTCAGGAAGGTCTCGAAGCCGTCGCCGGCCGACCAGAGGCCGGAAACGGCCGGCTCGTACACGGCGGTTCGGACGCGCAGCGGCCAGCGCCGCCAGCCGCCGTCGACCCAGATCGCCTCGACGGCGAGGTCGAGCCCGGCGTTCGGCGCCATGCTCTGCGGATCGGTCAGCAGGTACCCCTTCACCCTCCAGGGGCCGGCGAGCCCACGCCGGTGATCGACCAGGCGGACCGCCTCGGGTGGGCGCGCGGCGACGGCGCCGGCGGCCACACCGGCGGCGGCGATCGCCAGGGAGGCGGCGAGCGGTGGCCCCGGGCGGGGGACGATCGGGGTGAGCCCGAGCAACAGGATCGCGACCGCGAGCGGCGCAGCGGCAGGGCCGCCTCCGGTTCCCCACCAGCAGCCGGAGCACCAGGCGACTGCGGCAAGCGGCAGGGGACCGGGCGGCGCCGGCGCGCCCGCACCGGCGTCGGCGCGGGGCAGCCTGTGCTTCTCATCGCCCCTCTGCTGCGGGTCTGACGAATGGCGATGAGACGTGCGGGTCAGACCTCGTAGGGGCTGAATCCGGGGAGCTCGAGGGACTCGAGGCTCAGCGGCAGGTGGCCGGCGCGGGAAAGCTCGCCGGCCAGCCGCTGCTGCAGATCCAGCGCCCGCCGGTCGAGGCTGCGAGCGTCGAGGCCGCCGGCCGCCGCGGCCGCGGCCAGCTCCTCGAGGTCGCCGGCGACGGCCTCGAGCGCCGCTCGCGCGACCGCCGGCAGGTCGCGAGCGCCGGCGGCACGGCAGGCGGCGGCGGCGGCGCGCAGGTGCGCGGCGGCGCCGGGAAGGCCGCTGTCGGCCGGGGCGTCGTCTCCGGCGGCGCCGGGTCGGGCGGCGCGGTGTTCCTCCCAAGCGGCCTCCACCTCCTGCTCGCAGTACCGCAATGAGTTGATCCGATCGGGCCGCGGCGCCGAGCCACGAAAGCGATCGAACGCCTGGTTGATGCCTCGCAGCACGACAGCCAGGGGAATCCCGCGGCGGTGCCAGGCCTCGAGCATCTGCCAGTCGCTGGGCGACAGCACCAGGGGACCGCCGCGGCGCTGTCCGAAGTGCTCCTCGACGCGGGCGAAGTAGCTCTCTTCGTCGCTCATCGGCGCCATGGTCCTCGCTACGATGAGACGGCCACGCCGGCCGTGTTTCCGGGATTCGGGCGGCGGCTCACCGTCGATCGTTCGCCCACGCCGCCGCCGCCTTCGCGGCCGGTGCCTCGTCGGCGGCCCCCGCCAGCAACCAGGCCGCCGCGGCGTCGCTGGCGGCGATCAGCCGGCGGAGGCAGTCCTCGTAGGCGTCGGGCTCGCCGCCCATCGGATCGGCGATCTCCAGCTCGTCCGCCGGGTCGCCGAACGGGTCGGCGGGCGCATCGGCAAGGTGGGGCGAGGGCGCGAAGGCCCCCAGGAGGCGGATCCTCCCGGCGGCCTCGGGGAAGAGCGCCGCGGTCTCGAGCGCCTGCCGCCGCGACATTGTGAAGACCTGATCGGCGGCCTCGATGAGCTTGGTGGTCAGCGGCCGCGACCGCTGCTGCGAGATGTCGAGGCCGGCGAGGCGGGCGATCGCCTCGCGGGCGCCCTCGGTGGGCGGGTCGCCGCCGGCGGCGTGGGTGCCCGCGGAGACGACCTTCCAGGCCCGCTCTCCGAGGCGGTCGCGCAGCACCGCCTCCGCCATCGGGCTGCGGCAGAGGTTTCCGTAGCAAACCACGAGGATCGTTCGGCGGCGGATAGCGTCGTCAGCGGGCATGATTGTCCGGCGGGAGGAGAGACTCTAACATGGTCGTTTCGGCAACCGGCGCCGGCGCCAACCGGGGGCGGGCGCGGCGAGCCGCGTCGATGGCATCCCGCCGAGGAGCTCCGAGGGCGTTCTTCCGCGGCCTGCCGGACCCCGAAACCAGGTCCGAATGCCACACCATCACGTTTCCGAAGCGGTAGCTGCCGCCCGCGAGCCGATCGCGATTCGCGGCGCCCGCGTACACAACCTCAAGGGCATCGACGTCGACATTCCCAGCCGGCGGCTGGTGGTGATCACCGGGGTCTCGGGATCCGGCAAGTCGAGCCTCGCTTTCGACACCCTTTACGCCGAGGGGCAACGGCGCTACGTCGAGTCGCTGTCGGCGTACGCGCGCCAGTTCCTCGAGCGCATGGAGAAGCCGGCGGTCGACCGCATCGACGGCGTCTGTCCGGCGGTCGCCATCCAGCAGAGCGTGCCGCCGCGCAGCTCGCGATCCACGGTGGCGACCACCACCGAGCTTCACGACTACCTGCGCCTCCTGTTCGCCCGCATCGGCATCACGACCTGTCCCTCGTGCGGCCGCACCGTGGAGGCGGACAGCCCCGGGGCGGCCGTCGACGAGCTGCTCGCCGAAGCGCCCGGCCAGCGGGTGCTGATCGCGTTCCCTGCCGAGCTGCCCAAGGCCGCCAAGGCGCGGGCCGAGAAGCTGCTCGGCCTGCTTCAGCAAGGCTTCCGGAGGCTGTGGCGCGACGGCGAGGTCGTCGAGCTGTCGGCCCGCCAGCTGCAGGCGATCAGCAAGGAGCTGGCCGGCGGGCCGGTCGAGGTGATCGTCGATCGCGCCCGGCTCGACGGCGACGCCCGCGGCCGCCTCGTCGACTCGATGGAGATCGCCTTCAACGAAGGCGACGGGAGGGCGGCGGCATGGGTGGACGAAAACCGCCGGCTGGCCTTCGATCGCCGCTTCCGCTGCGCCGCCTGCGAGCGCGACTTCCTGCGCCCGGAGCCGCGGCTCTTCTCGTTCAACAACCCCTACGGCGCCTGCCCCGAGTGCAAGGGCTTCGGCAACATCATCGAGATCGACTTCGACAAGGTCGTCCCCGACAAGACCCGCAGCCTCGAGGACGGCGCCATCGAGCCCTGGGACAAGGCCAGCCGCGGCCGCTGGCGGCGGCGGCTGCGGGACTTCTGCGAGGAGCAGGAGATCCCGCTCGACGCGCCCTGGCAGCAGCTCACCGCTGAGCAACGGCGGCTGATCTACGAGGGCGGGCCGGGTTTTCCGGGGGTCCTCGGCTTTTTCGAGAAGTTGAAGAGAAAGAACTACCGGCTGCACGTGCGGGTGCTGCTGGCGCGCTACCGGGGCTACGTTCCCTGTCCGGCGTGCGGCGGGATGCGACTGCGCGAAGAGGCGCGCTGCGTGCGGGTCGGCGGCCGGACCCTCGGCGAGGTTACGGCGCTGAGCATCGACGAGGCCGAGGTGGTCTTCCGCGACCTGGCGCTGTCGGCGGGCGACCTGGCGGTCGGCGAGCGGCTGCTCCACGAGATCCGCTCGCGCCTCGCCTACCTGGTCGAGGTCGGCGTCGGCTATCTGAGCCTCGACCGCCTCACCGGGACGCTCTCGGGGGGCGAGGCGCAGCGGATCAACCTGGCGACCTGCCTGGGCTCGTCGCTGGTCGGCGCCATGTACGTCCTCGACGAGCCGAGCATCGGCCTGCACCCGCGCGACAACGAGCGCCTGATCGGCATCCTCCGCAGGCTTCGGGACCTCGGCAACAGCGTCGTCGTCGTCGAGCACGATCGCGAGATGATCGAGGTCGCCGACTGGGTGATCGACCTCGGGCCCGGCGCCGGGACCCTCGGCGGCGAGGTCATGTTCGCCGGGCCGGCGGCCGAGCTGGCGGCGTCGGACGCCAGCCTCACCGCCGAGTATCTGCGCGGCGACAAGCACGTCCCACAGGCCCCGGCGGTGCGGGCCGCCGAAGGCCGGCTGCGGGTCGTCGGCGCCCGCGAGCACAACCTCAAGGACATCGACGTCGAGATCCCGCTCGGCGTCCTCTGCTGCGTCACCGGCGTCTCGGGCTCCGGCAAGAGCACGCTGGTGCACGACGTTCTGTTCGGCGGCCTGCGCCAGCGCCTGGGGCCCTGGAAGGAGAGGGTCGGCGAGCACGATCGCATCGAGGGCGGCGACGGGCTCGACCAGGTGGTGCTGGTCGACCAGTCGCCGATCGGCCGCTCCTCGCGCTCCAACCCGGTGACCTACATCAAGGCGTTCGACGGCATCCGCGCCGCCTTCGCCCGAGTCCGCGAGGCCGAGGCCCGCGGCTACTCGCCGGGCCACTTCTCTTTCAACGTCGTCGGGGGGCGCTGCGAGGCCTGCGAGGGCAGCGGCGAGGTGGTCGTCGAGATGCAGTTCCTGCCCGACGTCCGCCTGCCGTGCGAGGAGTGCGAGGGGCGCCGCTTCCGCGCCGCCACCCTGGAGATCACCTACAAGGGGAAGAACATCCACGAGGTCCTGGAGATGACGGCGAGCGAGGCGCGCCGCTTCCTCTCCGACATCACGGCCACGGCCAAGCGGCTGCAGGTGCTGGAGGACGTCGGGCTCGGCTATCTGCGGCTCGGCCAGCCGTCGACGACGCTCTCGGGGGGCGAGGCCCAGCGGGTCAAGCTCGCCGCGCACCTGATCGAGGGCGCCGGCCGCCGGACGCTGTACCTGTTCGACGAGCCGACCACCGGCCTCCACTTCGACGACATCGCCAAGCTCCTGTTCGCCCTCAACCGGCTGATCGACGCCGGCGCCTCGGTGCTGGTCATCGAGCACAATCTGGAGTTCCTGCGCACCGCCGATTGGATCATCGATCTGGGGCCGGAGGGCGGCGAAGACGGCGGCTGGGTGGTCGCCGAAGGGACGCCCGAGGAGGTCGCCGCTGTCGAGCTCTCGCACACCGGCCGCTACCTGCGGGAGGCGTTGGCTTGAGCGGCGACTTCGGCCTCGGGGCGGCCGCCGGCCGGCCGATCGACGTCGACCTGCGCTCGGACACGGTGACCCGGCCGACCGAGGAGATGCGGCGCGCCATGGCGGCCGCCGAGGTCGGCGACGACGTCTACGGGGAGGACCCGACGGTGAAGGCGCTGGAGACCGAGTGCGCCGAGCTGCTCGGCCATGCTGCCGCCCTGTTCGTTCCCAGCGGCACGATGGGCAACCAGATTGCCATCCACCTGCACACGCGGCCGGGCGAGGAGGTGCTCATCGAGGCCAGCGGCCACTCCTACGACTGGGAGCTGGCCGGCATGGCGGTGATCTCGGGTGTCCAGCCGCGGCCGCTGGCCGGCGATCGAGGCGTGCTGGCGGCAGATGCCGTCGCCCAAACCCTGGCGCCGCGACCGTCGATCCGCTCGCGGATCGGCCTGGCGATCCTCGAGAACACCCACAACATGTGCGGCGGGCGCGTCTGGCCGCTCGCCGAGCTGCGGGCCGTCCAGCAGGCCTGCCGGGCCGCCGGCGTCGCCGTCCACCTCGACGGCGCCCGCCTGTTCAACGCCGCGGTGGCCGCCGGCAGGCCGGTCGGCGAGCTCGCCGCCGGCTTCGACAGCGTCATGGTCTCGCTCTCGAAGGGCCTGTGCGCGCCGGTGGGCTCGGTCCTCGCCGGGAGCGTCGATCTCATCGCCGCGGCCCGCCGCACCCGCAAGCTGCTCGGCGGCGGCATGCGGCAGGTCGGGGTGCTGGCCGCGGCCGGCCGGGTGGCGATCCACGGCCTGGTCGAGCGCCTCGCCGAGGACCACGCCAACGCGCGCCGGCTCGCCGCCGGGCTGACCGAGCTCGACGGCGTCGAGCTGGCCTTCGGCCACGTCGATACCAACATCGTGGTCGTCGACGTCGCCGGCACCGGTCGCGCCGCCGCCGAGATCCGCGACGAGCTGCGCGTCCGCGGCATCGCCTGCCTGGACACCGGCCCGTCGGTGCTGCGCCTGGTGACCCATCGCGACGTCGACGCGGAAGGCATCGAGCGGGCGCTGGCGGCGGCGTGCGAGGTCCTCGGGTAGGTGCGGCTGTCGATTCCAAACCTCCGGCGATCCGCTGCCGCGGCGGGCGGCCCGGCTCGACGCCATGGCCGCCCTGCGCGGTGAATGACCGGAAGGGATGAAGGAGCCGCGGCGACACGCGGGATATCGACAGGCTCGACGACGGGGGCGAGGGGGCTGACGACTGCCAGCGAGCCGCTCCCGGCGGCGAGTTGCTACCATGATCGATGTCGACGCAGCGTACGCACCGGTCTTTGCGAAACATGCCCTTCGATCCCGCCGACCTCTCCATCGCCGAGCTTCGCCGCCGCTTCGTCAGCGCCGGCGAGCCGATTTCGGCCCACGTGCTGCGCAAGTTGCAGCGCGATCCGCGGCGGGGCGTGCGGCAGATCTACGAGGTCCTCAAGAAGAAGCACGAGCGGCACAAGGAGAGCCGGCTACACCTGGACGCGCTGCTGAACTTCGAGCGCCTCCTGTGGAGCAGCGGCATCCGGCATCTCGCCGGCGTCGACGAGGCCGGCGTCGGGCCGCTGGCGGGTCCGGTGGTCGCCGCGGCGGTGGTGTTCCCGCCCGACACGGAGATC
>DASWHK010000228.1:0-2818 GCA_036398215.1 Acidobacteriota bacterium | reverse complement strand
CGGCCGCATGAAGTTCCCCAACAACGAGTTCTACGTGAAGACCCCGGAGGAGATGTGGGGGATCTTCGCCGAGGTGCCGGATGCGCTCACGAATACCGAGGCGATCGCCGAGCGCTGCAACCTGGTGCTGAACTTCGAGGAGAACCACCTGCCGCACTTCCCGGTGCCGGAGGGGCAGACGCTCAACGACTACTTCGAGACCGTCGTCGGCGAGGGCTTCGAGCGGCGGATGGAGGCGCGGCGGCAGGCCGCCGCGCGTGACCGAGCCGGCGGCGGCGGCGCCGGGATCGCCATCGCGCGGGACGGTGGCACCTCCGGCCGCGCTGAGAGGGTCGCCGTCCCTGGCGCCGCCGGCCGCGACGGGGCGGCGCACTCCGCCCCCTCCGAAGAGGCCTACCGCGAGCGCCTCGACTACGAGCTCTCGGTAATCGCGTCGATGGGCTTCGCCGGCTACTTCCTGATCGTCTGGGACTTCATCCGCTACGCCAAGGAGGCCGGCATCCCGGTGGGGCCGGGGCGCGGCAGCGCCGCCGGCAGCCTGGTGGCCTACGCGCTCGGCATCACCGACCTGGACCCGCTCGAGTACGGGCTCTTCTTCGAGCGCTTCCTGAACCCCGAGCGCATCAGCCTCCCCGACATCGACATCGACTTCTGCATGCGGCGGCGCGGCGAGGTGATCGAGTACGTTGCCAACAAGTACGGCCGCGAGCGGGTGGCGCACATCATTACGTTCGGGACGATGGCGGCGAAGGCGGCGATCCGGGACGTCGGGCGGGCGATGGAGATGGCCTACGGCGACGTCGATCGGGTCGCCAAGCTCATCCCCAACGAGCTCGACGCCACAATCGACGGGGCGGTGAGGTCGGTCCCGGCGCTGCAGGAGGCGATCAACAAGGACCCGCAGGTGGCCGAGCTCGTCGACCTGGCGCGCCAGCTCGAGGGCCAGGTCCGCCACGCCTCGACCCACGCCGCCGGCGTCGTCATCGCCGACCGGCCGCTGACCGACTACGTGCCGCTGTACCGGCCGCCGGGCGGCTCCGGGAACGGCCAGGAGCACGCCGTCGCCACCCAGTACCCGATGAACGACGTCGAGGCGATCGGCCTCCTGAAGATGGACTTCCTCGGCCTCCGCACGCTGACCGTCGTGCACGACACGCTCGAGTCGATCGGCCAAGCCACCGGCGAGCGCTTCACCAGCGCCGACATCCCCACCGACGACCCCAAGACCTTCGAGCTGTTCGCCGCCGGCGCCACCTCGGGAATCTTCCAGTTCGAGTCCTCGGGCATGCGCGACGCGTTGCGCAAGCTCGGGCCCAGCCGCATCGAGGACCTCATCGCGATGAACGCGCTGTACCGGCCGGGGCCGATCGGCTCGGGGATGATCGACGAGTACATCCGCCGCAAGCACGACCCGACGCAGGTCAAGTACCTGCTGCCGCAGCTCGAGGAGATCCAGCGGGAGACCTACGGGGTCATCGTCTACCAGGAGCAGGTCATGCAGATCGCCGCGTCGCTGGCCGGCTTCAGCCTCGGCCAGGCCGACGTGCTGCGTAAGGCGATGGGCAAGAAGAAGCCCGAGGTCATGGCGTCGATGGAGCAGCAGTTCGTCGACGGCTGCAAGGAGCGCAACGTCCCGGCGAAGCTCGCCAAGCAGATCTGGGACCAGGTGGTCGAGTTCGCCGGCTACGGCTTCAACAAGGCGCATTCCGCCGCCTACGCGCTGCTCGCCTACCAGACCGCCTACCTGAAGGCCAACTACCCGGTCCATTTCATGGCCAGCCTGCTGGGCTCGGACCGCGACAACACCGACAAGGTGGTTCGCTACATCGGCGAGTGCCGCGAGATGGGCATCCCGGTGCTGCCGCCGGACGTCAACGAGAGCAACGTCTCGTTCACGGCGAGCGGCGAGGCGATCCGCTTCGGCCTGGCGGCGATCAAGGGGGTGGGCGAGGGCGCGGTGCTGGCGATCCTCGAGGCGCGCGAGCGGGTGGGCCGCTTCACCAGCCTGTTCCGCTTCTGCGAGGAGGTGGACCTCCGCAAGGGCATCAACCGGAGGACGATCGAGTCGCTGATCAAGGCCGGGGCGTTCGACACGATGGGGCAGGGAGACGCTGGCGAGGCGGCGCCCGGTTCCGTCGGCGAGGCGGCGCCCAGGACCGTCGACGAGGCGGCGCGGGGTTCGGTCGGCGGGGCGGCGCCCGGCTCGGCCGGCGGGGCGGCGCAGGGTACGGCCCGCCTGCCGGCGCCCGGCGAGATCCGTGCCCGCCTGATGGCCTCGCTCGACGCCGCCCTCGAGAGCGGCCAGCGGCGCCAGCGCGACCGCAACACCGGGCAGACCAACCTCTTCGCCGATCTCGAAGGCGCCGGCGGCAACGCGGACTCGCAGGACGCGGACATCCCGGTGCAGCCCTACGAGCCCTGGAGCGAGCGCCAGATCCTCACCGCCGAGAAGGAGGCCCTGGGCTTCTACATCACCGGCCACCCGCTCGAGCGCCACGCCAAGGAGCTCGAGGAGTTCGCGAACGCCACCACCGCGACCCTCGCGAAAATGAACGGCGGCCAGGAGATCGCCCTCGGCGCGATCATCACCAGCATCCGCGACCTCAAGACCCGCAAGGGCGAGCGCATGGCGGTGCTGCAGGTCGAGGACCTCGAGGGCTACGCCGAGGTCGTCGTCTTTCCCGATTGCTACCGGGCCTGCTTCCGCCTCCTGAACGAGGACGAGGTCGTGCTGATCAGCGGCCGCCCCGATACCGAGGACGACAGCGCCCGCATGATCGCCAGCGACATCCAGCCGCTGACCTCGTTCTTCGAGCAG
>DASWHK010000227.1:0-9670 GCA_036398215.1 Acidobacteriota bacterium | reverse complement strand
CTACGAGGACCCCCATCAATACGCCGAGGGCGTCGTGCACCTGCTGGTCAACGGCCAGCTCGCGGTGCGCGACGGGCAGCCGACCGGCGTGAGGGCCGGGAGGGCGCTGCGCCGGTCAGAAATGGCAGCCGGCGGCAGGTCAGGTGGGCCGTCGTCGACGACGGGCTCCGGGAGCCTTGGAGATGTCCTTCAGGATTCGGTCGGGCTCGCCGGTGACGCCTCCGGAAATGGGCAGGCTTCCGTGGCCGCGGGCGGCTGGCCGCAATGGGGCGGCCCCGGGCGCAACTTCATGGTGGAGGCCGGCGATCTCGCCGAGAGCTGGCCGGACGGCGGCCCGCGCCAGCTCTGGAGCCGGCCGCTGGGGCTCGGCCACTCGACGATTGCCGTCGACGAGGGGCTGCTGTTCACGATGTACCGCCCGGCGGCCGGCGATGGTGCCCAGTTTGCCGGCCGCGAGGCGGTCATCGCGCTGGACGCTGCCACCGGCGAGACCGTCTGGGAGCACGCCTACCCCGCCCAGCCCCTGAACTTCCGCTTCGGCGCAGGCCCCCACTCGACGCCGCTGATCGTTGGTGAGCGGCTGTTTGCCGCCGGCACCAACAAGCAGATCTACGCCCTCGACAAGCGCAGCGGCGAGGTGCTGTGGTCGCACGACCTGGTGGCCGAGTACGGGGCGCCGCCGACGCTGATCCGGCCGGCGGTCAAGGCCGGCTACGCCTGCAGCCCGCTCGCCTGGGGTGACCTGGTCATCGTCACCGCCGGCGGCGAGGGCCAGTCGGTGATGGCGTTCCGCCAGGACGACGGCTCGCTGGCCTGGCAGGGCGGCGACTTCCTGATCGCGCCGTCGTCGCCGATCCTGATCGACGTCGACGGCGAAACCCAGCTGGTGGTCGTCGGCGGCGAGACCGTCAACGGCCTCGACCCCGACACCGGGGAGGTCCTGTGGAGCCATCCCCACGACACCGACGGCGACATGAACAACACCACGGCGGTCTGGGGCGAAGACGGCGTCCTGTTCGTCTCCGCCGCCTACGACAGCGGCAGCCGCGCCCTGCGGCTGACCCGCACCGCCGCCGGCACGACGGTCGAGGAGCTCTGGCGCACCCGCGAGATGCAGGTGATGTTCGGCAGCACGATCCGCCTGGGTGACTTCATCTACGGGAGCAGCGGCGGCTTCGGGCCGGCGTTCATCAGCGCGCTCGATCTCACCGACGGCAGCATCGCCTGGCGCGAGCGCGGCTTCGCGCGGGGAAGCCTGCTGTACGCCGGCGGCAAGGTGCTGATCCTCGACGAGGACGGCGCCCTGGCGCTGGCCGCCGTCTCGCCGGATGGGCTCACCGTCCACGCCCGCGCCGAGGTGCTGACCGGCACCGCCTGGACAGCCCCGACCCTGGTGGGGGCGACCCTCTACCTGCGCGACCGCCAGGTCATCAAGGCGCTGGACCTCGGCGGCTGAGGACGCGATGTGCGCAGGATGATCCGGCTGGCGCGCGCGGGCCTGCCTTCAACCAGAGTGGCGCGGCTCGATTTGCCCGCGAGAGCGAGGTCGTGATGCCCGGGCCGTTCGTGATCGACGAGTACGTTCGCTGGTCGGATGTCGACAAGGCCGGGATCATCTTCTATGGGGCGTACGTGCGCTTCTTCGAGATCGCCGAGACCGAGCTGTTCCGCGCCGCCGGGGCCCCCTACAGCGAGGTGTTCGACCGCTTCGACATCTGGCTGCCGCGCGTCCACTTGGAGTGCGATTTTCGCTACCCGGCGCGGCTCGACGACCAGCTCCGTGTCGCCGCCTACTTCACCGACTTCGGCAACAGCTCGATTCGCATCAACTTCGACGTGCTGCACTTGGCGTCCGGCACCCTCGCGGCCGCCGGCCACGAGGTCCTCGTCTGCGTCTCGCGTCCGAGCATGCGCTCGCAGCCGCTGCCCGAGGAGCTGCGCGCCCTGCTGACCCCGTTCACCCGCACCAAGGCCGCGGCGCGCCGCAGCATGGGGCTCGAGATCGAGGGATAGAATGCGGGATCCTATCGCCCATCATGGCAAGTGAACGAAGAGAGACGGACAAGAATAGCTACCGGCGACTCGACGACGTGCGGCAGAGAATCGCTGCAGGGCTGGCTTCTCTGGATGAAGGCAAAGCCATTCCCGACGAAGCGGTGTTCGACGAGTTCGAGGAGGGTTTGAGCGCCGAGACCCGCCAGAAGCGCTAGCCCGCCCGGCGTCAGGAAATCACGATACGGCGCGGGAACTGGGCGTTGTTCTCCCAGGTCGTCAGCTTCGCCTCGAGGTCGGCGGCCACCGGCTGGATCGCGCCGCTCGCGTCGGTGGCGCGGGAGACGATCGTGTGCTCGCCGGGCGCCGCCCCCTCCCAGCGATAGCTGAAGAGCTGCCACGAGTAGCGGGTGTTGCGCGGATCGAGCGTCGCCGCCTGCCACGGGCCGTCGTCGATGCGGACCTCCACCCGGCTGAGGGGCGTGCCGTCGCCCAGCGCGAAGCCATGGATCGTGTGGTGCGCGGCGCCGCGGGTCACCCGGGCGATGACCGACTTGAGCTTCATGCGGGTGATCGACGTCTCGGTGTGCTTGAGCTCGCCGCCGACCTCCTCGCTGCGCAGCGTCACGTACTCCCGGGCCATGAACTTGCCCATGAAGCGGTCCTCCTGCACGTGGATCTGCTCCAGCCACTTCACCTGGGCGACGCCGTACCAGCCGGGAACGATGAGGCGCAGCGGCGCCCCCTGGTGGACGCTCAGCGGCTCGCCGTTGAGCTCCCAGGCGAGCATCGTGTCTTCGCCCATGGCGTCGTCGAGCGACAGGCTGCGGGCGAATTGCTGCTCCACCTCCCAACTGTTGCCGCGGCTGGTGATCGTCTCGGTGCCGCGGTCGGCGCCGAAGAACACGACCTCCCTGCCCGCCGGCTGCGCGCCGGCCTCCTCGAGCAACGCCCGCAGGCTGGTGCCGCCCCACAGCCCGTTGCTCACCAGCCCGTGAAAGCGGCGCCCGCTGTTGCCCGAGCACTCGAAGGCGCAGGCCAGCTCGGAGCGCGGCCGCCGCCGGATCTCGGCCAGCGACAGCTCCAGCGGCCGCGCCACCAGACCGCTGAGCTTCAGCCGGTAGCCGGAGGCGTCGACGTCCGGCTGCCCGTAGTGCTGGATCGTGAAGAACTCGCCGGCCGGGGTGAAGAAGTCCTCGATGGTCCGGATGTCGACGAAGCGAACGATCGGCGACGGGTTGGTGACGAACTCGCCGGGCATGTCGGCGAACGGGACGAGGGCTTCATCCTGGGGCAGCGAGGCCATCGCCCAATCCGGCAGGCCCAGCGCCGCCGCCCCCATCGCCACCGCGCTCCCCGCCACCATCTCCCGCCGTGTCATCTTGCTGGCCATCGTCGATCTCCTTTGCCCGCCGGTGCTGCGGGCCGGTGGCGTCCGGCGCGGCCCGGATCGTTACCGGCAGCCGCGCACCGCCACGACGTTACTGATCGCGACAATTCAGGACAACGGCGCTCACCCACCGTGCCCGGCGGCTGCGAAGCCGGGGTCGGCGTTGCGCCAGATCTCGTGCAGCTCGGCGCGGACCTCGTCGGCCTTGAGGGTGTCGCCAGCCCCCGCGGCGGCGTGCGCCAGGCCGACCAGTGAAGGGGTGCGGCGGGGCGCCCGGGCGAGGGCCTGCTCGAAGGCGGCGACGGCCTCGTCGTAGCGCTCGAGCTGAAGCAGGACTTCGCCGAGAAGCTCGTGGGTGGGCTTGATGACCGCCGGCGGGCCGAACTCGAAGGGCAGGCTCTCTTCGAGCGCGGTTGCCTCGCGGAGGCCGGCGAGCGCCTCGTCGATCTTGCCGTCCTCGAGCGCCAGCATGGCGTCGAGCTCGAGGGCGAGGATGGGTGCTCCTTCGGTGGCGCCCTCGAGAGATGCGGCCATGCGGCGCGCCGTGTCGAGGTCGCCGAGCTTGAGGGCGGCGAAGCCGGTGGTGAAGTTGTAGTTGGCGCGGGCGCCGCCCGAGCCCGAAACGTCGGCGGTCAGCTTCGCCGCCAGCGCCCAGTCGCCGGTGTCGAGCACCTGGCGGGCGCGCATGTTGGCGAAGTAGGCGGCGCTGCCGCCCGATCCCTCCTGCAACGCCTCACGACAGACCGTCATCTCCCGGGTCGCCGCCTGGATCTGACCCAGTTGCAGGTAGCCGTACTGCAGCCAGGAGTTGTAGTGGCCGCAGTCGACGGGCGGGCGGCCGAGCTCGGCGAGGCGGGCGTTCTGCACGTCGCGCGCCACCTCGTTAGCGGCGACCACGTCGTCCCACATGCCGGTGGCCACGAAGATGTGCGAGGTCATGTGCTGGGCGTGGGCGGCGGCGGGGGCGATCTTCGAGTAGGCGCGCGCCGCCGGCAGGCCGAGGGGCGCGTGGATCGGATCGTCGTAGGAGTGGATCAGGTAGTGGGCGGCGCCGGGATGATCGGGGTTCTCGTCGAAGACCGGCTCGGCGAGCGCGGCGGCGCGCATGTACTTGGCGAAGTCGCGGCCGCCGTGCGAGGTGCCGAGCCAGGAGAGCGCGTAGAACGCCGTCACCTCGTGGTCGCCGGGATAGCTCTCGTGCATGCGGCGCATGGCGTCGCGATAGTCGTAGTCGCGGGCCTGCTTGTCGCCCTCGCCGTACAACGCCTCGACGGCGGCGAGCCAGGCACGCTCCTTGTCGGTGCCGGCCTCAGCGGCGCGCGCCTCGGGGGTCGGCGCCAGCCGGGCCAGCGCCTCGAGCGCCGCGTCGCGGTCCTGCTGCGCCCACAACGGATGGTTGTAGGTCATCGCCTCGCCCCAGTAGGCCAGGGCGAAGTCCGGGTCGAGCCGCTGGGCCTCGCGGAACGCCGTCGCCGCGTCCTCGTACTCGAAGCTGTGCAGGAGAAGGACGCCGCGGATGAAGTGCGGCTGGGCCTCGGCGGAGCCGGAGGTCGGGAACTCGATGGTGCCGAGCTTGGCCTCCTGCGTCGCGGCGGCGGAAACGGGGGCGACCCCGGGGCCGGGAGCGGTGGCGGTCGGCGGGACCGCCGCGGCGACTCCTGCGACAGGGGCGGCGACGGACCAGCCGGAGGGCGCGGCAACGACGGCGGCAAGCGCCGCTGCCAGGACGGCGAAACGGATCGGGAAGGTGCGGTGGGTGCTCATGCTCGTCCTCGTTCGGTGGGTTCTCTGCGGAACGTCCTACAGTCTATCGCTACCACGCACGTCTGTCCCCGGTGCTTCGGAGCGATGCCGAGCGCCGGCATCCGGTGGCCGCGCGCCGGCACCCGGGTTCGGAGTGATGCCGAGCGACCAGCTAGCTGCGACCAGCGGCTGCGACCAGCTTGCGACCGGCGCGCCCGGGCTCGCGCTCAGCGACTCAGCGGTCGGCCCGCTCGTCGGCCCGGTCGATGCGCTGAAAGTACGAGCGGGTTTCGGCCACGATGATGCCCGAAAGCAGCAGCAGGCCGATCAGGTTGGGCAGCGCCATCAGGCCGTTCATGATGTCGGACAGCAGCCAGACGACGTTCAGCGGCCCGAGGCTGCCGGCGAAGACCGCGGCGATGAAGGCCAGCCGGTAGGGCATCACCGCCTTGACGCCGAGCAGGTACTCGAGGCTCTTCTCGCCGTAGTAGGCCCAGCCGAGGATGGTCGAGAAGGCGAACAGCGACAGGCTGACGGCGACGATCAGGCCGCCGGCCTGCCCGGGCAGCCCGGTCCGGAAGGCGAGCTGGGTGAGCCCGGGGCCGTCAGCTCCGCTCTGCCAGGCGCCCGTGGCGATGATCGCGATGCCGGTGAACGAGCAGACGACGATGGTGTCGATGAACGTCTGGGTCATCGACACCAGCGCCTGGCGCACTGGCTCCTTGGTCTGGGCGGCGGCGGCGGCGATGCCGGCAGAGCCGAGCCCCGACTCGTTGGAGAAGATGCCGCGGGCGACGCCGAAGCGGATCGCCTGGGCGACGCCGGCGCCGAGGAAGCCGCCGCCGGCGGCGGTCGGCGAGAAGGCGCCGGCGAACACCAGCCGCAACGCCTCGGGGATGCCGGCGGCGTTGAGGACGAGGATGAGCCCAGCGCCCAGCATGTACAGGACGATCATCGCGGGGACGAAGGCGCCGGTGAAGCGGCCGATCGACTTGATGCCGCCGAGGATCACCAGGCCGGCGAGCACCGCGAGGATCGCCCCGATGACCCCCGGGTGCACTGCGAAGCCGAAGGTCGCCGCCGAGTTCGACACCGCGTTCGACACCGCATTCGACTGCACCAGGTTGCCGATGCCGAAGGCGGCGACCGCCGCGAAGATCGCGAACGAGACGCCGAGCACCTTGCCGACCGGGCCGCCGACGCCTTTCTCCAGGTAGTACATCGGGCCGCCGATCTGCTCGCCCTTGGCGTCGACCTCGCGGAAGCGCACCGACAGCAGCGCTTCCGAGTACTTCGTCGCCATGCCCACCAGGCCGGTCATCCACATCCAGAAGAGGGCGCCGGGGCCGCCGGCGGCGATGGCGGTGGCGACCCCGACGATGTTGCCGGTGCCGACGGTGGCGGCGAGCGCCGTCATCAGCGCCTGGAAGTGGGAGATGTCGCCCTCGGCGCCGCTCTCCTTGCGCACGACGAGCGCCAGCCACAGCGAATGGCCGAGCTCGCGGAACTGCAGGCCGCGCAGCCGGAAGGTCAGGAAGGCGCCGGTGGCGAGCAGCAACGGCACCAGGAAGAAGGGGCCCCAGACGAAGCTCGAGATCTGACCGAGAACGTTGTCTACCGCTTCCATGGCCCTCCTCCGGAAACCCCGCCGGCACCGCCGTTCGACCGGCGCCGATCATAGGGGCGGATGAGCGCCAGCGTCAACGTTGCCGGGCTTGACGCCGCGTCGCCGGCTTCCTGGAGGCGGAAGGGCATGTGCCCGGAGGACGGCCTGCCTTTGGGGGCGGACGCCAGGGCGGCCGAATCAGGAAAGGGGTCCACGCCCCCCGGCCGCCCGCAGGGTACATGCCCTTCCGCCGCTCTTCCCCACATGAGACCGGCGGTCGCGGCTCGCGCGACGGCTCAACGCTCATCGCAGCGGCTCGCGATTGGCGTCACTTCGCGAGTGGCGTTTCGGCCGGCGGAATGAAAGGATTTGCAACATCCTCCGAGCCGCTCGAAAGGCGGCGATTCACGCCGCCGCCGCTCCCCGGGCGCCCGCCAGGGCTGCGGCATCGGGAACCGACACCGCCATGGACCTGCTCACCAATCCGGAAGCCTGGATCGCGCTGGTCACGCTCACCGTCCTCGAGGTGGTGCTCGGGATCGACAACATCATCTTCATCTCGATCCTGGCGGGAAAGCTGAAGCCCGAGCAACAGCCGCGGGCGCGGGCCGTCGGCCTCGCCATGGCGATGCTCATGCGCATCGGGCTGCTGCTCACCGTCGCCTGGATCGCCCGGCTGACGGCGCCCTGGTTCACGGTGTTCGGCCACGGGGTTTCGGGGCGCGACCTGATCCTGCTGGTCGGCGGCCTGTTCCTGCTCGCCAAGGCGACCAGCGAGATCCACGAGAAGATCGAGGGAGGCGAGCACCATCACGCGGCCCTGGTGAGGGCCTCGTTCCACTCGGTGATCTTCCAGATCATGCTGCTGGACGTGGTCTTCTCGCTCGACTCGGTGATCACCGCGGTGGGGATGGCCGACGACATCCGGATCATGGTGGCGGCGATCGTGATCGCGGTCGCGATCATGCTGGCGGCGGCGGGCACGGTGAGCGCCTTCGTCGAGCAGCATCCCACCGTGAAGATGCTGGCGCTCAGCTTCCTGCTGCTGATCGGGATGGCGCTGGTGGCCGACGGCGTAGGCTTTCACATCCCCAAGGGCTACATCTACTTCGCGATGGGCTTCTCGATATTCGTCGAGTTCCTCAACCTCAAGGTTCGCAGCCGGCAGCAGGCGTGAGCCCCGCCTTGCGGTTGCGGTACAGCTCGGGGTCGACGATCGACATCATCGCCTCCTCGTCGAGCCCGCCGCCGAGGAAGGCGTTGATCTCCGCGACGAACGGCTGCGGCTCCTCCAGCGCCTGCCGGAACTGCAGCTCGATCATCTCGAAGTTGGGGCGCTTGCGGACCATGAAGCGGATGTCGACGAGGTGGCGGATGTAGGCTTCCTTGGCCGCCTGGTCGGCGATCGGGTTTTCCTCGCCGCGGCGTTCGAGCATCTTGTTCTGCGAGGCGAGGATCTCGTCGAAGTCGCGGCGCATCAGGATGACCCGGTAGAAGTTGTCGTCGGGCAGGTCGGCGAGCAGGTGGGAGATGACCTTCAGGACCCGGCCGCGGGCGTTGCGTACCCAGCTCTTGTCGGTCTCTTCCTTGAGGTCCTTGACCCGCTCGTACTCGAAGTAGCCCTTCGGGTTGTCCTCGTCGGCGCCGCGCTCGTGGTCGGTCATGATCGGCAGGCCGGCGGCGTCAAGCATCTTCATCATCATCGAGGTGCCCGAGCGCGGCAGCCCCGAGACGACGATGACCTCGTCGCCGTACTTGCGCCCGCGGAGGAGCTTCGAGAGAGGGTTTCGCACGCCGTGAGGATAGCCGACCTAGCCCGCATTTCTCACCGCGGTTCGTCGCGAGGGCGTGGAGAGGGGCGTGGATACAAGGCGCGCGCCGGGAGGGCGACGCAGGCGTATTTGACAATACGTCGAGGAGACCGACCCAGCGCAACGCAGTAGACACGCGTCTCTCCGCGCCCGCAGCAGAACGGCGGTGAGAAATGCGGGCTAGCTTCGGAGGTCGGCGCTCGCCGGCTGGGGCTGGGCAAAGCCGCGCGACGCGAGCCGTGCCTCGGCGGCGGCCATCAGCTCCTCGAGCCCCTCGCGGCGGGCGGCGCTGACCGGGACGGCGTCGAAGCGGCGCGCCAGACCGGCAGCCTGCCCTGGCGGCAGCAGGTCGACCTTGTTGAGGACGCGCATCATCGGAACGGCCGGCAGGTCGAGGTCGCCAAGCAGCTTCTCTACGGCGGCGATCTTGTCGTCGATCCGCGGGTCGGAGGCGTCGATCACGTGCAGCAGCAGGTCGGCGTCGGCGAGCTCCTCGAGCGTCGCTCGGAACGCCGCGACGAGGTCCTCGGGCAGGTCGGCGATGAAGCCGACCGTGTCGGTGATGATCACCTCGCCCTCGCGCGGGAAGCGCAGCCGGCGGCTGGTCGGATCGAGCGTCATGAACAGCTTGTCGGCGACCTCGATGTCGCTGTCGGTCAGGGCGTTGAGCAGCGTGCTCTTGCCGGCGTTGGTGTAGCCGATGATCGACAGCACCGGGATGTTGCTGCCGCGGCGGCGCCGCCGCCGCAGGTCGCGCTGGCGGGAAAGCTGCTCGACCCGCTTCTCGAGGCCGCGGATCCGGTCGCGGATCCGCCGGCGGCCGATCTCCATCACGGTCTCGCCGGGGCCGCGGCCGCCGATGCCGCCGGTCAGCCGCGAGAGGCCGGCGTCCTTCTCGGTGAGCCGCGGCAGCGAGTAGCGGAGCTGGGCGAGCTCGACCTGCAGCTTGCCGTCGGCGCTGCGGGCGCGCTGGGCGAAGACGTCGAGGATGAGCTGGGTGCGGTCGATCGCCTTGAGGCCGGTGGCGTCCTCGAAGGCCCGCGCCTGGGCGGGCTTGAGGTCGATGTCGAAGATCGCGACGCTGGCGTTGCGCCGCATCGCCTCCAGCACGATCTCCTGCAGCTTGCC
>DASWHK010000226.1:0-2059 GCA_036398215.1 Acidobacteriota bacterium | reverse complement strand
GAAATGGTCCCGTTGATGTCGCTCTGGCTGCCGATCGTGCTCGCGGCGGTGCTGGTGTTCGTCGCCAGCTCGATCATTCACATGGTTCTCGGCTACCACAACACCGACTTCGGCAAGGTGCGCGACGAGGACGGCGTCATGGCCGCGCTGCGCCCGTTCGAGATCCCTCCCGGCGAGTACGTGGTGCCGTGCGCCGGCTCGATGAAGGCCATGGGCACGCCCGAGTTTCAGGCCAAGGTGAAGGAGGGCCCGGTGCTGTTCATGAACGTGTTTCCGCCCGGGATGCCCGGGATGGGCAAGAACCTCGCGCTGTGGTTCGTCTACTGCCTCGTCGTCGGTGTCTTCGCCGCCTACCTGACGGGCCGCGCGTTGGCGCCGGGGGCCGAGTACCTCGAGGTGTTCCGCTTCGCCGGCACCGTCGCGTTCACGGGCTACGTGCTCGCCCTCTGGCAGGCCGTCATCTGGATGCGGCGCAGCGCGGTAACGACCTTGAAGTCGACGTTCGACGGGCTGATCTACGCGCTGCTCACGGCCGGCACCTTCGGCTGGCTGTGGCCGGCGGCATGAGTGGCATCGCGACCGCCGAGAACGCAGAGGGAAGAACGCCGAGGCGAACCGGAAGGAGAGTCGCATGACGAAAAAGATGAGTGCACGGGCAGACGGAAGCCGTGGCTTCGTGGTCGCCGTTCTCGTCGCCACGCTCCTCCCCGGCTGCACCGGCGGCGAGCCAACGAGCGGCAGCGAGGGGACCGCGCCGGATGCCGGCGTGCAGGTCGCGGCCGGCGATGGTGGCTACGATGATCTACTGGCCTTGTTCGTGAGCTGGCGGGAGTTCGCGCGTCCGCCGTGGGTGGACGGCATCCCCGATTACTCCGCCGGCGCCATGGCGGCGCAGCATGCCGCGCTCGCCGGCTATCAGGCGCGGCTGGCGGCGATCGATCCGAGCGGCTGGCCGGTCCCGCAGCAGGTCGACTACCAGTTGGTTCGCGCGGAGATGAACGGCCTCGACTTCGACCACCGGGTGCGCCGCCCGTGGGCCGAGAACCCGGCCTTCTACGTCACGATCTTTGCCGCCCAGAGCGACGTGCCCGCGCACGAGGGCCCGGTGATCGACGGTTGGGTCGATCTGTGGGAGTACGACGACCCGCTGCCGCCCGAGCAAGCGGTGTTCATGACGGGTCGCGTCGGCTCGATCCCGGCCCGGCTCGAGCAGGCTCGGCGCAACCTGACCGGCAACGGCGGCGACCTGTGGCGGATGGCGCCGCGCTCGTTCGCGGCGCAGAGCGCCGACCTGCGGGCGCTGCGGGATCGGATCGATGAGACCGGCGGCGGCCTCGAGGCGGCGGTCCGGGCCGACCTCGTTGCGGCGATCGACGCCGCGATCGCCGCCACCGACGAGTTCCGCGCCTGGCTTCAGGCCGAGGCGCCGGCGAAGACCGGTCCCTCCGGGGTCGGCGCCGACAACTACACCTGGTACCTGCAGAACGTCCACCTCGTGCCCTACACCTGGGAGCAGGCCGAGACCGTGCTCGAGCACGAGCTGGCGCGGGCGCATGCCTCGCTGCGTCTCGAGGAGAACCGCAACCGCGACCTGCCGGAGCTGGAGCGCATCGACAACGCTGCCGACTACGACCGCCTCTTCAACCAGGCGGTCGACGACATGGTCGCCTTCCTGACCGCGCAGGAGATCTTCACGATGCGCGACTACATGGAGCCGGCGCTGCGGGCCCGCGTCGGCAGCTTCAGCCCCGCCGACGGGCTGCGCGGCTTCTTCTCGGAGATCAGCTATCGCGACCCGCTGACGATGCGCAACCACGACGTCCACTGGATCGACCTGGCGCGGATGGAGTACGAACCGCACGAGAGCCCGATCCGCCGCGTCCCGGCGCTGTCGAACATCTACGACCACCGCTCCGAAGGCCTGGCGACGGGCTTCGAGGAGTGGATGATGCACGCCGGCATCTTCGACGACCGGCCGCGCACCCGCGAGCTGATCTGGATCCTGCTGGCGCAACGCGCCGCGCGCGGGCTCGGCGGCCTGCGGCAGCACTCCCGCGAG
>DASWHK010000225.1:0-61338 GCA_036398215.1 Acidobacteriota bacterium | reverse complement strand
TTTGCGGGCCGGCGCGGAGGAACCCATGAGCCAAGAGACCGAAACCAAGTCGCCACTGCAGGACGCCAAGGTCGACAGCCGGCCGATCGCGTTCACCACCGCCGCGGCGCTGAAGGTCCTCGAGTTCGCCGAGTCCACCGAGCAGCCTGAGGAGGTCGGCCTGCGCGTCTACGTGCAGGGCGGCCGCACCAGCTACGACTACGGCTTCAAGTTCGACCGCCGGCAGGACAACGACGTTGTGGTTCCGCAGGACGGCTTCGACCTGCTGGTCGACGGCTTCAGCTTCCACCTGCTGCGCGGCGCCACCGTCGACTACGTCGACAGCATCTCGGGGGGCGGCTTCAGCGTCAACAACCCCAACGAGCCCGACCCCAGCAGCGATCCGCTCTTCAACCGCGTGCAGAGCTTCATCGAGGAGCAGATCAACCCGGGCGTCGGCATGCACGGCGGCCACGTGACGCTGCTCGAGGTCAAGGACGGGATCGCCTACGTCGAGCTCGGCGGCGGCTGCCAGGGCTGCGGGATGGTCGACGTGACGCTCAAGCACGGGATCGAGCGCATGCTCAAGGAGCAGATCCCCGAGATTCAGAGCGTCTACGACACCACCGACCACGCCTCCGGCGACAACCCCTACTTCACGCAGGGCAAGGGCAGCGGCGCGTTCACCGGCTAGCCGCCGATGTAGGACATCTCGATGCGCGCTGCGGCCTCGCCTTCCTTGCGCAGCTCCGAGTAGCGGTCACGGCGCTGCCGCCAGACGCCGGCGATCAGCTCGCGCAGGGTGTCGTCGGAGGCCCCCGAGCGAATGGCGTCGCGCACGTCGGTGCCCGCCGACGCGAACAGACAGGTGTAGAACGAGCCCTCGGCCGACAGGCGCAGCCGGGTGCAATCGCCGCAGAACGGCTGGCTGACCGAGGTGATCACGCCGAACTCGCCGCCGCCGTCCTTGTAACGCCAGCGTCGCGCCACCTCGCCGCGATAGGCGGGCCCGATCGGCTCGGCGGGAAGCTCCTTGGTGATCCGCTCGATGATCTCGGCCCCGCTGACCACCTCGTCGAGCCGCCAGGCGTTGGTCGTGCCGACGTCCATGAACTCGATGAAGCGGACGATGTGCCCGCTGCCCTTGAAGTGGCGCGCCAGCTCGACGACGCCGTCGTCGTTGACGCCGCGCTGCACGACCGCGTTGATCTTGATCGGGCCGAGGCCGGCGGCGGCCGCCGCCTCGATCCCCCCGAGCACCTCGGCGACGGCGAAGTCGGCGTCGTTCATGCGCTGGAAGGTCGCCTCGTCGAGCGAGTCGAGGCTGACGGTAACCCGATCGAGGCCAGCCGCGGCCAGCCGGGCGGCATGCTGGGCGAGCAGCGCGCCGTTGGTGGTCAGCGCGATCTCGAGCCGGCGCCCGTCGGCGGTTTCGATGCCGTCCTCAGCGGTCGGTTCGCCCGCTTGCGCCCCCTGGCGGAGCGTGCCGATCGGACCCGTCGACCCGTTGCCCGGCGGAACCTCGATCCCCGCCAGCATCTTGACGAGCTCCGGCAAATCGTTGCGCAGCAACGGCTCGCCGCCGGTGATCCGCACCTTCTCGACGCCGAGGTCCGCCGCCAGCCGCACGATGCGATGGATCTCCTCGAAACGCAGGATGGCCCGTCGCGACAGGAACTTGTAGCCCTCCCCGAACACTTCCCGCGGCATGCAGTAGCGGCAGCGGAAGTTGCAGCGGTCGGTTACCGAGATGCGCAGATCTCGGAGCGGGCGGGCAAGCTGATCGATGGTGGGCATGTTCATTGACGTTGGTGGCTGAAACTGCATTGTCCCAGCCCCGCCGAGCCGCTGACAACCGCGGCCCGGAGCGCGGCGAGGATCCGGGCGGACCTCGCCCAGCGGCTCCATCTCCGACACCACTGCACCTGGAACGCCGTCGACGGATCAACCTGGTACTACCTCAGGGTCAACGGGCCCGGCGGCAATTCCATCCAGTGTTGGTACACGGCGACCGGGGGAACCCATTGAGCCCCGGGGGTATCCCCATAGTAGGCTGCGGCTCATGAACTCTCGTGCCGGTATCGCCCTGGTCGCGTTCCTGTTCGCCGGAGCCTGCTCCGAGCCGCTCGAGTTTGCCGACTGGACCGTTCCGGCGCCGGAGGGTCTCGCGGTCGTCGAGTTTGCCCATGTGCCGTTCGACGAGCGCGGCGGCGCGATGATCGAGTGGGTCGACGAGCTGGTCATCGGCGATCGCGGCGACTCCGACCTCCGCTACGCGTTCACCTATCCGTATGACGTCGCCGTCGATCGTGATCGACCCCGACACCGAGGAGTGGGTGGTGCGTAAGAGCCGGCTGGTGGAGCCGTTCGACACCTGATCCGCTCAGAGCCTCTTCTTGTCCGCCTCAGATCCCCCCGAAGGGTCAGGTAGGCGGCGCTGAAGAGTACGTTGGCATCGAGGAACAGGATGCCCACCGCTCACGAATCCTCCCCCATCGGGCGGACGTGCTTGATGTCGTCGGGGTCGAGCCCCAGGCGCCGGACCTCGTCGCAGGCGGCCTCGTAGTCGGCATCGCTCACGGCGTTCGAGAGCAGGAACTCGGCGATCCGCTCCGGCGAGTAGATCTCCGTTGGAACGAGCTTTGCGGGCCGCAGCAGAATGCCCTCGGCCCGCTCGGCAACAATGAGCAGTGTGCCTTCTTCGATGCCGTAGCGGCGCCGCGTGGGCGAAGGGATCACCACGGTGCCGCGCTTGCCGACCCTTGTGGAGCGTTCGGTCATCGTTGCCTCAGTAGTACGAATCTCTGAAGTTCAGATACTCGGAGGATACGGTCCAGGGCTCGGATCCGCAACCGAAATCTTCTGGCAACAGGCGCCCTGGGGATGCCGTGACCGCCCCGTCACACGCGGACCTGGCACGTCGCCCGCGGCAGCGTTACCGAGGGCCGCACGCCACGCGTTCCCGACCGTTACGCGCTGGAGCGCGACCTTTCACTGTGGCCACGCCGGCGGCTCGCAAGTGGCGCCGATGATCGCGCCGATCCCGACAAGCGGGAAAAGGCCCGGCAGATCATCCGGCAGGCCCTGAGACGCCCGGTCGGAAAGCTCTCACTCCAGGTCCTGCAGGAGTACTTCGCCGCCGCTACCGCGAAGCTGGCGATCGAGAGCGCGACGGCGCGCCGCCGCGTGCAGCTCTTCGCTCGCATGGACGTGGTCATCCTCAGCGTCGACGACGTTGTGGCAGCCATCGACCTTCACCGACTGCATGGCTTCTCGATCTGGGACGCCCTGATCGTCAGGGCGGCCCTGATCTCAGGATGCCGCGTCCTCTACACGGAGGACATGCAGGACGGCCGCAGGATAGACGGCCTCCGGATCGTCAACCCGTTCGCGCAATAGGAAGAGGCGCGAAGACGCGCCGCTACCCGAGCAAGTCCGCGGCGGCGGCCCAGGAGCCTACCGCCGCCGCTCGATGACTTCGAAGATCCCGCGATCGAGCCCCTCGGCGCCCAGGAGCTCTGGGTCGGCGGCGCTAGGCGGCACACGGACATCGATCACGCTGTTGGAAAGCGCTGCGCGATCATGTGCCGTCCCGCCCCGTGAGCCGCCGGGGCGGCCGCCATCACGATCCGGCTCCTCTGCCACCGCCGCCGGCACGCCGCCCTCACAGGCCTCCGTCGTCGCCTCCATCCCCAGCACGTCGGTGAAGGCGCACACATAGCGGCGCAGGCGGTCCATCGCCAGGCGCGGCTCGCCGATGCCGTGGCCCTGGCGCGGGTAGCGGACGTAGGTGACGTCCTTGCCGAGGTCGACCAGCGCCTTGTAGAACTCGACCGCCTGGGTGGGCGGCACGCGGGCGTCCTCGGCGCCGTGCATGATCAGGATCCTGGCGGTGACGTTCCTGACGTGGCGGATCGGCGATAACCGCAGGTAGATCTCCTCGTTGTCCCACGGCGTTCCGAAAAACCAGCCGAGATAGGCCGGGATGTCGGTCGTGGAGTACATGCTGTACAGGTTGGTCAGCCCGGCGCCCGGCGAGATCAGCTTGAAGCGGTCGGTCTGGGTCGAGATCCAGAAGGTCATGTAGCCGCCGTAGCTCCAGCCGTAGGCAACCATCCGATCGGGGTCGGCCCAGCCCTGCGCGATGACGTAGTCGACGCCGGTCATGATGTCGTCGTAGTCGCGGATGCCCCAGTTGTCCTGGTTGGCGTTCAGGTGCTCCTGCCCGTAGTTGGAGCTGCCGCGGAAGTTGATCTGCAGGACCAGGAAGCCGTTGCCGGCGAACATCTGGTTGGCGGTTGAGAACGACTCGATCGAGGCGCCCGAGGGGCCGCCGTGCGGGTTGACGATCAGCGGGTAGCGGCTGCCCTCCTGGTAGCCGACCGGGAAGGTGAGGACCCCCTCGATGGTGCCGCCGTCGCCATTGCGCCAGCGGATGGTCTCGACCCGCCCGAGCTGGAGTTTTTCCTCGCGCAGCCACGGGTTGGCGTCGGTGAGCTGGGTGAGGGCGCCGTCGGTCAGCCGCGCCGCCCAGAGGTCGCCGGGACGCGCCGGGTCGGAGTGGGAGAACACCCAGGTGCTGCCGTCGTGCGACAGCTCCCACGAGCCGTTGGCGCCACGCATCGGCGAGCGGCGGTGGGTCAGCTCGCCGGAGGCGATATCGACGCCGAACAGGTTCGTCGTCGTTCCCTCGCCCGTCGACCAGTAGATCGTCGTGCCGTCGGGCGACCAGATCGGGCTGCCAAACCCCAGGTCGAAGTCCTGCAGCAGGACCTTCGGGGCGCCGCCGTCCGCCGGAAACAGGTACAGCTTGTCGTACCACTGGGTGTTACCCGGGTGGGTGTTGGACGACATCGCCAGCGTCCGGCCGTCCGGCGACCAGCGCGGGCTGCTGTCGGGGCCGGCGTTGTCGTAGAACTTCTCGGCGTTGCCCTCGAGGTCGACCACCCAGACGTCGCTCCACGAGGAGTCGTCGACCTTGGTGTTGAGTCGGGCGACGAAGGCGATGCGCGACGAATCCGGCGACCACTGCGGGTCGGAGACCGTGAAGTCGCCATCGGTCAGGCGCTCCTCCTCGCCGGATTCGACATCGAAGAGCCAGAGATGGGTCATCCGGAAGCTCTCGTCGATGACCTCGGCGTCGTCGCGCTGGCGGCGCCGGCGGCGCTCCTCCTCGGTCAGCGGATCGCGCGCGGTGAGCAGCAGCTTGCTGCCGTCGGGCGAGATCGCGAAGCCCTGCACGCCGCCCTCGTGCTCGGTCGCCTTCCAGGCCTCGCCGCCGTCCGTGTACATGAAGTACACCTGGCTGCCGCCGCCCTCGCCGTTCTCGCCGCCCTCGCCGTTACCGTTGCCCTGTTCCCTCGACGTCAAGAAGGCGATCTTGCGGCCGTCCGGGAACCACGCCGGCGATCGCGTGTCGTCGTCGCCGAAGGTGAGCTGGCGGGCGTCGGTGCCGTCGATGCGAACCCGCCAGATATGGGTATGGGTAGCGAGCTGCTCGTCATCCCAGTCGCGCTCGTTACGGGTGTAGAGCACCCACTGGTCGTCGGGCGAGATCGTCGGGCTGCCGACGCTCACGAAGCTGAGGGTGTCCTTGGCGGTCATCAGGCGGGGTTGTTGAAGGCCAGCAGCAGCGCTCGAGGAAAGCGCCGCGACGCCGGATCCGGCCGCGAGCTCTGGGGGCGCGCCATTGCCTTCAACCGCGCTGAACTGAGGCCCCGCGGCCCCGAGTACGGGCGCCGCCAGGAGCAAGGAGCTGAAAAGGAGGATCGACCAACGATTCGGGCTGATTCGGGACATGGGACCTCCTGTGGGGGTGACGCTCGCTCACCGAGGCGTCCAACGTGCGCGCTCCGCGGGTTTTCGGATAGGGACAGATTCTATGTGAGCCGCGCGACAACACACCAGCCAGGCCGGCAGCCGCAGGATCGCGAGTCGCCCGGTCGCTAGGTCGCTTCGATCAGCGGGACGCTCGTATGGGCCCGCACTGCTCGCGCCAAGCCCCCATCGGCCGTCAGGAGGGAAACGCCCAGTACCTCCGCTAAAGCCACGTAGGTCGCGTCGTAGACCGTGAAGTTTTCGTTGAGTTGCAGGGCACGGGCGAGGATCGGCTCGTGCTCGTAACGACTCAGGCGAAGCTCTAGATAGCGGGCGAGCTTCTCGGTCACAGCCTGAAAGTCCATGTAGCCTCGCCGCAGGGCGCGCCGCAGTGCCGCCGCGACCTCGACGTCGCAGAGCATCGGAATATGAAGCTCAACTTGTGGATCGTCGAGTAAACGTTGCAGAGGCATCTGGGTCAGGGGGTCGGTGAGAAGATCGACCAATGCTGACGCATCGACGACCGCGTCGCGGATCACCGAGCGAACGGTCACTCTCGGCCTGCTTCCCGGCGGGCCTCATGGACGAGATCCGCTCCTGTCATGCCTTTGAGGTCCACGGGTGGGCTCTTCAGGATCCGGGCGAGCACATCGCGTCGATCGGGCTTCGCGACCTCCCGCTCCAGAACCCCCTGGATGTAGTCGGTCAGTGTCTGGCCGTGGAGCTTGGCGCGGCGCTTGAGCTCGCGGTGCAACCGCTCGGGAACGTTGCGTACCTGGATCATGATCGGCATCCATTCATGCTGGCACATGTGATGCACATGTGCAATGTCTCGGTGACCCGCGCCTGATGTTCACGGCGCTTGCCAGCTCCTCCCTCATTGAGACGGCCACGAGTGAAGGATTTCCGCGATGGAGACGGCCAGGCGCAAAATAAAGAACGGCGCTGCCGAAGCAACGCCGCGGCCATATCCCGGCAGGTGGCGGGTTGTGGAGCTCGAGAATCACGACGCGTGCCTCGTTGGAGCCCGCGTCCTGCGGCGGCCGCGGAGACGCAAGCGGTTTCCTAATGGCGTTCGCGAAGCCGCCAGCTCGTCGCGGCGACAACGGCAAGCAGCAGCGCCCCCGAAGCGTCGAGAATGAAGATGCGGACGCCGAGCACCTCGATTCCCTGCCCCGGCGCCAGCAGCAGCGCCGCGGATACGAACGCCAGGGCCCGGGCGGCCCCCGACATCGGCGCGAACAGGAAGCCGGCGAGGCCGGCGGCCAGCGCCAGCACGCCGAGCGCCGCGATCAGCGTCGCGTAGACGATCGACGACGCCGCGGCGACGCCGCCTTCGGGGGCCAGCATCAGCAGCTCGGGCCGGAACACGAAGATGTAGGGCAGCGAGAAGCCGACCAGCGCGAAGCGGAACGCCTGCCAGCTGGATTGCATGATGTCGGCGCCGGCGATCTGGGCGGTCACGTAGGCGGCCAGCGCCACCGGCGGCGTCACCATCGACATCATCCCGTAGTAGAAGATGAACAGGTGGGCGGCGAGCGGGACGACGCCGAGGTCGCCGAGCACCGGGCCGATGAGCGTCGCCAGTAGCAAGTAGACAACGGCCGAAGGCAGCCCCATGCCCAGGACGATCGACGAGACCATGATCAACACCAGCGCCAGCAGCAGGCTCTGGTCGGCGAGCGGCACGATGGTCGCCGGCAGCCGGGTGCCGACGCCGGTCAACGTCACCACGCCGATGACGACGCCCACGCATGCCGCCGCGGCGACGAGCGGCACCATGTCGACGGCGGCGCGCCCGAACGAGCGCACGATCTGCGCCGGGCCCCGCCGCGTGCGGGCGTTGAGCGCCGCCAGCCCGACGACCGCCGCCAGCGCGATGGTGACGGCGCGGAACGGCGTGTTGCCGACCAGCAGCGAGCCGATCAGGGCCACCAGGGCGGCGCCGAAGATCAGCCCCTCCCAGCGCGCCGGCATGCCGCCGGCCGATGTCGCCGCCGGCAGCGGCCGGGAAGGACTCGATATTTCCTGCGCGGGGCCCCTTGCGACCCCGGGAACGGGCGGTGGCGGCGCCGGCGCTGCCGCCGCCTGTCGCGAGCCCGCCACCCCGCTCACCACCTCACCCGTCGGCTCGTCGGGGCCGGCGCCCTCGAGCGCCAGCCGCCGGGCGGTGAAGTGGACGATCAGCAGCAGCGAGCTGTAGTAGAGGATGGCCGGCAGCAGCGCCGCCCGGATGACCTCCAGGTAGGTCACTGGCGGCTGCACGATCTCGAGCATCATGTAGGCGCCCGCCCCCATGACCGGGGGCATCAGGGCGCCGCCCGAGCTGGCCGCAGCCTCGATGCCGGCGGCGACCTGGGGCCGGAAGCCCGCCGCGCGCATCATCGGGATGGTCAGGGTGCCGATCGTCGCGGCATTGGCGACGGCGCTGCCCGACAACGACCCCAGCATGCCGCTGCTGACCACCGCCACCTTGGCCGGGCCGCCGGGGCTGCCGTGAAAGATCCGATCGGCGAACTCGATGATGAAGCGCGTCGCCCCGGTTGCCTGCAGGAAGGCGCCGAAGACGACGAACAGGAACACGTAGGTGAACATCACGTTCAACGCGATGCCGAAGACCCCCTGGCTGTGCAGGAACGCCTGCGCGACCAGCCGATCGAGGGGGTAGCCGCGGTGGGGAAAGAGCCAGCCCGGCAGGTAGGGGCCCAGATAGCCGTAGGCGAGGAAGGCGCCGGCCAGCGTCGGCAGCGCCCATCCCAGCGAGCGGCGGGCGGCCTCGATGATCAGCAGCAGGCCCAGCACGCCGACGGCGGTATCGATGCCGGTCTCCGAGCCGGCGCGGTTGCCGAGCGCGGTGCCGGCCACCCAGGTGAAGTCGAAGAACGGCTCGTTCTGCGTGAACATGTAGCCGAAGCAGGCGACCGTCGCGGCGACGAGGACGAGGTCGAGCGCCCGCGCCCGCCGGCTGTCGCGCAGGCTCGCGTGCGGCGGGACCGTCAGGAAGCACAGCACCAGGCCGATGAGCGCGAACAGGGCCAGCTGCGCCGGCGGCGCCAGGTGCGGGTAGTTGACCTCGACCAGCGTCAGGACGCACAGGGCGGTGCCCAGCACGGTGATCACCGGCGGCGCCGGCCGCGCCGCCGCTACGTCGGGGACCTCGCTCACCGGGGCCAGATGCCGATCCCGCCGAGCTTGCGGATGACGCCTCGATGGAACTCGGCGCCGGCGTCGTGCACGATGTTGTCGTCGTTGATGGTACGCCCGGCGGAGCGAAGCACCTGCAGGAGCGATCCGGAAGTTGGCGGCATTCTCGTTTCCTCGGACAGCGGGGGCGTCGATCCAGAGGGTCTCGCGGGTGAGTGTTGCGGGCCATCCCCAATGTTGTGGGCCCACCCCCAATGGCTGCTCTCCCCCGGAGCTGCGTGGGGCCGCCCCATTATAGGGACCGCGGCGCCTGGATGCCCGAGGGTGCAGGGCGCGCGGCGATCCGCCAAGCAGCGTGCCTTACAGCCGTCGGGCGGCTCGAGCAGGTTTCGTCGCGCCCCGACGACTTCGACGCTCGGATGTCGGTGCCGCGCGTGCTCGTCGCCCCGCTGGATACGAGTCGGGTCCTGGCGGGCGATGCGACCCCGGGCAGCTCGACGGGCTCGACGATGATGCTCGCCACGCGACAGGAAGACCTGGTCGAGACCCGGCGGCAGCTGGGCCTGTCGCTGATCCGCTCGGAGCGGTTCTCCGTGACCCAATCCGTCGAGATGGCGACCTACGTGCTGCTCGTCGAGATCGACGACATCGAAGCGTTCTCCGGCCAGTTGAAGCTGATCGACCCTCAGACCGACGCCACGGTGGTGTCGCGGCCGGTGAGCTTCCCGACCTCGATCGGCTCCCTACGCTCCGAAACCGAACGGCTCGTGAGCTTTCTCGAGGAGAGGCTCCAGAATCGCTAGCGCGCTCCTCGTCGAGGCCGCGGCGGCTCGCTGCGGCAACGCGGCCACTACCGCGCCTCGCCTCCCTTCCGGAGAATGAAGGCACCCTTTTCGAGGGCCAGGTACTCGGACGACAAGTCGGCGATCTCGGCCAACCACCGCTCCACACAGCGACGCTCGCCGTCACGGTTGCCGTCGTCCAGGATGGCGATCGCACCCTCGCTCAATCGATCCGCCAGCAGCGGCAACGCCGGGTAGCGCGCCAGCGGCTGAACGCTCTCGGGAGGGCCGTCGATGACGAGAAGGTCGATCGACTCGACGTCCTCCAGGGCGCTCAGGTCGTACCACTTCCAGCGCACGCCCTGGATCTCCGAATCGCACAGCGGCGCGTGCCGGACCTCGGCGATCTGCTGCAGGCCGTGGGCGGCGAGTTGCTCTCGGCAGCGCTCGGCATACTCCCGGTCGTGCTCGAGGGCGACGATCCTTCCCGCGCCGGTTTGACGGAGCGCGTATCCACAGACCAGCGTCGAGGGGCCACAGCCGGCTTCGACGATCGTCACCGGCCGCTGGCAGCGAACGAGCTCCATGAGCCGCCTGAGAAGATCCGGGGACGCCGCCCAGCCGCGCATCGGGGGCAGCGAGGCGACGGGCTCCAGCTCGCTGTATAGCGCGAACAAGGATTCGATCTGCCTGTAGTTGCAGTCCTGCAACCGCAGGTTCTCGAGCCGGCTTCGCCGATCGAGCTGAACCACGGCGACGAGCACGATCCCGGTCGCGACGGCGACGACGATGCCGAGGATCGCGGGCCCGGCGGCAAGCCAACCGATGACCGCGAGGACCATGATCGACGCCACGACGGCGAGGATCCGGACCACGTCGGATGTCGAAAGGTAATGGCGCGCCATCCCCGCCTCGGACTCCTCGGTCAGCGCGGCCAGATGCCGAGCTCGCGGTAGTAGCGGATGGCGCCGGGGTGGAACTCGGTGCCGGTGTCGCGCACCACGTTGCCCTCGTTGATGGCGCGACCGGCGGCGTGCCGCTGGATCACGGCCTCGCGGTTCTCGTAGAGCGCCTTGGTGAAGGCGTAGACGAGCTCCTCGTCCTGGTCGGCGGCGGCGATCAGGTGCATGGAGCCGACGTCGAGGCCGGCGAAGTCCTGGTCGACGCCGCGGTAGGTCCCCGCCGGGATCGTCGCCGGGCTGAAGAACACGTACTCGGCCACCAGCCGCTGCACGGCCTGCGGATCGAAGGGCACCAGGATGATGTCGCGGGCGGCCGCCGCCTGGGTGATCGAGGCCGTCGGCACGGCGCCGCCGAGAAGGGCCGCCGCCACCGAGCCGTCGGCGAGCATGTCGACGGCCGCCGCCTGGGTGGCGTTCACCGGGGAGAAATCGTCGTAGTCGATGCCGTGCGCCGCCAACAGCGGGCGCACGAAGTACTCGAACCCGGCGCCCGCCGGACCCACGCCGACGCGCTTGCCGGCGAGGTCGGACATCGCCTGCACGCTGCCGCCGGCCGGGGCCACGAACATCGCCACGTTCGGCGCCAGCGTCATGACGGCGCGCACCGGATAGGCCCGGTCCCATCCCTCGGTACCGCGCACCGCGAAGTAGCTGATCGCCGAGTTGGAGAGCGCGAAGTCGAGCTCGCCCGTGTCGAGCCGCCGGATGTTCTCCTGCGAGCCGCTGGTCGCCTCGGCCGTCATGCTGGCGCCGCCGCCGTGCTCGTTGAAGACTTCGGTGAGCGCCCCACCGACCACGAAGAACGCGCCGCCCGGCGGCGCCGTGCCCATGCTGAGGAATCTCGGCGTCCCACCGCCGTTTTCGGAACCGGCGCCCCCGCAGGCGAGCGCGGAGAGGCAAAGGAGCGTCAGTAGCGTTCGGGCCGTTCGCGGCATTTTCGTCTTCCTTGCTCTCGGGGGCGGCGTCCGCTTCGTCGGGAGTTGCTTCAGGAGGCCCCATTATAGGGGCCGGGGCTTCGGGGTGCCGTGAGGCTCGATCAGCGACCGACCCCAACGCGCCCAATCTGGCGCGGAGTGGTCGCGCCCCGCGCGGCCGGCGGCGCGGCACCTCTTGGCAATGCGACGACCGCCGCGCCGGTTGAAGCGACCCGGGCCGGGAACGGATACTCAGGGGCGCGCCAAACTGCCGGATGCGCATCTCCCCCCACGCCCGAGGATCCGATGAGAACGAGAGCCGTGAAGGTCACCTTCCTGATCTCCGTCGCTGCTTTGCTCGCCGTGGCAGCGCCCGCCACGCCGCGTGTCGAGAGCGCAGGCATCGACCCGACGGCCGGATTCACGTCGGACCTCGCGGGCCCGGCCTCGCACCGTTCGATCGTGCCTGCCGGTGGAGGGCTCCGAGAGGAGGCCCGCCGCCGGGAAACACAGGCGGCCCCGATCACGCCGGCCGACTACGGCCGCTGGGAGAGCCTCGGCGGCGGTGAGCTGTCGCCCGACGGCGGCTGGCTGGCGGTCTCGATCCGGCGTGTCGACGGCACTGGAGAGCTGCAGCTCCATGAGCTCGCCGCCGCCGGCGGCGAGCCCGTGGCGATCGAGAACGGCGCCCGGCCGATGTTCTCGAGCGACTCCGCGTGGCTCGCCTATCAGATCGGCTTCTCGGAGGACGAGCAGGAGCGACTGCGGGAGGAGGACGAGCCGATCCGCAACAAGATGGGCCTCAGGAACCTGGCGAGCGGCGAGGCGGAGGTCTTCGAGGCGGTGGCCGGCTTCGGCTTCGCCGACGGCGGCCGGTTCCTGGCGATCCGCGGCTACACGCCTGAGGAAGCGGAGGCGGCCGACCTGATCGTGCGGTCGCTGGCGTCGGGCAGCAGCATCAACTTCGGCAACATCGCCGAGTACGCCTGGCAGGGCGAGGGAACGTTGCTGGCGATGACCGTGGCGACCAGCGGCGGCGCCGGCAACGGCGTGCAGGTCTACGACGCCGCCACCGGCGTGCTGCGGGTGCTGGACTCGGGCGATGCGACCTTCGAGGGCGCGACCTGGCGCGAGGACGCCGACGACCTCGCGGTGCTCCGCTCGATCGAGGACGAAGCACACGAGGAGCCGACCCACCTGCTGCTCGCCTGGCGCGGCCTCGAAGCGGCGCTCGGCGGCGGGGCGGTGGCCGCGGCGACCCCCGCGGCACGGCTGCGCTTCGATCACCGCGAGGCGGCCGGCTTCCCCGCCGGCATGCGGGTCGTCGAGCACCGCGCGCCGCAGTGGTCCGACGACGGCCGGGCGATCTTCTTCGGCATCCGCGAGTGGCCGGAGAAGCCGGCAACCGGCGAGGAAGCGGACGAGAGCGGGGCTGAGGGGGCGCAGGACGCGGCCGGCGGCGAGTCGGGCGGCGCTGCCGGGGCTGGTGGCCAGGCGGCCGGCGGCCAGGGCCTGGTCGGGCAAGACGAGGGCGGCACGGGCGGTCAGCAGGAGGCCACGGAAGACGACGAGCCCGAGCCGGCTGACGTCGATGTCTGGCACGCCCGCGACGAGCGGATCATCCCGATGCAGAAGCTCCAGGAGCAGCGCGATCGGAGCCGCAGCTACCTGTCGGTATGGCACGTTAACGAAGACCGCTTCGTCCGCCTCGGCGGCGATGTGGACGAGAGCATCGGGGTCTTGGCCGGCGACAGACACGCCACCGAGACCGACCGCAAGCCGTACATGTTCGACGGCATGTTCGGCCGCCGCTGGTTCGACGTCGACCTGATCGACGTCGCCACCGGCGAGCGCACCGGCGTCGTCGATCGCGTCCGCTACTTCTCGGGCGGCAGCGCCGATGGTCGCTACCTCCTCTATTTCAAGGACGATCATCACTTCGCCTACGAGATCGCCTCAGGCGAGCACCGCAATCTGACGGCCGCCTTGCCCTCCTCGTTCGTCGACGACGAGTACGACTACCCCACCGAGCAGAAGCCTCCCTGGGGCGTCGGCGGCTGGGCGAAGGGCGACGCCGCCGTCCTCCTCTACGACCGCTACGACGTCTGGAGCGTCGCCCCCGACGGCTCGGGCGCCGCCAGGATCACCAACGGCGCCGCCGAAGAGATCGAGCATCGCGTGATCCGCCTCGGCCGAGAGGAGGACTTCATCGATCCCGCCCAGCCGCTCTGGCTGGACCTCTATGGCCGCTGGACCAAGAAGTACGGCTACGCCCGCCTCGATCCGCCGGCCGGCGGTGGGTCGGCTCGCGCGGCCGGTGGCGATACGGTTCGAGCAGCCGGCGGTGCCTCGAATCGGGCGACCGGCGGCGATGGCGCCTCGGGCCCCGGACTCGCCCCCGGCGGCTTCAGCCCCGCCGGCCCGGTGCGCCTGCTGTTCGTCGACAAGAACGCCGGCGGCCTCGCCAAGGCCGACGACGCCGCCACCTTCGCCTACACGCTCCAGGGCTTCGACGACTCCCCCGACTACTTCGTCGGCGGTCCGGACCTCGCCGGCGCCCGCCAGGTCACCCGCACCAATCCCTTCCAGGCCGACTTCGCCTGGGGCCGCTCGCGCCTGATCGACTACGACTGCGAGTTCGGCCCGCGCGTCCAGGGGGCGCTCTTCTATCCGGCAGGCTACGAGGAAGGGCGGCGCTACCCGATGATCACCTACGTCTACGAGCTCCGCTCCGCGACCGTCCACAACTACTCGGTGCCGTCGGCGCGCAGCCCCTACAACCCGGCGGTGTGGACCAGCCTCGGCTACTTCGTGCTCGAGCCCGACATCGTCTACCGCGACCGCATGCCGGGGACCTCGGCCGTGGAGTGCGTGCGCCCGGCGCTGAAGGCCGTGGTCGAGACCGGCATGGTCGACGGCGAACGCGTTGGCCTCGTCGGCCACTCCTGGGGCGGCTACGAGGCCGCCTACATCCCCACCAGGACCGACATCTTCGCGGCGTCGGTATCGGGGGCGGCGCTGACCAACTTCTTCTCGATGTTCGGGACGATCCACTGGAACCAGGGGCTGCCCGAGAGCTCGCACTTCGAGACCGGCCAGGCGCGCATGGGGGTCCCCTACTGGGAGGACATGGAGGCCTACATGCGCGAGTCGCCGGTGATGGGCATTCCCGACCTGCAGACCCCGATGCTGATGGCCTTCGGCGACAGCGATGGGACCGTCGACTGGCACCAGGGCGTGGAGATGTACAACTACGCGCGGCGCGCCGGCAAGCAGTTCGTCATGCTCGTGTACGCGGGCGAGAACCACAGCAACCGCGAGAAGAAGAACCAGCTCGATTACCACCAGCGCATCCTCGACTGGTTCGGTCACTACCTGAAGGGCGAGGAAGCGAAGCCCTGGATCATCGAGGGGACCTCGGTGATCGAGCGTAACGATGAGCTGCGGCGGCGGGGTGACGGTGAGCGCGGAGGTGGACGAGGCGGCCGCGGCGGGCGTGGTGGCAGCGACTCCTTCGCTCCCGAACCCCAGGGCTCGCCGGCGCCCGTTCCCGGCCGATGATGACGGCACGAAGCCGCCGGACCGCGAACGAGGAATAGAAGGCCGGCGGGGAAAGTAGATGTCGATCACGCGGCGGGACTTCGTGAAGGCGGCGGCCTCGGGGGCCGCGCTGTCGGGCGTGGCGCTGGCGCCCGGGACGGCGCTGGCCCGCGCCCTTGCGGGTGGCGGCGGGCGGGACCCTTCGAGCCTCATGCAGCCGCGCCAGGCCGCCGGCACGTTGACGACCGCTCCGGAGTACCTCGCGATACCTTCCTGGGTCCTCGACATCGACGGCAACGGCACGGTCAACGGAGACGACCGGCGGGCCATCGAGGCTAGCCTGGGGGCGGCGCGGGGCCTCGAGATCAGCCCGCGGCCCGGCTACGACTTTCGCGCCGACCTGCTGGCCAGCGGCGAGGTGACGGCCGCCGACCTCGAAGCCTTCGACGCCCACGCGATGCCCGGGCCCGCGACCCCGCGGCCGGTGGTCATCTGCTGGCATTACGGCTGGTACCACCCGCTCCGGCGGGTGCGAGAGCGGCCCACGGCGAGTTACCTGGGCGGCGATTACAACTCTGACGATCCGGCGACCGAAGAGCAGTTCAACGCCCTCAAGCACGAGTTCGGGATCGGCGCCGAGCTGCTCTCCTGGATCGACGAGCCGGGGGGCGAGGGCTTCGATCCACCGCTGCTCAACTACGCGCGCGGTTACTTTTCCGCGGCTTCGGTTGGAACGCGGCAGTTCGGGTGGCTCTACGAGACGGCGATCAACTTGAGAGTCGCCGATCGCGTGACGCTCGGGTACCGAACCGGCCGCCGCCAGCGGCTCGTCGAGCATTTCCAGAGCATGGCCCGGATGATGCTCGACGAAAGCGGTGCGTTGGCGGCGAACGTGCTGCGCATCGAGGGCCGCCCGGTCATCTACATGTTCGCCAGCCATCTACTGGGAACCGGCGTCGGCTCGCTCACCGGCGTCGCGCTCGCCCTCGGCGAGGCGCGCCAGGCGTTCATCGAGGAGGCGGGCGTCGCGCCCTATCTGATCGGCGACGAGGCGCTGTTCCTGGGCGACCCCGACATCGACCAGGCGCGGCGCTTCCGGGCCGGGTTCTTCGACGCCATCGCTCGCTACCACCATTACGACCTCGATCTCGTCGCGGCGTTCGCGGCCGACGGACCGGTGCACCTGGGCGGCGACTACCTCGACGTGATTCTCGCCAACGAGGCGCGCACGAGGGCGGCGTTCGCCGGCCTGCGGAACCGCTTCACCGGCAACCCGCTGCTCGTCCTTCCCTCGTCGGCGGCCGGCTTCGCCAAAGTCGGCCTGCCGACGCTGCTGGCGAGCCGCGAAGACTACGCCAAGCTCCTGCGGGCGATGCTGGCGATCACCGAAGAACACCTGCGCGAGGACCACGGCGATCGGTTCGGCACCCCGACGCTGCCCTCCGCCCCGGTCATCGTCGGCTCCTGGAACGAGGAGTTCGAGGGCCACGCGCTGTTCCCGGCGCGCGCCAACGAGGCCATGGTCCGCGACCGTCTCGGCGGCTTCGAGTGGTTGGCGGCGATCAAAGAGGTTTACGGCTGGAACAAGCGGACCGAATGAAGGGCGGACGAGGTCGCCCGGATCCGCCGGTGCCGGGCACAGTCACACGGCCGGAACCAGCCGACCGTGCGAACGACGGCGAGGCCGCGCGTTACGGGCGCGGCAATTCCTGAAAGACGATGCGCGACAGGGCCTCGCGAGCGCCCGGGTGGCCGGGCTCGCGGAGCAGGGCCTCGCGAAGCAGCTCCGCCGCCTCCGCTTGGGCTCCCTCTCGCAACAGGAATATGCCGAGGTTGAAGTACGGATCGGCCCGGTCGGGGGCGCTGGCGATCACCTGGCGCAGGGCGGCCTCGCACTGCGCCGTCTCGCCGAGGCGGCAGAGGACCTGGGCCAGCACGGACCAGGAGCTCGGGTCGCGGGGCTCGATCTCCACGAGCTCGCCGAGGACCTCCTGCGCCTTCGCAACCTCGCCTCCCGCCAGGTACAGATTGGCGAGCCGGCGGAGGATTGTGGGGTGGCGCGGAGCGAGGCGCCGCGCCGCGACGAAGGCTCGCTCCGCCTCGCCGAGGCGGCCGTCTTCCTGGAGGTATATGCCGAGACGGAGAGGGAAGGCGGCGAGGGCGGGGAACGCCTCGGCCGCCTCGCCGAGGACCTCGCAGGCTTGCTTTCTGTCCCCCAGCAACCAATAGGCCTCCCCGAGGTCGAGCCGCGCCAGCGCGTTGGCCGGTGCCCGCGCGACCGTCTTCTCGAGGTCGGCGACAGCCGCCGCGGCCTTTCCCTGCCGCAGCGACGAGCGGCCGCTGTAGTAGGTGATCATCGGATGTCCGGGCAGGCGGGCGGCCAGCCTCTCGATGATCGCGTCGGCGTCCTGCCAGTGCTGGTTCGCCAGCGCCCGCTCGACGGCGAGCGCGTCGCGCTGAAAGGCCTCCAGGAGCTCGACGTGGTCCTTCGGGTCCTTGCGGACAGCGCCCGAAGACATCGCCGTGACCGTGACGTAGCCGATTGCTTGCAGCTCGCGAAGGCGCGCCTCGCCGCCTATGTCGACAAAGCCGCCGCCAGGCATGATGCCGTCGACGTCGTCGTCGCCGACGATCTCGGCGAGCCGCGCCGCCAGAGCCTCGGCGCGGCGTGGCTCGCGGTCGATGAGATCGTCGCTCTCACCCGCGTCGGCGCGCAGTTCGTAGAGCTCGGGACGCGGCGCGGCGATGTACTTGAAATCGACGGTGCGGAGGGCGCGGAGCTCGCTCCAGCCGAGCTGCAGGAACGGCGTCAGACTCTCGACGTAGGCGGGCCGGCCGGGCGCATCCGGGGCGTCGATCAGCGGCCGCAGGTCGACGCCATCGCGCCGGTCGACCTGCGGATCTTCGACGCCGAGCAGAGCCAGTGTCGTCGGCAGCAGGTCCACGAGGCTAGCCTGGCCGCCGACCACGCGACCGGCCGGCAAGCGCTCCGGTGCCCACAGGATGAGCGGCACCCGTACGGTGCTGTCGTAGATCAGCGCCGAATGGAACTGCTCGCCGTGGTCGCCGAGCCCTTCGCCGTGGTCCGCCGCCACCACCACGATGGTGTCGGCGGCGCGGCCGAGGGCCTCGAGCCCCGCCATCAGCAACCCGACGACGTGGTCGGCGTAGGCAACCTCGCCGTCATAGCCGCGGCCGGCGTAGCGCTCGAGAAAAGGCGCCGGCGGCGAGTACGGCGCGTGCGGGTCGAACAGATGGACCCAGGCGAAGAAGCGCCCCGGCTGGGCCTCGATCCACGGCAGCGCGTCCGCGACAACCGCCTCGCCGCGACGCTCGACCTGCAGGCTGGCCTGTGCCGGCGTCACCGATCCGCTGCCCGCCGGGCCGAGATACGTCTCGAAGCCCTGTCCGATCCCGGTTCGGAGGTCGAGAACCGAGGCCCCGTAGAAACCGCCGGTGGCGAAGCCCGCCGCCCGCAACACCTCGGCGAGCGTCGGGGTCTCGCCGGACAGCGGGAAGTTGAGGTTGTCGCGCACCCCATGGCGATGGGGGTAGCGGCCGGTGAAGATCGAGGCGTGCGCCGGGAGGGTCAGCGGCGCCGTCGTGGCCACCTGATCGAAGCGGACGCCGCCGCGCGCCAGCCGGTCGAGGTGCGGCGTCTCGGCGGCTTCATAGCCGTAGCTGCCCAGGCGATCGGCCCGCAGCGTATCGATCGTGACCAGCAGCAGGCTGGGGCCCGCGGCCGGCGCGGAGATTGCGCCGGCTCCCCCGATCGGTGAAGAAGCGGCGTGCGGCGGGGAGATTGCGCCGGCGCGTGTCGCCGTTGAAGGAGCGCCGCCGGGCGCGGCCACGGGTACGCCCGGAGAGGCGAGCAGACAGCCTCCGGCCGCCAGCAACACCATGAGGTGCCGCAAAGCGCGACCGCGAGACGCGGTGCACCCGGCCCAAGACATGATCGGCGACAAGGCGCCCGTTGGCGCCGCGCGGGGAGGAAAACCAGAGCGCCGGGATCAGCGGAGCCAGGAAGGTCTCCGCTGGATACTCACCAGCACAACGACACAGATAGCACGCCGCCGCCTTCACGCAAAGATCGGATCGTCGTCATTTGTCAGATGCCCGACAGAGCCGCCGACCCCTCCCGGACGTTTCTGCGTTCTTCGCGCCGCGTGATGCCGTCTTTGTCAGATGCCCGACGGGGCCGCCGACCACTCCCGGGCGTTTCCGCGTTCTTCGCGCCGCGTGATGCCGTCATTTGTCAAGTTGCCCGACAGGCCACCGACCATCCTTGCAGGTCGCGAAGACAGCCGGCGAAGTCCTCGGCGATGGCCTCGAGCCGGCGGCGATCGCCGGCGAGCTTCTGGTTGACCTCGAGCTCGATGGCGACGAAGCGCTCGGCGGCGTGCTGCTCGCGGATCCTCGGCAGGATCCCGTCGGCGGTGCCCTGGTAGGGCCGGTTGAGCCAGACGACCAGGCCGGTGCGCCGCGCCAGCGCCCCGCGCAGCTCGCGGACCAGGGCGACCTCCGGCTGCCGGTGCGGGTCGTAGAGCAGGCCGATGTCGTTGCCGCGCAGCCGCTCGCCAAGCCTCGGCGTGAACGTGTGGATGCACAGGTGCACACAGCGCCCGCGGCAGGCGATGATCCGCGCCACGTCGTCGGCCACCGCGTTGCGATAGGGCAGGTAGTAGCGCTCGATCCGCCGCTGGATCTCGGCGGCGCCGATGCCGCGGTTGAACGGGATCCGGTGGCCGTCCGAGACCTTGCGCACCAGCCGCGAGTTGCCCACCGTGCGGTTGAGGTCGACGACCAGCCGCGAGTATTTCCCCTGGTGCAGCGGGGCGGCGAAGAGCTCGGCGAGCCGGCGGGCGATCACCAGGGCGCCCGGGTCCCAGGCGATGTGCAGCTCGAGCAGTTCGGCCGGCGCCTCCATGCCCTCCGGCAGGGCATTGCTGGCGTGCTCGCAGCTAACCAAGACCTGTCTTGCGTCGAAGCTCATGGGCGCGTGGATCCCGACCCGGCAATCCTCGCCGGGTGGTGACCGAGGCTCGCGGTCCCGGCGCAGCGATGGGCAGCCCCAATGCCGGGACGAGTCGGCAACGATAGCAGCCGTGGAACTTCGACGGAGAAACGGGCAGGTCGGAGGTCCATGAGGAACACGCTGACGAAGAGGCGACGGCAGACAGCTATCGCGGCCTCGGGCATACTTGATGGATGCTGTTCCGCTTCGTCCTCGGATTCCTGATCGTCTGGCTGCTGCTGACCATCGTGCGCGCCGTGCTCGAGAACGTCGGGCAGCGCAAGCCCGGCTCGCGGCGACCGTCGGCCGGCAACGCCGAGCGGCGCCGCAAGGCGCTGGCGGTGCTCGGCCTCTACGACGGCGCAAAGCCCGCCGAGATCAAGCGCGCCTACCGGGAGATGGCCGCCAAGTACCACCCCGACCGCGTCGCCCACCTCGGCCCCGAGCTCATGGAGCTGACCAGCGAGAAGTTCAAGGAGATCAACGCCGCCTACGAGTTCCTGCTGGGCCGCTCGCGCTGATCCGCGAACGCCCGAGGAACGCCTACGAGCTCGTGCCGGGCCCCTCGCGACGACCCGAGGCCCGAGGAAAACGGCGTCGTCTACGAGCTCGTGCCGCGCCGCTCGCCCTGCCCCGAGGCCGCCTCGGGAAGGGGCCCCCCAGCGGTCTCCGGGAATGCCTCGAGGTCGTCGGGAGGGCGGGTGATCGCCGCGACCCGCAGGTGGAGGCCGGCGCGGACCAGCATGTGGGCGCTGGCCGGCGCGGTGAGAAACAGGAAGGCGGTCACCAGCAGCTCGTGCAGGCTGATGCCCCCCTGCTGGCTGAAGAACAACACCGAGGCCAGCAGCATGCTCCCCAGCCCCAGCGTCGTCGCCTTCGTCGGCCCGTGCAGCCGGCTGTAGAAGTCGCCGAGGCGCACCAGGCCGATCGAGCCGATCAGGACGAAACTCGACCCGATCATGATCCCCAGCGCGATCAGGACCTCGAGGATCATGTCTTCACCATTGTCGCCGTCGGGTGGGCGGACGTCGCCATGTTCCGCACCGGTTCCCGCAGAACCGCGCCCGGGCAGTGGGGCCCTACCGGACGTGCCGGGAGGGCAAGTCGACCTGTCTCACTCGCGTGTCCAGTCATCATGGTGCTCAATCGATGATCGTTCCTCGGGCGACGTGCTTGCACCAGGCGACGGTGCCGACGAAGCCCATCATGGCGATCAGCAGAGCGGCTTCGAAGTAGAGCGCCTCGGCCAGCATGATGCCGACCAGCACCAGCAAGGCGATCGCGTTCACGTAGAGGGTGTCGGCCGCCATGATCCGGTCGGGCAGATCGGGCCCCCGTATCAGCCGGAACAGCGAGAGCATCAGCGCTGCGGTCACCGCCGCGAACCCGAAAGCCAGGGCGAGGCTCAGCATTCGAAGATCTCCTTCAACGGTTTCTCGTACCGCTCCTTGATCCGCCGCACCTCGGCGGCCGGGTCGGCGGTGTCGACGACGTGGACGAGGAGCTTGCGGCGGTCGGCCGCAACCTTCGAGGTCACCGTACCCGGCGTCAGCGTGATCATGCTCCCCAGGGTGACGATGGCGTAGTCGTCCTCGATGTCGAGCGGGATGACGATCCACGCCGGACGCAGCCGGCGGCGGAAGTTGAGGATGAGGGCGGCCACCGCGATGTTGGCGATGACGACGTCGAACAGGAACAGCGGAACGAGCCGGAAGGCGGGCCCGTAGCGGTAGACGTGGGGCGGCCTCTCCCAGAACAGCCGCGTGAAGGCCGGGATCGCCAGCCCCAGGACGATGCCGAGGATCACCTGCCCCGGCGCGACGCTGTTGACGAGAAACAGCCACACCGCCGCAAGCAGGCAGCTCAGCAACGGGTGCGGCAGCCAGCGGCTCACGGCGGCCCCCGGCTCACCACCACCTCGACGCGGGCCCGCTTCTCTCATCGGCCTTCTCCTGCGGACGAGCCGGCGACCGGGCTGGCGCCGGCGCCACCGCCGAGCACCGCCTCGATGTAGTCGCCGGGATCGACGAGCTGGCGCGCCGTGGCGGCCGCGTAATCGACGACCGGGCCGGCCAGCAGCGCCAGAACGATCGCCACGCAGAGGAGCGCGACGGCGGGGAACATGGTCGAGGCCGGGACCGGCCCGGCGGCGCTCGGCTCGGCGCCGACGTTCCAGAATACGGTGCTGCCGGCGCGGCTGAGGGCCACCAGCGTCAGCAGCCCGGTCACCAGCACGATGGTGAAGATCCACGGCGCCGCCGGCGATTCGACGGCGCTCTCCAGGATCAGCACCTTACCGATGAAGCCGCTCAGCGGCGGCAGCCCGGCGACCGCCATCCCGGCGGTCAGGAACAGGCCGCCGAGCAGCGCCGGATGGGCAACCGCCGACGCCGGCTCCAGCCGATCGCCGGCGGCGCCGCGCTCGCGGGAGATCAGATCGGCGATCAGAAAGAGCGCCGCGAGGATGACGGTGCTGTGGATCATGTAGTAGATCGCCGCGGCGACGCTGGCGACGCCGCCGAGGGCGACCGCGGTCAGCATCGTGCCCACCGAGGCGATCACCAGGTACGAGATCATCCGCCGCAACCCGCGGCTGGCCATGGCGCCGAGCGTGCCCAGCGCCAGTGTGGCCAGCGCCAGCGGCAACAGCCACGGCTCGCTCACCCGCGCGGCGACGCCGGCGCCGGCCCCGAAGATGAGGACAAACACCCGCAGGATCGCGTAGACGCCCACCTTGGTCATGATCGCGAACAGCGCCGCCACCGGCGCGACGGCGCTGCTGTAGGTCGCCGGCAGCCAGAAGTAGAGCGGCAGCAGCGCCGCCTTCACCGAGAAGACCACGAGCAGGACGAGGGCGCCGGCGCGGACCAGGGCGACGTCGGCCGGGGCGACCGTGGCAACCTTGACCGCCAGGTCGGCCATGTTCAGCGTGCCGGTGACCGCATACAGGAGGCTGACGCCGATCAGGAACAACGCCGAGCCCACCAGGTTGAAGACCACATAGTGAACGCCGGCGCGCATCTGATCGTCGCCGCCGCCGTGCAAGAGCAGGCCGTAGGAGGCGATCAGCAAGACCTCGAAGAAGACGAACAGGTTGAACAGATCGCCGGTCAGGAAGGCGCCCATCAGCCCCATGAGCTGGAACTGGAAGATGGCATGGTAGTTGGCGCCCTGGGCGTCCCAGCCGTGGATGGCGTACAGGTGGCTGAACAGGGCGACGACCGCGGTCAGCAGCACCATCAGGCCGCTGAGCCGGTCGAGGACCAGGATGATCCCGAACGGCGCCGGCCACGCCCCCACCGCGTATGTCTGGATGTCTCCACCCGCCGTCTGCCAGACCAGGAAGATGGCCGTGCCGAGCAGCGCCGCGATCGAGACGGAGCTCACGACCCGCTGCGCCTTCAGGCCGAGCCGGGCGACCAGCATGCCCGACGCGGTCAGCGCCGGTATCACGACCGGGGCGATGATCCAGTGGCTCATTCGCTCCGTCCTTCGCGGCCGGGCAGCCCGTCGACATGGTCGGTGCCGAGCTCGACGTTGGCGCGCACCGCCAGCATGAGGACGAACGCGGTCATTCCGAAGCCGATGACGATCGCGGTGAGCACCAGCGCCTGGGGCAGCGGGTCGGGATACGCGATCGCCTCCTCGGAGATGATCGGCGCCAGCCCGACGGCCAGCCGCCCCATCGCGAAGACGAAGAAGTTCACCGCGTAGCCGAGCAGCGCCAGGCCGAGGACCACCGGGAAGGTCCGCCCGCGCAGCACCAGATAGACGCCGCAGGCGACGAGAATGCCGATCGCGGAGGCGAACAGCAGCTCCACCTTTAGACCTCCTCTTCCGGTGGGAGCCCCGTCCGGACCACGGAGGACGTGAGCACGATGGCAACGATCACCCTAGACCTCCGACCCTTCCGCGAGCCCCCCACCTGGGCACTCGGCGTCGTGAACGCGATGCTGGTGACGCTCACCCTACACCTCCCCCCCTTCCGCGAGCTCCATCTCGACGGCAAGCCTGCGCTGCCGCTCGCGCTCCAGCGAGAGCAGGTCCTCGCGCTTGTCGACCTTGCTCATGTTGGCCATGATCAGCATCACCGCGCCGACGACGGTGAAGTAGACGCCGAGGTCGAACGACACCGCGCTGGCCAGCTCGACGTCGCCGATGAGCGGCAGGTGCACGTGACCGTGGGCGCTGGTCAGAAAGGGGGCGCCGAAAGCCCAGCTCGCCACCCCGGTGAGCCCGGCGAGCGCCACGCCGGTGCCGATCAGCGGATGGAAGTCTTGCGGCAGGCGCCGGTGCGTCCATCCCATCCCGAAGGCGACGTACTGGAGGATCAGCGCGACGCTGGTGACCAGCCCGGCGATGAAGCCACCGCCCGGCGCGTTGTGGCCGCGCAGGAAGAGGAACACCGACACCAGCATGGCCAGCGGCAGCAGCAGCTGGGAGATCACCGACAGCATCAGCGGGTGGGCGTTCTCGTCCTGATGGTCGGTGCGCCCGGGGAAGAGCTGGCCGAGGCCGAAGGCGTCGACCAGCGCGTAGATCCCGAGCCCGGCGATGGCCAGGACGCTGATCTCGCCGAAGGTGTCGTAGCCGCGGAAGTCGACGAGGATGACGTTGACGACGTTGTGGCCGCCGCCGCCGGGGACGCTGTTGGCGAGGTGGTACTCGGAGATCGACTCGAAGGGGCGGACCAGCACCGCCCAGACCGCCACGGCGACGGCGCCGCCCGCCAGCGCCGCCACGACGATGTCACGCGCCCGCCGCCCGCCCGACGACTCCGGAGGCGTCGTCTTGGGCAGCAGGTGGAGGGCGACCAGGATCAGGACGATGGTGACGAACTCCACCGAGACCTGGGTGAGGGCGAGGTCCGGCGCCGAGAAGTGCACGAACGCGAGCGTCACCACCAGGCCGACGACGCCGAGCTGCACGAGAGCGATCAGCCGGCGGCGATGGAACACGGCGGTCCCCAGCGCGGTGACGACGAGCATCAGCCAGGCGACGACGCTGGCCTCGTCGACCGGCGTGACCCCCAGCGATCCCGGCGACCAGCCGAGCCGCCAGAAGGGCCAGGCGCCGACGACCAGCGCTGAGGCGACCAGCAGGAACAGGTAGCGCTGCAACGAGCCGTTCTGCAGCGCCAGGGTCAGCGTCGCCGACCGCTCGGCGGTGCCCTCGACGAGGCCGTCGTAGAGGCGCTTGGCGACCACCCGGGGTAGTGCCGCCTCGTGCGCCGCGACCAGCTGCCGCCGGCCGGCGTACAGCAGCGCCCCGCCGCCGAGCGCCGCGAGGCTCATCAGCAGCGGCGCGTTGATGCCGTGCCAGAGGGCGATGTGGAGCTCGGGCAGCGGCGCGCCGGCAACCGCGGCGCCGGCCGTCGCCACCAGCGGGCCCGCCACCAGCATCGGCAGCAGCCCGACGGCCACGCAAATGGCCACCAGCAGCGCGACCGGCAGCCGCATGCCGTTGGGCGGCTCGTGGGGCGCGTGCGGGTACGACGCCGGGGCGGCGCCGAAGAAGGTGCCCGCGGTGAAGCGGATCGAGTAGGCGACGCTCAGCAGGGCGGCGAGAACGACGATCGCCGGCAGCAGCCAGCCCGGAAGCCCCGGAGCCTGGACGTGGAGGGTCTCCTCGAACCACATCTCCTTGCTCAGAAAGCCGTTGAGCGGCGGCACGCCGGCCATCGCCGCGGCGGCGACGACGGCCAGCGTGCCGGTCACCGGCATCAGCTTCCAGAGGCCACCGAGACGACGGATGTCGCGGGTCCCCGCCTCGTGGTCGACGATGCCGGCGGTCAAGAACAACGCCGCCTTGAAGGCGCAGTGGTTGAGGATGTGGAAGACGCCGGCCGCCGCCGACAGCGGCGTGCCGTAGCCGAACAGCAGCGTGATCAGCCCCAGGTGGCTGATCGTCGAGTAGGCGAGCAACGCCTTGAGGTCGTCCTTGAAGAGCGCCCAGTAGGCCGCCAGGGTGACGGTGGCGAGCCCGGCTCCGCCCACCAGCCAGAACCACAGCGCGCCGCCGGCGAAGACCGGGAAGATGCGGGCCAGCAGGAAGACGCCCGCCTTGACCATCGTCGCGGAGTGGAGGTAGGCGCTCACCGGCGTCGGCGCCGCCATTGCGTGGGGCAGCCAGAAGTGGAACGGAAACTGCGCCGACTTGGTGAAGGCCCCCAGCAGGATCAGGACCAGGGCGACGCCGTGCAGCGGGCTGGCCTCGATCAGCGCCCGCGAGGCGAGGATCACCGACAGCTCGTAGCTGCCGGCGATGTTGCCGAGCAGCAGCACGCCGGCGAGCATCGCCAGCCCGCCGGCGCCGGTGACTACCAGCGCCATGCGGGCGCCCTGGCGGCCCTCCGGCATGTGGCTCCAGTAGCCGATCAGCAGGAACGAGCTGAGGCTGGTCAGCTCCCAGAACACCACCAGCATCAGCATGCTGTCGGACAGCACCACGCCGAGCATCGCGCCCATGAACAGCAGCAGGTAGGCGTAGAAGCGGCCGAGGTTGTCGTCGTCCGGCAGATACGAACGCGCGTACAGGACGATCAGCAGGCCGATCCCGAGGATCAGGAAGGCGAACATGAAGCCCAGGCCGTCGAGCATGAACGAGGCGTTCCAGCCGATGGCGGGGATCCAGGCGCGGCCGGCGAGCAGCGTCTCGCCGGCGAAGACCGGCCCGGCGAGCGACAGCAGCAGAAGGAAGGAGGCGGCGGTGATCGCACCGGTCGCCAGCGCCGCCAGGTCGCGGCCGCGGCGCGCCAGCAGCGGCGGGATCGCGGCGCCGGCGAGGGGCAACAGCACGACGAGAGCCAGGCTCATGACTGCTTGGCCGGTGCCAAGGGATCCTCCCGCGGGGGCTACGGGGTCGTCCATCGGGGACCCGCGCCGGGCTCCTTCGCCCCGATCGCGGCCCGCCGCCGACAGCAACAGTCTCGACGGCGCGCTAATCATAGCGGACGAATCCCGGCGCCGTAGCCACCGGCAAGGTGGCTGCCTCGCCGCCGCGGGGCGAGCGCAGGCCCGGTGCGGACGAGCTGCGCGGCCCGGCATGCCGCGCGCCTCAGCTTGACACTCGACCAGCCGCCAACAACGATCAGCGAATGCGAGCCGGAAGCCGGACTTTCCTTTCGCTCCGTGGTCGCGATCTCCAGAACGGTCAGGAGGGTGTTCGAGGAATGGACGAGGACGCGCGCCCGGTGTCGAGCCCGAAACGCCTCCTGATCCGGCCGCTGTGGTTGCTGGCGGCGTTGCTGCTGCTGCCGGTCGGCTGCGGCGAGCCGCGGCCGGGAGGCTCGCCGATCGCCTCGAGCCCCGAAGAGGAACGGCTCCTGGCCGCCCTGCTCGCCGAGGAGGACAGCCGCCCCGAGGGGGAGCTCTCGGCGTTGCCGGCCGGGCTCGCCTCGGACAACCCGTCGCTGCGCCGCCTCGCGGTGCGCGGCATGGGGAGACTGGAGCGCCCCGACCTGCTCGAGCGCATCGCCCCGGCGCTCGCCGATTCCGACCCCGCGGTGCGGATCGCCGCGGCCAACGCGGTCGCCCAGGCCGTTTCCACCGCCGACTCGCCCGCCGCCACCGACCTGCTGCGCGGGCGCCTGACGCTCGAGACCGACGCCGCGGTGAAGGGCGCCCTCGGGCGGGCCCTCGGCCGCCTGCGGCCGGCCTCGCCGGGCGCCATGGTCGAGACCGAACGGACGCTGATCACGCTGTCGCGGGGGGCCTCGATCGAGACGTTGCTGCCGGTTGCCCGCGGCCTCGAGTCGCTGGCGCGCCGCAACGCCGCCGAGATCGACCTCGAGCAGGGCTCGGTGGAACGCCTCGTCGAGCTGACCGGCTACGGCCGCGCCGGGGCCGAGGGGTTCGCCGCCGCCAGCGATCCCGGCGCCGTCGCGGAAGGCTTGGAGCCGGCCCGCGTCCGGCGGCTGGCGCTGGCCACGCTCACCGCCGCCCGGCGCGCCGACGCCGCCACGGTCGAAGCCGCGCTCTTCGATCCCGACGTCGAGGTACGCCGCCTCGCTGTCGTCGCCGTCGAGCGGCTCGACGACGCGCCGCTGCAGGCCCGGCTGGCGCTCGCCGGCCTCGAAGACGAGGCCTCCGCGGTCCGCTACGAAGCCTTGCGCGTCTACGGCCGCCTCCTGCAGGCCTCGACGGGCTGCGATCCGATCTTCGCGGCCCTCGACGACGGCGATCCCCACGTCGAGCTGCTCGCCATCGACCTGCTCGCCGACGGCTGCGACGACCCGGCTAGGGGCGGCGAGCAGCCCGGGGTGGCGGCCAGGCTGACGGCGATCGCCGAATCCTTGCCCGGGCTCGCCGAGGCGCCCGATCCCGCGGCCACGCCCACGAACCGAGAAGAGATGCCGGGCCTCACACCGGCGAGCCGCGAGGAGAACCCGGGAGCCGCCGCGACCGGCTGGCAGCATGGCGCTCACGCGCTGGTGGCGCTCGCCGCCCCCGACGCGGCGGCGGCGACGCCGTTGCTGCCGCGCTTCGCCGGTCACCCCGTCTGGCAGGTCCGCATGTACACGGCGCGCGCCGCCCAGAGCGCCGCCGCCACCGACCTCCTCGCGGCGCTCGCCGGCGATCCGCACGCCAACGTCGCGGAGGCGGCGCTCCGCGGCCTCGAGGCGACGATCGGTGAGGGCGCCGACCCTGCCGCCATCGCCGCCTTGCAGCGCGACGACTACCAGCTGCTGATCACCGCCGCCGGCGCCCTGGAGCGCGGCCGCTCGATCGGCGCCGGCGCGCCCGAGGGCCGCGGCCCAACCGGCGCCGGCGCGTCCGAGGGCAGCAGCCCAACCGCCGCCGCCGCGACGCAGGGCAGCGGCTCCGCCGCCGTGCCGGCGTTGCTTGCGGCGCTCGACCGGATCTCGGCGGCGCAACGGCAGACGTCGCGCGACGCCCGCCACGCCCTGCTCGAGCGGATCGGCGAGCTCGGCGGGCCGGCGGACGCCGAGCGCCTGCGCCCCTACCTCAACGACTTCGACCCGCGGATCGCCGCGCAGGCGGCCGAGGTCCTGGTGGCCTGGACCGGTGAGCCGCAACAGGCCGATCCCCGCGCGCTGCCGCCGCAGCCGCTGCCTTCAGTCGCCGAGCTTCGCGGGCTGGCCGGGGCGCGCGCCTCGATCCGCATGCAGGGAGGCGGCGAGATCGAGGTCGAGCTGTTTCCCTTCGAGGCCCCCACCAACGTCGCCCGCTTCGCCCGCCAGGCGCGCGAGGGTTACTTCGAGGGGCTCACCTTCCACCGGGTGGTGCCCAACTTCGTCATCCAGGGCGGCAGCCCCGGCGCCAACGAGTACATGGGCGACGGGCCCTACACGCGCGACGAGCTCACCGCCCGCTCGCACCTGCGCGGCACGGTGGGGATCTCGACCCGCGGCCGCGACACCGGCGACTCGCAGCTCTTCGTGAACCTGGTCGACAACGTGCGCCTCGACCACAACTACACGATCATCGGCGCGATCACAGACGGTCTCGACGTCATCGATACGATTCTCGAGGGCGCCACGATCGAGAGCATCGCCATCCAGCCGGCGGCGCCATCGCGATAGGATCCCGGCAGCGATGGTCGCCACCAACGACGAAAACGTTACTGTCGTGGGAGCCCCTTGAGCTTACCCCTCGAGAGCCCGGGCCTGACGGTCGCCGTCGCCCTGGCGGTGGGGCTCGCGGCCACGGCGCTCGCCCGCCACCTTCGGTTGCCCGGGATCGTCCTGTTGCTGGCCAGCGGCGTCGCGCTCAGCCGCGACGGCCTCGGCGTCATCGACCCGGAGGTGCTCGGCCCGGCGCTCCAGGTGCTGGTCGGCTACGCGGTGGCGGTGATCGTTTTCGAAGGCGGCCTCAACCTGAACCTCGGGCGGCTGCGGCGCCAGGCCGTGCCGATCCGCCGGCTGATCACCATCGGCGCCCTGATCACCGCCGCCGGCGGGGCGGTCCTCGCCCACCTGGCGATGGACTGGCCGTGGCGGATCTCGATCCTGTTCGGAACCCTGGTAATGGTCACCGGCCCGACGGTGATCACGCCGCTGCTGCGCCGCACCCGCGTCAGGCACGAGCTGCAGACCATCCTCGAGGCCGAGGGTGTGTTCATCGACGCCATCGGCGTCCTCACCGCGATCGCCGCCTTCGACGTGGCGCTGCACTGGTCGGCGGTCTCGGCGCTCGACAGCATCGCCAGCTTCGGCCTCCGCTTCGGCGGCGGCTGCCTGCTGGGCCTCGCCGGAGGGGCGGTCATGGCGGCGGCGGTGCACTGGGACCGGATGATCCCCGAGGGGCTGGAGAACGTCTTCGTCCTGTCGCTGGCGCTGGTGCTCTTCCAGGTCAGCGACACGCTGCTTCCGGAGTCGGGGATCGCCGCGGCGGCGGTTGCCGGCGTGCTGGTCGGCAACACGCCGACGCGCATCGACCGGGAGCTGCGCGAGTTCAAGGAGCAGCTCACCGTGATGTTCATCGGCATGCTGTTCGTGCTGCTCGCCGCCCAGGTCGGCCTTCAGGAGGTCCTGACTCTCGGCTGGCCCGGCCTGATCACCGTGCTCGGCCTGATGCTGGTGGTCCGCCCCCTCAATGTCCTCGTTTCCACCGCCGGCACCGACCTGACCGCCCGCGACCGGGCCTTTCTCTGCTGGCTGGCGCCACGGGGGGTGGTGGCGGCGGCGATGGCCTCGCTGTTCGCCCAGCAGCTCACCGCCGCCGGCGTCGAGGGGGGCACCGAGATGCGCGCCCTGGTCTTCCTGGTCATCGGGGTGACCGTGCTGGTGCAGGGTTTGCTCGCCGGGCCGGTGGCCTGGCTGCTGGGCGTGGGACGCCCCAACCAGGGCTACGTGATCCTCGGTGCCAACGGGTTGAGCCTGCAGCTCGGCCGGCTGCTGGGCGCGGGCGACCAGGAGATCGTCTTCGTCGACAACAACGCCGCCGCGATCGAGCAGGCCGAGGAGGCCGGGATGCGGGCGATCTGGGGCAGCGGACTGGACGACAGCGTCCTGCAGCGGGTGGAGCTCGATGCCCGCCTGGCGGCGATCGGCCTCACTCCCAACGAGGAGGCGAACGGCATCTTCGCCGCCAAGGCCCGCTCCGAGTTCCGCGTCCCCAGGGCGCTCGCCGCCGTGCAGGGCGGCACCGTCGGCGTGCGACCGGAGCGCCTCGAGAAGGGCGGCGCGGCGATGTTGTTCGGCGCCCCCGTCGACGTCGCCGCCTGGGCGCGCCACTTCGAGCGCGAGGAGGCCACGGTCGAGGCCTGGCGCTTCGAGGCCCGGGGCGACGGCATGGAGTTCCCCGAGGACATCTACGTCGCCATGGTGCCCCTCGCCTGGCAGGCGCGCCGGGGCCCCGAGCCGATCGACGAGAGGTTCCGCCCCCGCGCCGGCCACGAGGTTTGGTTCGCGGTCCGCGACGAGCGCCGCGACCGCGCCCACGGCTGGCTGCGAAAAAACGGCTGGCAACCCGTCGACAAAACACCCTTGAACGGGGTCGAAGTAGATAGGTAGGCTGGTTTCGGGGCCCGATGTCACCGCAACGAGATAGCAGACGCTACGTCCGCCTGGGAGGCACGCACGTGACCTTCGCGGTGCGTCCTCCAGCTCGATCGCGCCGGCGCTCGTGGCTCCCGGATGCCAGCGACCCGGAGAACACGGGAACGGGGCGCCTGCGGGGGCACCGGTTCCGCGAATCGGAAATCATCGAAACAGGGAGGGGACGATGGGACAACTCGTCCTGCGGGCGGCTCCGCTCGTGGCTGCCGCTTGGCTTGGGGCGGCGGCAATCCCGGCGCTCGCGGCCCCAGCGCCGCTCCCGCCGGCCGCCGCCGAGCCGGTCGGCCTGCGCGGCGTGCTCCCCGCCGGCGTCCCGCAATCACCGGAAGCGCTGATCGCCCAGGCCGAGCAGCACATGCTCGCCTACGAGTACGAGGCGGCGCTGGCGGCCGCGCAGCGGGCGGTGGCGATAGACCCGCTGCATCTCGAGGCCAACCGCGTGCTGCGCACGGCGCATGCGCGGCTGGGCAACTCGGCGTCGCTGCAGGGCCATTACCAGCAGCTCCTGCAGCAGTACCCGGGGAGCGCCGCCGTCTACTACCTAATGAGCACCGCCGCGCGCGGCAGGGACCTGCGCAAGTCCTATCTGCTGGAGGCGCTGCGCCGCGATCCCAACTTCGGGCCGGCCGTGCAGGCGATGGCCTCGCTCACCTATCGAGACCGCAGGTCCGACGAGGGGCTGGAATGGGCGCGCCGCGCCGTCGGCCTGATGCCCGGCGATTACGGCGCCGCCTCGACCTACTACCTGGCTCTGACGCGCCGCGACCGCGACGCCGAGGCGCTCGCCTTCCTCCAGCAGATGGTCGCCCAGTACCCGGGCGAAACCCGCTTTCTCACCCGTCTCTGGCAGGAGCGCCTGCGGTCGATGGGCCGCAACCGCGACATCGCCCCGCTACTGCCGGAGATCGAGGCCAATCGGTACCGGTTCATGGGCTCGATCGAGGACATGGAGGCGCTCGCCGGCCTGCTCTCCGGCGGCGGCCACGAAGGCCGGTCGATGGCCGCCGACGTCTGGCTGGCGATCGCCGAGCGCTATCCGGAGCACCCGCGCGCCGAGGTGTCGCTGCTGCGGGCGGCCGGCTTCGTCGACACCGAGCGGGAGCTGGAGATCCTCGGCCGGTTCCTGGAGATCTACCCCGAGTCGCCGCTCCGCTACGCCGTCTACGACCGGATGATCAACGCGCTGATCGGCGATGACCGCTTCGAGGAGGCCATCGAGCTGGCCAAGGAGGTGATCGCGCTGCCGGACCCGGGCTTCGAGGAGGTCGGTGCCGGCCGCGATCGCATCGCCGAGACGCGCAGGGCGGGTCAGACGTTCGCGTGCCTGGGACATTCCGGCTGGTTCGCGGCCGGCTTAGGGTCTCTCGACGAGCGGCGGCAGCGGGAGATGGCCCTCAGAATCGAACAGATTCGGGTCACGGGCGGCGGCGACAGGATGGTCGTTATGACCCCCGACGGGGCCCGCGTGGCGATCGCGGGCGACAGGGGGGCCGTGGCCGTCCCTGCCCCCGTGATCCCTCCCGAGGCCGCTTCCGCCGCCCGCTCGCTGCGCGACTCCGACTGCGTCGAGACCGAGGTGCTGCGCCGCATCGGCCAGACGCTGGCGCGCAGCGCCTCGGAGCGGACGCTCGGCATCGAGCTGATCGAGAAGGCGCTGGTGATCAGCGAGCTGTCCGCCGGTGGGCCGCCGGCCGCGGGCAACGCGATCGCCGCCGAGCTCACCCGCCTGCGCCTGATGCTCGCCGACCTCTACCTCGAGGACGGCCGCGTCGAGGAGGCGACCGTCCTCGTCGACCGGCTTGTGGCGGCCGCCGGCGCCCGCGGACTGAGCGGCAGCGCCAACCGCACCGCCGGCGAGGTCTACGAGGCGGCGGGCCGGCTGCACGAGGCCAAGCACTACTACCTGCGCGCCCTCTCCCGCGGCCGCGGCGGGGAGGCGATCAGCGCCGCGCTGGCCCGCATCTACCGGGCCCTGGCCAGCAACGAGCTGAAGATCTTCGACGCCGAGAGCGCCCCGTCGCTGCCGATCGGCAGCGTGCGGCTGCTGCTTCCGGAGCGCAACCTGCAGGTGAAGCTCGAGCGCTTCCTGACCGCCGACCTGACGCTCGTGGTCGCCTGGGCACCCGACCTGGCGACCAGCGGCGACCAGCTCCCGGCGCTGGCGGCGTTCGGCGCCACCTACGGCGAGCTCGGCCTCGGGACGCTCTCGATCACCCTGTCGAGCTCGCTCTCGAACGCCAACCGCTCCCTCCGCCGCGCTCCGGACCACGGCCCCCTCGCCGTCGGCACCTTTGCCGCGCTCGCCGAGCTCGGCCTCGACGAGCTGCCGGTCACGATGCTCGTCGACGCCACCGGCCGCGTCTGGGCCCGCCAGATGAGCTTCGGCGTCCACCCCGACGAGTGGGCACGCCGGTGGCGCCAGGTCATCGAGGCGGCGCTGGCGGCGAACCGGAGACGCTGAGTCGACCCGAAATCCCCTGCTGGGCCCGAACCTTTGCTTCTCCGGCTTCGTTTCTACCCTTGAGCGATGCCGGCGCCCCGGGGGAGGCTTCCCCGGCCGATGGCGCCGGACGCAAGCCCGAGGATCGGGCCAAAGGGAAGGAATCGGGTGGACCTCGACGATCTACTCGAGCGCTGCCGTGGTGGCGACGACCTCGCCTGGGAGGCCCTGGTGCGCCGTTATCAGGGGCGGATCTTCGCCCTCGCCTACCACTACCTCGGCAACCGCGAGGAGGCCCGCGAGGCCGCCCAGGAGACGTTCGTGCGCGTGTACCGGAAGCTCGACACCTTCGAGGGCGGCGGCTTCGTGGCCTGGATGGTCAGCATCGGCCGCAACTGCTGCATCGACCGCGTCCGGCACCTGCGGGCGCGGCCGGCGCTCGACGGCCCGCCGCTCGACGAGCGGCTCGCCGCCCCCGACCCGACGCCGGGACCGGAAACCGCGACCCTCGCCAGCGAGCGCGCGGCGCTACTCTACCAGGCGCTCGAGCGGATGTCCGAGATCAACCGCGAGATGATCCTGCTCAAGGACATTCAAGGGCTGAAGCAGACCGAGATCGCCGAGGCGCTGGCGCTGCCGCTGGGCACCGTCAAGACCCGCTCGCATCGGGCCCGCCTCGAGCTGGCCCGTTGCATCCTCGAGCTCGACCCGACCTTCGGAGGCTGACGGTGGACTGCGCCCGCTGCGAAGAGCTGCTGATCGCGTCGCTCGATGGCCGCGCCGCGGCTTCCGAACATGTCGCGACTCAGCGCGCCCACTTGACCGGCTGCGAGCGCTGCCGCGAGCTCGAGCGGCTGCTGGCAGGCGCCCCCGAAGCCACGCCGCCTGCCGACCTGACCGAGTCGATCCTCGCGGCCACCTCGAGCCGCTGGGCGTCGGTCTTCGAGCAGCTCGACGCGGACCTTCCGTGCCTTGCCTCGATGGAGCCCAACGCCGCTTTCTTGGGCGACGTGCTTGCCGCGACGACCGGCAGCCGTCGCGTTGCTCTCTGGCAACAGGTCGCGGGTCGCGCGAAGCTCGCCGAGTTGTGGCAACGCCTCGTGACCCGCCCCCGCCTCGCCCTCGAGGGCGCCTGGGTCGGCGCCCTGGCGCTGGTGCTGATCACCGGGATCCAGGCGCCCCGGCTCGACGCCTCGCCGGTGGAAACGCTCGCCGAGATCCGCCAGGAGCGGGTCGAGCCGGCCATCGATTCGGCCTTCGATCAGCTCGTCGAGCTCGGCGGTCAGACGCGGGCGGCGGCCACTGCCCGGGCCCGCGGGGTGTGGACGAGCCGCCTCGCGCCGGTGATCGAGGCCGGCCGGCGGGTGTGGTGCGAGAGCTTCGGCTGTGAGCCGACGGATGACAACACGAACGAATCGAACCGAGGAGGAACCGATGAGCGATAGCCACAATCCTGATCAAACCCACGGCGACGACGCCCCACCTTGGACCCACGACCACCCGCCTTCCGGCGGCCGGGGAGGCTACGGCGCCCAAGGCGCGCCGCCGCGAAACTGGCACCGAGACGAGGACTCGTTCGACCCGCACCGCAAATCGCCGCGGGCGGCGACGTTCCTGTCGCTGATCCCCGGCCTCGGCCAGGTCTACATCGGCTACTACATGCGCGGCTTCGTGCTCGCCGGGGTGATCTTCATGCTGATCACCCTGGTGAACGTCGGCGGCCGCGAGCTCGAAGGCGCCGCCCTCTGGGCGACGCTCTTCACCTGGCTGTTCGGCATGATCGATGCCGGCCGCATGGCGGCCCTCTACAACCACGCCGTCGCCGGCGGCGAGAGCATCGAGCTGCCCAAGGACTTCAAGGTCCCGCGCATGGAGGGCTCGATCGTCGCCGGCGTCTGGCTGACCCTCTTCGGCCTGATCATGCTGTCGAACACCCTGTTCGACTACCCGCTCCGCTGGCTGCGCGACTGGTGGCCGATCTTCCCGCTGGCCATCGGCGTCTACCTGCTGGCCCGCGGCGTCATCGACTACAACAAGGCCCACCAGCCGCCACGGCCACGCGAGGACTCGCTGATGGCTGAGACGGAGTAGACCAACCTTCGGGCACCGAAACACGAACGTCGGCGGCACGGGCTCCGTGCACAAGGCGGCGGCCCCTACACGACGCAGCATGTGCACGTAGCCCTCAGGGAGGGTGGTAGAATCTTCCTTCACGCTCGCATCCGCGCGGCCTGCGGATCAGCGGGCCACTCCCACGGCGAGAATCGACAGCCCGCCTCGCCGTCGGCGATTCCGCATTTTCCGTACGGAGGGGTAGCGAAGCCTGGCCGTAACGCGCCCGACTCGAAATCGGGTTCTCGGGCAAAACCCGGGACGTGGGTTCAAATCCCACCCCCTCCGCCTTTTCTTTCCCCGCGGGAACCCATGCTCCTCCTCGGGCTTCGGCGGTTCCGCGCGCAGCGCTGATGATTCGCACGCGGTCGCTTCCGGTCAAGGCCTGGGTGGCGCGATGGTCGGAACGTCGAATGGTATCGGAACGACCAGTACATCCCGAGCCTCCAGCAGCCTGCGCGCCTCGCCTTCGTCAAGGCTCGAGACACGCGTGCGCATCCCGGCCGGCGCCCGCGTGTGCAAACCGGCGGCGCCGAACAGGGCCACGGCCCGCCCGGCGAGTGCGGGATCGCTGCGGGAGGCGTATCGCAAGCCGCGGGCGCCTATTGCCCTTAGTCGGTGCGCCCACGCTCGCGGCTTGGCGTGGTCGAGGCTGACATGGATCTCGGCGTTGATGCCCCAGCCGGTGGCCTTCCTAGACGTCAGGTCGGCCAGGGCGGGCGGGCGGATCACCGCGATGCGTGCATGAAACAACTCGCGCAGGCGTTGTGCGGGCACGATCTTCTTCGGTCGTCGCAGGAGCTTCTCTCCCAGCGCCGTATCCAGGTCGTCCGCCAGATAACAGGTTCCCTCGGGCGCGGGCAGGTCGAAGCGCCCCCCGCCCTCGTTCGAGCGCGCTGCAAACCACCACGCCGCGGGGTGCTCCGAGAGTCGATGGAGAACGTCGGGGAGCCGCCGCGTCCGTGGAAAGCCGGCGAGCGCCGCCGGATCCTCGGGCGGCCAGGCGAGCCCCGACCTGCTCAGGCTGCCCCCGCGGCGAGCGCCGCCGTTTCGTCGGTGCCGAGCTCGGCGCGCACATCGCGTGCCGCTCGCAGTACCTCATCGGTCCGACCGATGGCCAGCCGGGATCGCGGCGCCCCGCCAAGCTCGGCGTCCTCCGTGCATAGCCACGAGGCCAGGGTCCAGCCGTTTGCCGGCCGCTCCGGATCGTAACCGGCGGCGTCGAGCACCTCAGCGAGCCCGGCAAGAGTCTTGCCGTCGCGAAACTGCCACAGTGGGTAGACCAGCCGTCCGGATTCGGTGCGCAGCGCCAGCAGTCGTCCGCCACGAACACGCTGGGATACGGCTTGCTTGCTGACGCCGCCAAGCAACGTCATCACACCGTGGGTATCGACAAACGGCCCTACGTGCTCCGACCAGACGGATGCCGCGGCGGCCGCCAAGCCGGCCCGCTCGCCCAGCTCCTCGGGGGTTTCCTCCGGCAGGCTCGAGGATTCGACCAGCTCGACGATTCGCCTACGAAACGCCGTCGTGGCCCGTTCGACAAAGTCGGAGTACCGGTTCTCGTCGGCAGTTGCGCGGGAGATCATGAGCCCTAGGCTATCGAAGTCAAGGTAGTCAAGTCAAGGTAGTCAAGCATCGCGTCTTGCGAAGACGGCTGACAGGCGTTCTTCCGGGGTTTGTCGAACGGCCCTCCCTGTGAGAGACTGCCGGGCGGCGAGCCTTTCCCCATCGTGTAGGTTCCCACTGTTCGAAGGCTGCTGACCCTCCCTCCCCACGGAACCGGGGGATTGCTCAATGAGATCGCTCGCCGTCTTCCTGGTGGCGTTGTGCGCCCCGGGCCTCGTCCCGGCCGAGGCGGTCGCGCAGGGTGCCGGGCCCGCGCATGCCCCTCCGGCGTTGGCGCAGGAGGCCAAGCTGACCGCGGCGTCCGCGTCTCTCGCGCAGCAGAACGGCATCACGCGGCCGCTGGGCTTGCCGACCGCGGCGCCCGGCACGGCGCGCGGCTTCGACTTTTCGAGCCAGGCGCAGGAGGAGGCCGAGCAGGAAGAGGCGCCGTCCGGGCTGCTCGTTTTTCTCGACTGCCAAGGGCGCACCTGCGACCAAGACTACCTGCGGCGTGAGATCACCTTCGTCAACTACGTGCGGGATCGCCAGGACGCGCAGATCCACGTCCTGGTCACCAGCCAGTTTGCCGGGGGCGGCCAGGAGTTCACCTTCGACTTCATCGGCTTACGCGAGTTCGAGGGCGACGATATCCGCCTGGTCTGGATGTCGAGCAACACGAACACGGAGGACGAGCGGCGCGAGGGCATCGCCCAGATGATCCGCGCCGGCGTCGTGCACTACCTCGCCAAGACGCCGCTCATCCATCAGCTCGACATCCGCGAGCAGGTCCAGCAGGTCGAGCAGCGGTTCCTCGTGGTCGACCCCGACGACGACCCGTGGAACTTCTGGGTCTTCCGCATCAATGTGAACGGTCAGGTCGGCGGCGAAGACCGGCGCTCGAACTACAACATTCGCCTCATGGGCTCAGCGAACCGCACGACCGAGGATTGGAAGATCCGCTTCAACGCCAACTTCCGCCACGACGAACGCAAGTTCATCCTCAACGACGGAACCGAGTCGATCGGGACCACCCGCAGCTACTCGTTCACGCACCAGACGGTCAAGAGCCTGGGCGAACACTGGGGTCTGTCGGTGAAAGGGGCGGCGTGGCAGGCGTCGTTCACCAATCACGAGCTGGTGATCGTCGGCGCTCCGGGGATCGAGTACAACGTATTCCCGTACGGCGAGTCGTCGCGCCGGATCTTCACGTTCACCTACGAGATCGGGGTGGGGCACGATCGGTACTTTGAAGAAACCATCTTCGAGAAGACCGCGGAGACGCTCCTCGACCACGCGCTGCTGGTGAACATGGACGCGGTGCAACCCTGGGGGGAGTTCGAGGCGGGCGTCGAGCTGGTCCAGTTTCTGAACCACTGGGACCAGTGGAGCGCTCAGCTCAACGGTCGCATCGACTTCCGCATCACCCGCGGCCTGAGCTTCAACGTGCGCGGCAACTGGGCCGCGGTCCGCAACCAGCGGTTCCTTGCCGTCGAGGAGCAGACCAACGAGGAGATCCTGCTGCGCCAGGCGGCGCTGGCCACGAACTCGACCTACCAGATCAACTACGGGATCACCTACCAGTTCGGTTCGATCTTCAACAACATCGTCAACCCGCGTTTCACGAGCAACCGCGACGGGTTCGGGGGGTTTGGCGGCGGCGGCCCCGGCGGCGGGCCCGGCGGCGGCGGCTTCTAGAAGGAGCCGGCGTTCTTGCAGGCCCGCGCACGCTGCTCGATCTGCTCGACGCGGAGGCGTCGGTGGGGCACAAGCCCTTTTCCGCGCCACGTGTATGCCATTCTTCCCCCTGACGACGCCTCCTGAATGACCGCCGTGTTCGCGCCCCGCGACCGGCACCAGCGAAGGAGATTGCCGATGATTCGCCGGATCCTGATTGCCAGTTTCTGTCTGCTCGTCGCCAGCCCAGCCTTCGCGACCTGGTCGGTGATCGCGGTCGACCAGCGCACGGGCACGGTCGTGATCGCCTCGGCGACGTGTGTGAGCGGCGCCGGGCTGCAAAGAATGGGCGGGCCCAACGGGCTCATGGGAATCCAGGCGATCGTCGTGCCGGGCGTCGGCGTGGCGGCGGCGCAGGCCGGCGTCGATCGGACGCGCGAGAACCAGATGCTGATCTACCGGGAGCTGCAAAAGGGCACGCCGCCGGCGGAGATCCTCGAGATGCTGCGGGCCGACGAGCGTTTCGAGTCGCGCCAGTTCGCCATCCTAGACCTGCAGGGGCGCATGGCGCGGCACTCGGGGGCGCGCAACGGCGAGCACTCGCTGCACGAGGGCGGCCAGCTCCGGAGCGAGCCGTCGATCCTCTACTCGGTGCAGGGCAACATCCTCGAGAGCCCGGCCGTGGTGCACGAGGCCGCGGCGGCGTTCCGCGAGGCGGGCGGCAGCCTGACCGATCGGGTGATGGCCGCCATGGAAGCCGCGGATCGGGAGGGCGGCGACTCGCGCTGCTCCTGCGACAACCCGCGCAACCCCGAGGTCGACGCCCCCTGCACCGCCAAGACCGCCCACGTCGCCTACATCCTGCGCGCCGAGCGGGACGACCCGATCGGCGAGTCGCACAACGACGGCACCTACGCGTTCTACATCAGCGTCACCGACCAGGACATCCAGCCCTCCGAGGACGCCAACCCGGTCCGGACGCTGCGCATGCGCTATGACGCGGCGATGCGCGGCGGCAGGTAGGCACGACGCGGCTTGGGAATCTTCCCTCTGATGATATACGGGAGGTATACTTACTATACCTATGGAATTCGAGTTCGATCCGGCGAAAAGCAATGCCAATCTGCGAAAACATGGGATCAGCTTCGATGATGCCCTCGCGCTATGGCGAGATCCCCACTTGGTCGAGGTTCCGGCGCGAACAGAAGATGAGCCGCGTTTCTTGGTGGTCGGGAAGTTGGCCGACAAGCATTGGTCGGCGATCATCACGTACCGAAGCGACAAGATTCGCTTGATCTCCGTCCGAAGGTCACGCGAGGAAGAGGTCGAGATCTATGAAAGCTAAACAGCTCGACAAGAAGTTCGACGCTGGCGAGAACATCACCGAGCACCTCGACTTGTCGAAAGCCCGCCGGCCGGGGCTGGAGCAGAAGCGGGTCAACGTCGACTTTCCCGTCTGGATGATCCAGAAGCTCGACAGGGAAGCCACCCGGCTCGGCGTCCCGCGGCAATCGCTGATCAAGATGCTGATCGCACGCCACCTGGAGGCAGCAGGCGGCTGATGAGCAGCGAGTACGTCCGTGAAGTGATGCGCAAAGAGCAAGACCGGCTGCGCCTTCGTGGCCTCTTGCAGGAGGGCGCTGCATCCCCTCCCTCGGCACCTGCCGACGAAGCCTATTTCGCCAGCCTCCGTGATCACGTCCGGCGACGTCCCAGGAGATAAGGCGGACTCCGTCGTTCTACGTCAACTGGCCAATCGGAATGTTGCCAAATATAATGTGATACATTATAGTTGACTACATGAGATTCCGCGCCAAAGGTAGCCGATGACGACGCCATCCGATCCCCGCGAGCTGCTGCCGCTGAGCCCTCCCGTCTACCACGTGCTGCTGGCCCTGGGCGACGAGGCGATGCACGGCTACGCGATCATGCAGGCCTTCAACGACAAGACCGGCGGCGAGGACGCGCTGCTGCCGGGGACGCTGTACGCGACGATCGCCCGCATGGTCGAGGCCGGCCTGATCGCCGAGCTGGCCGAGCCGCCGGACGAGAGCTCCGACCGGCGCCGCCGCTACTACCGGGTGACCGACTTCGGCCGCCGCGTGGCGGTGGCCGAGTCCGAGCGCCTCGGCCGGCTGCTCGACGTGGCGCGGAGCCAGCGGCTGGCCCCGGGCACGCGATGATGCTCGTTCCGCTTCCGGCGTGCCCTTCGCCGCCGCGCTGCGGCGCTGCGTGCCGGCATGTCTTATGCCATTCGTTGTCTGCTCGACGTCCAGCCACGTCCTCGCGTATTTCTGCGCGATTCTCGATGTGCACCAGCGACGATCCCCTGAGTGTGACGGCCGGCGGGAGACTCGGAAGGTGAAGACGCCGCGCGATGCTTCCCTCCCGGTGCGGCTGTATGCCTGGGCGGTGTGGGCCTTTCCCAAGGAGATCCGCGAGACCTATGGGCCGGAGATGATCGCTACCTTCGCGGCGGCGCACGCCGCGTTTCGCAACGAGGGCCGCCGGCGCGCCTCTCGATATGCCCGGCGAGCCGCGTGGGACGCGCTGGCGCGCGGCGCCCGCGAGCGCTGGCGGAGCGGCGGTGTCGGCGCGCCGCCGCCCGAAACGCCCGCCGGCCGCTGGGCCCACAGGAGCCGTGAGCTGTTCCGGAACCAAATAGGAACCGACCTCCGCTTTGCTTTCCGGACTCTGGCGCGCTCGCCGGTGTTCACGATCACCGCGCTGCTGGTGCTGGCGCTCGGCGTCGGCATCAACGGCGCCATCTTCACGGCGATCGAGGCCGCCTTGCTCGCGCCGCTGCCCTACCCCGACCCCGACCGGCTGGTGATCCTCGACCTCGCCGTCGTCGAAGACGACCAGCCGGGATCGCCGCGAGCGATTCCCTGGTCGTGGCCCAAGTACGAGATCCTGGCCGCGGCCGAGGAGCTGCCGGTGGCGTCGCTGGCCGGCTATGCGACGCGCACGGTGACGTTGACCGGCCGCGGCGACGCCGCCCGCCTCGACGCCGAGGTCGTGACCCCCGGCTACTTCGCGGTGCTTGGCGTCGATCCGGCGCACGGACGCACCCTGTCGGTGAGTGACGACGAGGCGGCTTCGCGGGAGGTCATCATCTCGCGCGGCCTCTGGCAGGAGCGCCTCGGCGCCAACCCCGGCGCGATCGGCCAGGAGCTGGTGCTCAACGGCCAGACGATGACGGTCGTGGGCGTTGCCCCGGCGGGCTTCGCCGGTCTCAGCGGCCGCGCCCGCCTCTGGGTGCCGGTGCGCTCGGCGCCGGCGCTGTTCTCCCCGGTCATGCTCCGCGGCGCGCAGGCCCACTGGATGCAGGCGATCGCGCGCCTGCGCGCCGACGCATCGCCGGCGGAGATCGACGAGCGGATGGCGGCCGTGGCCCGCAGCGTCGACGAGGCATTTCCGTGGGCCGACCCGGCGAGCCGCATCACCGGCAAGGCCCGCTCGATCGCCGAGGCGCGGCGCAATCCCCGCGCGCAGCGGGCGGTGCTGATCGTGGCGACGGCTTCCGGTCTGGTACTGCTGATCGCCTGCACCAACCTGGCGGCGCTGATGCTCGCCCGCGGCGCCGATCGCCGTCGCGAGATCGCGGTGCGCCTGGCGCTGGGGGCCTCTCGCGCGCGGCTGGCTCGAGGTCTGCTCGCCGAGACGCTGCTGCTCGCCAGCGGCGGCGGTATTCTGGGGATCGGCGTCGCGGCGCTCGCGGTTCGCGCCCTCGGCGCGATCTGGCCGGCGGGCTTCGCCGACGGAAGCTGGAACCTCGCCTTCGTCGACGCCGCCGGCTTCTCCTTCGATGCCTCGGCGCTCGCCTACACGCTCGGGCTCGCCCTGCTCACCGGCGCCCTCTTCGGCGCCGTCCCCGCCCTGCGCCTCTCCGGCGCCGACCTCGGCGCCGCCATGAAACAGGGCGGCGGTGCCCGGCGAAGACGCGGCTGGACGATCGGCGGGCGAGGCGCGCTGGTGGCTGCGGAGATCGCCGTCGCCCTGGTCCTGCTGGTCGGCGCCGGCCTGTTGCTGTCGAGCCTCGGCCGGCTTCTCGACGTCGAGACCGGCTTCGACCCCGAGCGTCTGCTCGCCTTCACCTATTCCCTGCCGCGCGACAGCGTTCACGCAGAGAACCCCGCGGCGTTTCACGAGACGTTCCTGAACCGTCTTCGGGGGCTCCCGCAGGTCGCCGCCGCTGGCGGCGGCGTGGTTCCGCTGCGGCGCCACTGGTCCATCACGATGATGATCCGCGCCGGCGAAACCACGTGGGAACCCGACGCCGCGCCCACCATCGGCGTGCAGAGCGTGACCGACGGCTACTTCGAGGCCGTGGGGATGCCGTTGTTGCGCGGCCGGACCTTCGCCGCGACCGATCGGTCGGGCGCCCCGCCGGCGATCGTCATCAACGAGACGGCGGCGCGGCGTTTCTTTGGCGACGCCGACCCCGTCGGCCAGCCGTTCGCCGTCAGGTACGGGCCCACCAGCGGCGACGTCTCGGCCGAGGTGATCGGCGTCGTCGCCGACGTGCTGTACAACCCGCCCGATCAGGGCTTCATGCCGGAGGCCTACTTCTACCAGCCGCAGGCGCCCGAGGCCGACATCGAGGTCCTCGTTCGCACCCGCGGCGAGCCGCTTCAGGTACTTCCCGAGGTTCGCGCGGCGATGGCGATGCTCGACCCCGAGGTCCCGATCTACGACGCAACGACCGGCGCGGATATCGCCGCCGCCCAGGTCAGCACCACGCGCGTGGTCATGCAGCTTCTCGCCGTGTTCGCCGGGATGGCCGTGGTGCTCGCCGTCACCGGGATCTGGGGCGTGGTCAGCTACGACGTCGTGCAGCGGCGGCGCGAGCTCGGCATCCGCCTGGCGCTGGGAGCCCGAAACGCGCAGATGGTCGGCCTCCTCGTTCGCGACGGCCTGGTGAGCGCCGCGCTGGGGATCGTCGCCGGCATGGTGATGGCTGCCGCGTTGACTCGCTATTTGACGGCGCTCCTGTACGAGGTCGATCCCGCCGACCCCATCGCATTCGCCGGGGCGGCCGCGATGCTGCTGGTCGTCGCCCTCCTCGCCGCGTGGCTTCCGGGCCGGCAGGCGACCCATATCCACCCGGCGGAGACCCTGCGCCGGGGATAGCCCGGTCTTCGGCGGACCTGCCAATCAGCCTCCCTGCGCTCTTGTGGAGCCGCCGTCCCCTCGATGGTGAGCGCGCAGCCGCTGGAAGCAGTTGACATACTATATCGGAAACCATTAGATTAGTTTCCGATACAAGCGCGACGATCCCGATGCGAGGGGTGGGAGGGGGCGGGAGGGGCCTCAATGAAAGACGGGCATGACGAGCACGAGCGCTTCCTGCCGCTGACGCCGGTGACGTTCCACATCCTGCTGGCGCTCGAGGCGCGCGACGCTCACGGCTATCGGATCATGAAGGACGCCGAGGAGCAGAGCGGCGGCCGGGTGGTGATCGGCCCCGGCACCCTGTACGAGGCGATCCAGCGGCTGCGGAAGCAAGGGCTCGTAGTGGAGAGCGACGAGCTGCCGACCCCCGACGAGGACCAGCGGCGACGCTACTACGGGCTCAGCGATCTCGGCCGGCGGGTGCTGCGCGCCGAGTCGGCGCGGCTGGTCGACGTCGCCGAACTGTTGAAGGCGCGCCGGCTCGCGACCGCCAGGAAGATCTGAAGTGGCCGCGCGCGGACCGTCCGACGACGATCGTCATCACCCGGGTCGACGGGCGCGGAATTCTAGACCTCGCCCGAAACGCTCGGCGGAGGCCGGCGAGGGTCTCGGGCTCGTTTTCCCGAAGCTGTTCCTGCGCCTCTACCCGCGGGGCTTCCGTGAGGCCTACCGGGATCCGATCCTGCAGTCGGTCCGCGACGGCCTTCGAGAGAGCCGCGGCGCCGGCGCGCGGGCGCGCTTCGTCATCTGGCGGCGCGCGATCCTCGACCTCGCAGCCGGCGGCGTGCGGATGAGGCTGCGCTCGCTGACCGGCCGGCCCGAGCCGCCGGGAGGCAAGCTGCCCGAGCGCCGCTCGCCCGCCGCGTGGCTGGGGCGCCAAGTCGACATCTTCGGCACCGACGCCCGCCACTCGTTCCGCGCCCTCGCCCGCGCGCCCTGGATGACCGCGGCGGCAATCGCCACCCTCGCGGTGGCGATTGGGCTCACGGCGCTGACGTTCAGCGTCGTGTACGCGACCACGCTGCGCGAGCTTCCCTACGAGCGGCCGGATCGATTGGTCGAGGTCCGGCACTGGGGCAGAATCGAGGGCCGCTCGGGCCGAGGCGGCAGCAGCTTCGCGGTGGAGGACCTCGGCGACGTCTCGCGGACCTTCTCGAACATCGGGCAGTTCGACGAGCACCAGGTGGCGTTCGCCTTGGCCAATGGTTCCACGGCGGCGGCCGACGCTTCCGCGGCCGCGCTCGTGCCGGCGGCCGAGATCACCCCCGGCCTGTTCGAGCTCTTGGGCGTGCGGCCGCAATTCGGCCGGCCGTTCGCACCCGAGGACGCGGTCCCCGGGGCGCCACCGACGGTGATCCTCGGCCATCAGTTGTGGGTCGACCGCTTCGACGGCGCCCCGGGTGTGCTCGGACGGACGGTCAGCATCGACAACGTCCCGCATACGGTGATCGGCGTGATGCCCGAGGGCTTCGCGTTCTCGTACTACGCCGGCTTGTGGGTCCCATGGGATCCGACGAGGCCCTCAGGAGGCAACACGATCGATCATGGCGTCGTGGCGCGGTTGCGCGACGGGGTGTCGATCGAGCAGGCCAACCGGTCGCTCGAGCTGCTACGGCAACAACTGCAAGCCGCGGACGTGCGGCCCTTCAATGACCGGTCGGAGGGCTGGCAGTCCTTCCTCGAGGCGTCGCCTTTGGGCTGGGAACGCTGGGACGAGCTCGGTTGGGCACCGTTCTCGGCGTTGCTTCCGGTTGGCCTGGCGCTCCTCGTCGCCTGCGCCAACATCGCCGGGCTGCTGCTGGCCCGCGGCGTGACGCGGCGCCACGAGATGACGTTGCGGGCGGTGGTCGGGGGGAGTCGCTGGCGACTGGCGAGGCAGTTGCTCACCGAGAGCGTGCTGATTGCCGGGGCCGCGGGGCTCCTGGGACTGCTGCTGAGCGCCTGGAGCGGGCCCCTCGTGAGGTTGCTCGGCCAGCGCGTGTTCGACGAGATGGCCCCATTCGGGCTCACTCCCATCGGGGACTCGCCGATTCCCGGATGGCTGCGTCTGGGGCCCGATCCGACGATCGTCCTTTTCGTGGCGATCACCAGCGCTCTCGCCGTGGCCACGATCGGCCTCGTTCCGGCGCGCGAGGCGTCGCGAGCCGACCTCGGCGCAGCGATCCGTGCCGGCGGCTATGGGGCGACGGCCGGGCGCCAGACGCGCCGGTGGCACGATCTGCTCGCGATCCTCCAGCTTGCGCTCACGGTGATCTTGATCGTGGCGGCATCGCTCGCCGTGCGAAGCGCCGCCGTGTTGGCGAGCTTCGATTCCGGGATGGACACGGACCGCGTGCTCGAGGTCCACTTCAACGACAACAGGTTGGGCCCCGTCGCCGATGAGGAAGACATGCGGGTCGCCGACCTCAAGCGCCGCGTGGAAGAGCGAATCGCCGCTCTTCCCGAGGTCGAGTCGGTGAGCTCGACCTGGTTCATGGATCCGGAGCTGGGCGCGCCCCCCGCGCGACCACGTGACAGGACCGGCAGCGTGCCGACGAACCTCACCGCCGAGGACAGCTTCATCGCAGTCGCCTCGCCGGCGACGCTCTTCGAGCTGAGCGGGCCGATCTTCGGGCGCGTCGTCGGGCCCGACCACTTCCGGACGCTGGGCCTGACCATCCTGCACGGCCGCGGCATCGAGGCGAGCGACACGAGCACGGCGCCGCGGGTCGCCGTCGTCAGCGAGAGCACGGCGCGAATCGGCTGGCCCGGCGAGGACCCGCTCGGCCACGAGATCCGCCTGCGTCCGGACGGCCCGGGATACACGGTCGTGGGGATCGTCGAGGACCGGCACCGCAGCGACCGGTTGTGGCGTGGTCCGGGGCGGCCCGACGCCTGGCGCAATCTCTACGTCGCCGCCGAACAGGTCGGAACCGTGCCGAAGTACCTGCTGGCACGCGCCGCCGGCGACACCGCCGACATCGTCGAGCCGATTCGCCGGATCGCGCGCGAGCTGGACCCCACCGTTCCCCTCATCGTTCAGCGCCTCAACAGCCGTTCCTGGGAGACCGTCCTGGCGCCGGTCCTCCGCTGGAGCAGCCGAGTGCTCGCAGCGGTCGGCATCTCGGTGCTGGCGCTGTCGGCCCTGGGCATCTTCGGCGTGGTCGCCTACACCGCCGCGCGGCGGACCCGCGAGATGGGCCTGCGGGCGGCGCTCGGTGCCGATCGGGCCCACGTCGTGCGGGCGATGCTGCGCGGCGCCATCTCGCTGACCATCATCGGCATCGCCCTGGGGACGCTCGGCGCGCTGGCCCTCGGCAAACTGCTCGCCGGCTGGCTGTACGGCGTCTCGCCGTTCGATCCCGCCGTCTACGCCGCCGTCGTCTCCGCGGTTGCTGTTCTGGCCCTGCTCGCCGGCTGGCTCCCCGCCCGCCGCGCCGCCGCCGTCGATCCTGCCGTGGCACTTCGCGAAGACTGACGTCCTCTGGTTTCTCATCTGCTTCACGTACTATGCGGAACGTAGTATTCTATTCGCATGATTCGCTCCTGGGCCAACGCGGCGACTCGCAGGTTCGCCAACGAAGGCAAGATCTCGAAGTTCCGAGGCCTGGATGCGGAGGCGGCCCAAGAGCTGCTCGCGGTTCTGGACGCGGCCAGCTCGCTTGCTGATTTGAGCCCGCTGAAGAGCGTTCGATTACACAAGCTGAAAGGCGATCGGAAGGGGCAGTGGGCCATGACCGTGAACGGTCCGTGGCGAATCTGCTTTCGATTCGAAGACGGTGATGCTCACGATGTCGAGATCGTGAACTATCACAAGGGGTAAGGACGATGATGCCCGTACATCCCGGCAGGATCCTGAAGCGAGAGCTCGAGGCGCGCGAGCTCTCGGCGAACAAGCTCTCGCTCGCGTTGCGCGTGCCGTCGGGACGCATCACGCAGATTCTCAACGGCAAGCGCGCCATCACCCCGGAGACGGCGTTGCGGCTCGCCCGCTACTTTGGCAACTCGCCGCAGTTCTGGATGAACCTGCAGACCAAGCACGACCTGCTGGTTGCCGAGCGCGAGATCGGCGAGCGCGTCAAGGCAGAGGTCGACGAAGCGGCCTGAAGAGGGTCAGCGGGCCGCGACCGGCCGACCCTCGCCGCACGAAACCCGCCCTGAGGGCCGGCCGTAGAGTGAGGGAGTGAGGAGCCCAACGGCCCGCGGGGCGCCCGGGGGGCGCGGCGGCCCTGATTCGTGAGGTGAGCCCATGCTTCGAGTTCCTGTCGCTGCCCCCGATCTCGCCGTCGCGCGTCGATTTGCCTTTGCCGCGCCCGAAAGTGCTGCTCTGCGTCGATTCGCTGTGATTGCGGCCGTCATCGCCACGGCGCTGGCGCCGCAGGCCGTCGCGGCGCAGGACCGGGTCGTGCGGACGATCAGCGAGAGCTATGAGCCGGCGGCGGCCACCGCCGTCCGCCTCGACCTGAGCGCCGGCGAGGTGAGGGTCAGGGGCGCCGACATCGAGACGATCTCCGTGCAGGTCCGGGTCAGTTGCCCGCGGGGCCGCGATCTCGACCGCTGCCGCGACAACGCGGAGGACGTATCGGTGATCACGGCGGAGCGCCGCGGCAAGCTGATCGTCCACGCGGAGGGGCCCGGGTTCTGGCGCGCCCGCGACACCCACCTCGACATCGAGCTGACGCTGCCGAGGGCATTGGGCTTCGAGCTGAGGCTGACCGCCGGCGACGTGGAGATTGGCGAGGTCGGCGGCGGCGTGACGATCGACCTCGGCGCCGGCGAGCTGCGATTGACCGACATCGGCGGGGACATCATCGTCGACATGGGGGCCGGCGAGGTCATGGTCACCACCAGCGAAGACACGGTGCGCAGCGTGACGCTGGACAACGGCGTCGGCGAATCGGTCCTCCATCACCGCAACGGCACCCGCAGCCGCGAAGGGGTGATGCCCGGGACCGACGTGCGCTGGAACGACGGCCCGGGGACCCACCGTATCGAGATTGACCTCAACGTCGGCGAGATCTCCGTTCGGCTGCGCTGACGCTCTCCAGCGAGGACGGCCTGCTAGCAGTTCGTCGCGGCGCCTTGCATTTGGCCTTTTCTCGCCGCAATCAGACCCGTCACACTTCCACCACGGCCTGCTAAAGGCTGACGATCTCCTTGAAGCCGCCCCAGAACATGCGCTTGGCGTCGAAGGGCATGGCGGCGGGATCCATCATCCCCGCCAGCCGCGGGTCGTTCATCACCTTGTCGAGGACGCGATCCCGCTGGGCGCGGGACTTGTAGACGATCCACGAGAACACCACGACCTCGGTCCGCTTCAGCTTCACGGACTGCGGGAACGAGGTCAGCTTGCCCGGCTTGACGTCGTCGGCAACGCACTCGACGTACTCGAGCGCGCCATGCTCCTTCCAGATCTTGCCGGCCTTGCGGGCGAGGCGCTTGTAGGCGTCGAGCTTCTTCTTGGGCACCGGAACGACGAATCCATCGACGTATCTCATGCTGGTTTCTCCTCGTGATTTCTTTTGAGGACGCCATCCCGGGCGATCCTCGGGGCCATCGCTTCCATTGTGACGAGCTCGCGGGCCGCGCCCCTCGTGTCACTACTTCAGACGACGCGCACGTGAGCCGGGGCGTTTGGAGTCCCTCGGATCACGGCTTCGCTTGTAGCGCTTGCTCCTTTGCGACCGTCTCGCGGATCGGCCGGACGGGTCGGACCTCGATGCTGCCGACTCGTGCCGGGGGGATGTCGGAGGCGATCTGGATGGCTTCGTTGAGGTCCTTCGCCTCGATGAGGTAGAAGCCGGTGAGCTGCTCCTTGGTTTCGGCGAAGGGGCCGTCGGTGATCGACACCTTGCCGTTGCGCACCCGCACGGTAGTGGCGGTCTGGACGGAATGGAGGGCCTCCGAGGCCAGACAGCGGCCGTCGTCCCGGAGGCTCGCGTCGAAAGCGACGCAGTCGGCGTCCTTCACGCCGTCGAGCCTGTCCTCTTTGGCGTAGACGAGACACAAGTACTTCATGGCGCGACCCCGATCATCCAGCCGACGCCGAAACGGACCGCGACCCTGCCGGATAGCTGTTCCTCGGAGCTCTCGATGCAGCGCATCAGCATCGTGACCCCCGCCCCGAGGGCGCTCTTGTAGAACTTGAGCGCTTCCTCGCAGCAACCGTCGAAGAACAGATAGGGTTGGACTTCCATTGGCTCCTCCTCCTCGATGCAAGGCCGACGGCCCGATGGCTATTTCCACCTTGTAGTCGTACAGCAACGCGCGGGATCGACAGGAGCCGAATCATTTTCCCAGCTCGTCGAGGCGCCGTTGCAGGAAGCGGCGCTCCGGCTCCTGGCGAGTGAGCTCCAGGGCTCGCTCGTACGAGGCGCGGGCTTCTTCCGTTCGTTCCAGACGCCGGCACAGGTCGGCGCGGGCGGCGTGGGCCAGGTGGTAGTCGGCGAGCTCGCCCCGCTCGAGGATGGCGTCGACGATCGCCAGGCCGGCGGGCGGGCCGTCGCGCATGGCCACCGCGACGGCGCGGTTCAGCTCGACGACCGGCGAGGGGTCGGCGCGCATCAGGGCGTCGTAGAGGCCGACGATCTGTGCCCAATCGGTGGCGGCGGGGGTCGCCGCCTCGGAGTGCACCGCCGCGATCGCAGCCTGAAGAGAATAGGGGCCAAAGCGCCGCGACGACAGCGCTCGCTCGACGAGCGCCGAGCCCTCGGCGATCTGCTCCCGGTTCCAAAGCGAGCGGTCCTGTTCGTCGAGCAGGACCAGGTCTCCGGCCGGCGAGGTGCGCGCTTCGCGGCGCGAGTCGTGCAACAGCATCAGGGCGAGCAGGCCGACCGCCTCCGGCTCGGGCAGCAGCTCGACCAGCAGCCGCCCCAGGCGGATGGCCTCCCCCGACACGTCGGGTCGCGTCAGCGAGGCGCCCGAGCTGGCGGCGTAGCCCTCGTTGAAGACCAGGTAGATCACCCGCAGCACCGCATCGAGCCGCTCCGGGAGCTCGTCGCGCTCGGGTACCTGGTAGGGAATCCCGGCGTCGCGGATCTTGGCCTTGGCGCGCACGATGCGCTGCGCCAGGGTCGGCGGGGAGATCAGAAAGGCGCGGGCGATCTCCTCGGTGGTCAGGCCGCACACTTCGCGCAAGGTGAGCGCGACCTGGGCGTCCGGCGGCAGCGCCGGGTGGCAGCAGGTAAAAACCAGCCGCAGGCGGTCGTCCTCGACGCTGTCCTCTTCCCAGGCGGCGGCGTCGTCGACGGCGGCCTCCGTGTAACCGGTGACCTCGTCGAGCGCCTGGAACCGGGATTGCCGGCGCAGCCGGTCGATGGCCTTGAAACGGCCCACCGACACCAGCCACGCCCGGGGCTTGGCGGGCACGCCGTCGCGCGGCCACTGCTCGAGCGCCGCCCGAAAGGCGTCGTGCAGGGCCTCCTCGGCGAGGTCGAAGTCACCGAGCAGGCGGATTAGCGTGGCGAAGACGCGCCGCGACTCGTCGCGGTAGATCGCGTCCATCCTGTCGTGCACGCCTGCGACCGCGTCCTCGCTCATCGATCGTTCGGCGCCTGCTCGACGTGCCGCCGCAGCCAGGGCAGCAGGTGCTCGAAGTCGGCGATTCCCTCGTCGAGGAGCCCAACGAGAAAACCGTGCGCCTCGGTCGCATCGACGCGGAGCCGCCACCCGTTGAGCCGCAGGAACACGTCGGTCGCGAAGAACGCCACCCGCTTGTTGCCGTCAACGAAAGGGTGGTTCATCAACAGGGATTCGAACATTGCTGCCGCCATCTCGACGATATCGGCGTAGTAGCCGGTCCGCGGGCGGTACAGGGCGCTCTCCAGGAGCCCCGGATCGCGCAAACCTGCGGCGCCGCCGAAACGGGCGATGAGCCTTTCGTGGATCGCGAGGGCCTCGTCGACCGAAAGGTGGGCTACTTGGTCACCGGGCAAGGTGGGCTACCTCGTGGCCGGGCAAAGGGGCCGCTCGCTCACCGGGCAAGGAGCTTGCCCAGCTCCTCGTTTTCGGCGATCGAGTCGTCGAGGTGGCGCAGGACGTCGGGGCGCACGCGGCGACGCGCCACGTACTGCTCGATCGCCTCGGTCAGGAGCCCGGAAATGCTCTGGTGCGACTCCTCAGCGAGCTCCTTGAGCTCTTTCCAGGCGTCTTCATCGACTTTCGAGCTGATTTTCACGGCCGCCATCGATCGATCTCCGTTCTTGCTTCCTTCCCGTCTGCGCCGCCCCCCGCATTTCCTCGTCTGTCTCTCCCGCCTCCCACGCTTCTCGTCTTGACGTTTCATGATATGTCAAGACAAGGAGGGCGGGCAAGCCTCCACGGTCAGAAGGCGAAGGCGAGCCCCGACGAGAGGCGGAAATGCCCCTGGGTGTCGTTACCGTAGGCCGTGATCAAGACCGCGGGTTCAACCACACGCCAGACCAGGCGGTCGTCGATCCGCAGGTCGAAGTGCATGCCGAAGGCGGCGGCGAACGAGGTGTCGTCGAAGTCGATCACGCTCAGCAGGACCTCCTGGCCCCCCGGAATCTCGAGCAGGAAGTCATCGTCATCGAAGTCGACGCCGAGGCTGCCGCGCGCAATCCCCGCCATCGCCAGGGCGCCGACCCGGAAGCGGTCGGTCTCGGCGATCCGGAAGCGGGGTCCGAACAGCACCGTCCACTGGTCGAGGCTGAGCTCGGGCGTGGGAAAGATCTGGATGACCGGGACGTCGAGGTCGGCCGAGCTGAACGCCACCTCGCCGCCGAGGCCGAGCCAGTCGTCGAGGAAGAAGGTGAACCCGCCGGTGAAGCCGGGACCGCGCGCCTCGTTGAAGGCGCTACCGCCGATGTCGGCGAACAGGTACGAGAAGCTGCCGAAGGCCTCGATGTCGCCGTCTTCCTGGGCGACGGCGAGGCCGGGACCGATGAGAGCCGCGGCGCACGCCAGCGCCGCGACAGCGCAGAATCGTCTGGACACAACTCCCCCTGTAGCAGTTAGTAGGGACCCCGCCGGAAACTCGTCATCGATTATCGCGCGCCGCGGGCGACCGCGCACGGCGGGTAACGCTGGCGCCACCTGCCGGTGCGCGCCGGCGTGGGGCAGTTACCACGAGTCTTCCTTCTCGCGCGGCGAGCTGATCCGGATGTCGAACAGGCCCCGGTGGGCGCGGGTGCGGCTCGGGTTAGCGACCGATCCCTTCCCTCGGCTTCACGATGAACACGCCCTCGTTCATGCTGGTGACCACCACGATGCCGGAATCGAAGTATGGGAAGTTGCTCCACGAGCCGGTCATGCCACCGCCGTCCGGCCCCCAGGGCACGGTGTCGAAGAAGGCGATCGGGCGGATGTTCTCGCGGTCCGAAATGTCGAAGATCCGCAGCCCGGAGTCGTAGTTGCTCTGGAACATACGGTCGCCCACGATGTACAGGTTGTGGTCGACGGCCGGGTTCTCGGAGATGTACTCGCCCACCAGGATCGGGTCCTCGAGCTCTCGCAGGTCCCAGATCAGCGTGCGGGTGCCCTCCACCAGGCCGGAAACCTCGTCGCCCTCGTCGTTCATGTAGAAGTACTCGTGCTCGTCGTCGAACCAGCCCTGGTGGCTGTAGGCGACCTTCGGATATGTCGCCGCGCCCAGCGCCACCGGGTTGCGCTTGTCGGTGACGTCGGCGACGGAAATCGCCGTCTCGTTAGACCCGATGCAGATCTCGCGGCCCCGGTACTGCGCGTCGGGGCCGTGGTAGATCACGCACTGCGCGTCGTGCGAGTACCCCGTCCCCTGGATGCCGGTCGAGACGTCGGCGAAGCAGCCGGCGAAGCTCGGGTTGTTGGGGTCCTCGATGTTGATCATGTGGAGGCCGCCGCCGCAGGTCTCGCCGCCGCTGTTGGCGCCGACCACGTAGGCGAAGGCGGTGTCCTCGTTGACGACGATGTTGTGGGCTGCCGAGACGCGGTCGTAATGCGCGTCGACGTCGAAGACGATCGGCTCGCCGGCGTACTCGCGCAGCCGCTCGAGGTTGAAGACCTGCATGCCGTGGGTCGGCGCCCCGTCGGCGACGATGTAGGCGTGGTTCTCGTCGATCTTGATGTCGCGCCAGGGCGCCGACGGCGCCGTCTCGGTCTTCGGCAGCCGGCCGATGTACACCGGGTTGACGGGATCGGTGACGTCGACGAAGGCGGTGGCGTCGCTGAGGCCAACGAGCGCGTACTCACGGTCGGTCTCGGGATCGGTCCAGCCCCAGACGTCGTTGGCCATCGTGCCGCGACCGCCGCCCAGCGCCGACAGCGGCAGGAAGGAGAGCAGGTCGACCTGGTCGCAATCGAAGCGCCCGGCGACGCCGCCGCTGCACTCGATCGCGCCCCCGGTGATCGGGTCGAGGCCCTTGTAGTCGGAGATGAAGCGCGCCGCGCTCCAGTTGCCGTAGCGATTCTCCATGATCAACGTCACGCCGGCGCCGCTATCGGCCCCCGGGGCGCCGACGGCCATGACGTTGCCCTCGACCGCGAACGCCGCGCCCATCTGCGGGTTGAAGCCGGGCGCCGCCACCTTCTCGATGGTCACCACGTTGTAGTCGGCGTCCATGTGATAGAGGTAGATCATCCCGCCGGTGACGGTGTGCTGCGGCGAGGCGATGTACATCGTGTCGCCGTCGATCTCGATGTCGGCGCCGAACAGGTATCCGGAGCCCTCGAACGGGAAGACGCTGCCGGTTCGCCCCCAGGCCTCGCCCTCGGCGTTGTAGATGAAGCGGCGAACCGCGCCGAGCGGCTGGTAGCCGGGCGCGCCGACCAGCAGCAGGTCGCCCTCGAGCTCCAGCGAGGCGCCGAACGCGTCCGGCGGCGCCGAGTAGTCGAGATCGGCGAGCTCGACGCCCTCCCAACCGCCGTCGTCGCGCTTGAAGGCGTAGACGCGCCCGGCCCCCTGATACGAGGCGGGCGCGCCGACAAACGCCCAGTCACCCTGCACGGCCACGGCGCCGCCGAACCCCTCGGGGGTCGGGTCCGGGATCTCCTCGCCATCGCCGGCTTCGGCGGGGGCGGCCTCGAGATCGGCGGCCTCGCGACCGGCGGCCTCGCGATCGGCGATCTCGCCGCGGCCCCCGACCAGGCGCTCGACACCTACCCAGCCCCCGTTCCCGCGGCGATACACGTAGGCCGCACCCCAGCCCTCCTCGGCGCCCGCGGCGCCGACGAACAGCCAGTCGCCGTCGCCGGCGATCGCCGAGCCGAAGCCGGTGCCGTCGCCCTCCCCGAAGGGAACCAGCGTGCCGAGATCGTTCCACTCCCCGTCGACCCGCACGAACCGATACACGACCGAGCGGTCCTCGGAGACGGCGGAGACCAGCATCTCGTCGCCGTCGGCCCAGATGGCCGAGCCGAAGCCGTCCCCTTCGCTGGCGTCCGGCGCCACGATCGAGTCGACCTCGGTCCAGGCACCGCCGATCGGGCGATAGACGTAGACGTACCCGGAATCGACCCGGTTGCCCGGCTCGCCGACGAGGATCTCGTCGCCGTTGATCTCGACGCTCGAGCCGAAGCCCGTCTGGGCAACGGCCGGCGCCGCGAAGGCCATGAAGCACAGCAACACGGACACGGGGAGCAGGATCTTCTTCACTCGTTCACCTCTTGGGAAAACCGGGGATCTGGACCGTTCTCTATCCGTAAGACGGAACGGTGGCTCGTCGGGTTGCATCCGGGAAGCGGAGATGCGGGGATCTCGACGCGGCAACCACCCCTCAGGATGGCCCGCCGAGGGGCCGGAAGCAAGGCGGCGGGGGCGACGCGCCCGCGCGCCGGAAACAGGGCGGCGGGGGCGACGCGAACCGCCGCGTACCGCGGCCGCGCCTGGCCGGTGGAAGCTCCCCAGGAACGGGTTGGCGGCGGCCGCCGGCGGGCCCGCTGCAAATGCAATCGATTCACTGCGGCGCCGTTTTCTGCGTTTTTGGCCACCCGATGGCGACGTGCCGACCGCGCTGCGCTGGGCGGCGGCAATCGCGCCGAATGCACCTGCTTGCGGGACCTGCGGGCGCCTCCGGCGACTCCGGCCGATCGCGCTCGATCGATTGGCGCGCTTCTTGCTTACTGATGGTCCCGACAACGAGCTGCACAGAGTTCCGTTGACGCCCCTGGGGCGTGCTGCGTCCCAGGCCGCAACCAGGAGACTTGCCGTGTCCGAGGACGCCAGTTCGAACACCGCGTCGGTGGCCATCGTGATTCTGGTCATCGTGGCGATGGCCTTCGCGTACTTCATCTTCATCCGCACTAACGACGATGCCGACCTCGATATCGAGATCAAGGACGGCGGGAACATCGGGGCGCTGGCTCCCGACAGCGCCGAGCCGTTCGCGCTCGAGCACCGAGCGCTCCTGGCCGTCGCCTCGAGGTCGGCGCTGCCCTGAAGCGACCGGAACCCCGTAGCACTCGTCGGTTACGCCGGATGCGGCGGCCAAGACGATCATCCCGCCGTCCGTTGCGGTCGGGCCGTCCATCGTTGTTGCGGCCGTCCGAGGCGACTGTCGCCCGCCCGACCACAGCCGGGTGGAACCTCGCGGGTGAGCCGGAAGCGGTAAGATTCGCGGCGTCGTTTCGTCCTTCCAGGGCGCTCACCTACGATTCGGTCGCCAGTCGATGCTCGAGCATGTCACCCCCGGTCCGCCGATGGGCAAGGACGAGTACCGGGCCGCGATCGACCCGCTGCGACGGCGGCTCTTCGAGCAGCAACGGGCCTGCTGGGACGCCGGCCTCGGCGTGGTGATCGTCTTCGAGGGATGGCGCGCGGCCGGCAAGGGAAAGATCATCGGGAAGCTGACGTCGCGTCTCGAGCCGCGGGCCTTCGAGATCCACGCCATCCGCGAGCCGCGCACGTACGAGAAACCGCTGCCCTGGCTGCGCCGCTTCTGGCTGGCCATCCCCGCCTACGGCCGGATCGGCATCTTCGACCGTAGCTGGAACCGTCGGGTGATCGTCGACGGGCTCGATGGCAAGCTGACCGAGGCCGAGATCCAGCAGGCCTTCGACGACATCAACGACTTCGAGCGCACCCTGGCCGACGATCGTTACGCGCTGATCAAGTTCTTCCTGCACATCGATCGCACCGCGCAGCGCAACCGCCTCGAGGAGCTGGCGGCGGACGAGACGACGAGCTGGCGCGTCGAGGCGATCGACTGGGAGCAGAACGAGCGTTACGCGGAGCACCTCGAGGTGATCGAGGAGCTGCTGGCGCGCACCGACTCGGAGTGGGCCTCCTGGCACCTGGTCGCCTGCCAGGACCTGCGCCGGGCCCGGGTCGAGGTCATCGGCAAGGTGATCGAGCGGCTCGAGGCCGAGCTCGCGGAGCGCGGCCTGGAAGATCCGCGCCACAACGGGAGCTGATCATGCTGTCGTCCCTCGATCTGAGTCAGACCCTCGGCAAGGCGGAGTACGAGGAACAGCTGCTGTGCTTGCAGCTCGAGCTGCGCGCCCTCGCCTGGCGCCTCTATCAGGAGAAGCGCTCCCTGATCGTCGTCTACCAGGGGTGCGACGCCGGCGGCAAGGGCGGCAGCATCCGGCGCCTGACCGCCAGGCTCGACCCGCGCGGCTACCACATCTACTCGATCGGAGCGCCGGCGGGCGACGAGAAGAAGCACCACTACCTGTGGCGCTTCTGGCGCCGCTTGATCCCCCCGGATGAGAAGCAGATCACGATCTTCGACAGGAGCTGGTACGGGCGCGTGCTCGACGAGCGGGTCATGGGCTTCGCCGAGCCGTGGGAGTGGAAGCGCGCCTACCGGGAGATCAACGAGTTCGAGCAGCAGCTCACCGACCCCGGCATCGTGCTGGTCAAGCTCTGGCTGCAGATCAGCAAGGACGAGCAGTTGCGCCGCTTCGAGGCACGCGAGAAGACGCCGCACAAGCGCTTCAAGCTCACCCACGAGGACTGGCGCAACCGCGTCCGCTGGGACGAGTTCGAGGAGGCCGCCAACGACATGCTGGCGAAGACGAGCCCGCCTTCGGCGCCGTGGACGGCGGTCGAAGCCAACTGCAAGCGCTTCGCGCGGATCAAGGCGCTGCGCACGATCGCCGAGGCGATACGCTAGCGGCGCGCCAGCTCGAGCTCCTCGTCGATGATCTCGGCGACCATCTGGAAGGGGACGGCGCCGCCGGGCAGCGGCCGGCCGTTGATGAATACCGCCGGTGTGCCGTTGACGCCGGCCTCGAAGCCCTTGCGGAGGTCGGCCTCGATGGAATCGACGTACTTCCCGGACTCGAAGCAGGCGTTGAAGGCGGCCATGTCGAGGCCGAGGCGCTCGGCCTTCTGCTGCAGATCGGGCGCCGTCAGCGCGCTCTGCTCGGCGAAGAACAGGTCGTGCGCCTCCCAGAACTTGTCCTGCTCGTGGATGCACAGCGAGGCCTCGGCCGCCTTCTGGGCGTTGGGATGGATCTCGCGCAGCGGGAACTGCAGGAAGACGATCCGCACCTGGTCGGGGTAGCTCGCCTTGACCTGATCCAGCGTCGGCGCGAACGACTTGCAATAGGGGCACTCGAAGTCGGAGAACTCGACGAGGGTGATCGGGGCGTCGTCGGGGCCGGTCGCCGGAGCGCCGGCCAGATCGAGCTCGACGCGGAAGGCCCCCAGCACGTACTCGACGTCGCGCTCGACGGCGAGCTCTTCGGCGTAGTCTTCGAGCAGGGTCTCGCGCACCTGGCCCTGGAGATAGTCGCGGATCTGCGGCGCGATCGACTCGAACGTCCGGCCGCCGAGCTGGGCCTGGTTCTGCAGGTAGAAGCTGCGGACTTCTTCCTCGCTGGCGGTGGCCTTGTCGCCGACGACCTCGCCGATCAGCGCCTCGGTGCTGATGCCGCGCCCCTCGGCCTCGGCCGCGAGCAGGCGGTCGCGCACGTGGCGGCGGGTGGCGTTCTCGATCAGCTGATGGCGCTCTCTCTGATAGTCGATGTCCATCTTGCCGAGCTGCGGGCCGAGCAGAGCGTCGAGGTCGGCGAGCGTGACCTCGACGCCGTCGATGACCGCGAGGGCGTCGTTGGGCCCGGTGGCCACGGGGGGCGGCGGCGGCGCCGAGCCCCGGCGGCCGGGGCTGGAGGTGGCGTCGGTGCCGCAGCCGATCGCGGCGAGCGACAATGCGGCCAGCGCGGCGACCGCGGCGCCCACAGCCAGCCGAGGGCCAGCGGAGACAACCGGCTTGGCGGCGGCTCCGGGTTCGATTCGCAGGGGATCGGTGGCCGGCCGCAATTGCGGCGAAGGCGCACAGAGACGCGGCGCAGGCGCACAGGGACGCGGGTTGGTTCGCTCTTGCATCAAGGGGAACATCCTTTCTCGCGGGAGCCGTAACTGTAACATTGCGTTGAGCTCCGAACCCGCCCGCAAGAGTCTTTGGTAGGGGGCACGTTGCTTGCCCACTACCAGAGTTTTCGCTCTCGGGCCCACTGGACGTCCTGAGGCCGCCTCACCCGTGACCCGCCCCGCCTACATCGACAGCCTGCTCGAACCCGAAGCCTACCCGGAGCCCGAGCGCCCCGAGCGCATCGACCTGGCAGAGACCCACGTCTCGTGGCTGTTGTTCACCGGCCAGTTCGTCTACAAGGTCAAGAAGCCGGTCGACTTCGGCTTTCTCGACTTCAGCACCCTCGAGCAGCGCCACATCTACTGTCACGAGGAGTTTCGCCTCAACCGCCGCCTCTCGCCGGACGTCTACCTCGGCGTCGAGGAGATCTGCGAGCGGGATGGCCGCTACCGAGTGGGCGGCAAGGGCCGCGTCGTCGATTACGCGGTCAAGATGGTGCAGCTACCCCGCGAGCGCTGGCTGCGCCGGCTGCTGGAAACCGGCGAGGCCGACGAGGGGATGGTCGAGCGGATCGCCCGGCGGGTCGCCGACTTCCACGCCGGCGCCGAAAGCGACGCCACGATCACGCGGATCGGCGGCACCGAGACCGTCCGCTACAACACCCGGGAGAACTTCGATCAGGCGCGCCGCTACCTGGGCGTCACCATCACCAGGCCCCAGTACGACGCTGTCCGCGCCTACACAGAAGCCTTCCTCGACGCCCGCAAGCTGCTGTTCGCCGAGCGCGCCGCCACCGGCCGCATCCGCGATTGCCACGGCGATCTGCACGCCGACCAGATCTGCGTCGACAACGGCATCGAGTTCATCGACTGCATCGAGTTCAACTACCGCTTCCGGTACAGCGACGTCGCCGCGGATGTCGCCTTCCTGGCCATGGACCTCGACCACTTCGGCCGTGCCGACCTCGCCAAGTCCTACGTCGCCGCCTATATCAGCCGCTCCGGAGACCGCCAGCTCGCCGAGCTGCTCGCCTTCTACAAGTGCTACCGCGCCTTCACTCGCGGCAAGGTGGCCAGCTTCCGCCTCGACGACGACCTGGGCGCCGCCGAACGGGCCGGGATCGAGGCGACCGCGCGCTCGTACTTCGAGCTCGCCCACGAGTACGCCAAGCCGGCGGCGCCGCTGCTGCTGATCACCCACGGCGTGATGGGCAGCGGCAAGACCGCGCTGGCGCGCGCGCTGGCGCCACGCCTCGGCGCCCACGCGATCTCCTCCGATGCGCTGCGCAAGCGGCTCGCCGGCCTCGATCCCCACGAGCGCCGCTTCGAGGCCTGGGGCGAAGGGATCTACTCGCCGGAGCACAGCCGCAAGACCTACGAGAAGATGCACGAGCGCGCCGCCAAGCTGCTCGCCGGCGGCCACC
>DASWHK010000224.1:0-4688 GCA_036398215.1 Acidobacteriota bacterium | reverse complement strand
GCTACGGCCCAGCAGAAAGACGCTGGCGGCCACGAACGCCCACATGATGCACATCGTCGCCAGCTTGGCCCGCAGGGGCATCGGCGTGTCGCCGTCGATGTAGCGGAGGAACGGCGCGAACAGGCGGTTGCGGATGAGCCGCTCCTCGAGCCACGGACAGCTGCGGGCGAACAGGTAGGTGGCGGCGATCAAGAACACGGTCGTCGGCAGCCCCGGCACGAAGACACCGAGCGCCGCGAGGCCCACGCACACGACGCCGGCCGCCGCCAGCAAGAGCCGATGCGGCGAGAAGCGCCGCAGGCGGGCCAGGAATGTCGGGGAATCACTCGTTCTCACCAGGGCCTCCCAAAGCCGCGCCGCGCGGCCGCCTCCGATGCCGGTTTCAACCCGCATCCTACCGGCCGGGAACGCGCCCGCCAAGTCAGCGGGCCCCGGCGAGCCAGTGGGCGCCGTACCAGCCCGGCCTGCTAGAAGGGCTCGACTAGCCGGTAGCGCACCACCTCGATCTCATCGGTGTCCTCGTCGGTGCGCGTGGTGTAGACGAAGTCGCCGCGCGCGCTCCTCCAACCGGCGAGCTCGATGGTGCCGTTGAAGAGCAACTCGCCGGTAGGGGCGTAGACGTCGACCGGGCGCGGGATGTCCGGACGCTCCTCGCCCTCGGCGATCGGCGCGTTGAGCGGGATGTGGAAGGGGAGGAAGCCCTGGCCACCGAGGTCGATCCTCGTGGGCAGCGGCTCCTCGATGTCGACGAGCCGCCGCAGCTGCTCGCCGAACGGACCGTAGGCGGCATACGTCAGAGTTCTCCCCGCTAGCTGGCCCGTCGAATCCGACTCCGGACGGGAAGAGGAGAGCGCAACGAAGCCGCCTTCGAACTCGATCGCGCTCAACAGGGACTCCTCCAGATTCACGTCGCGCAGGTGCTCGGCCCCCAGCGTCCACACGCTCAGGCGCCGGGTGTCGGCGAGCAGGGTCAGATGCTCTGCGGAAACCGTGAGGCTCGACGGGCGGGCGAGCTCGCCCGGCCCCTGCCCTTCGCGCCCCATCGTGCGCAGGTACGCGCCGGATTCATCGAACGCCTGGATGCGATGGTCGCCGCTATCGAGCACGAAGATGTTGCCCTGGTCGTCGGAGACCACGCCGGTGGGCACATAGAACGCCTCCTGGGGGTTCGTCGAATCACCCAGCACGAGGTCCTCGACGAGCTCGATCCGGTGCCCGGCGCGCTCGTCGTACGGCAGGCCGGCGTATTCGAAGACCTCGACCTCTTGGCGAGGCAACGGGGGAATCCAGTCGGCGAACTCCAGCTCCGCGCCACCGCAGGCGGCCGGCAGGAGCAGGAAGGGAACGAGCGCGATGGCAAATCGTGCGCGCATGGCGAATCTCCGACTGCGGGAGCTGCCGCCACCCTACGACACCACACCGAAGAGGGCAACGACGGTTGCCTACCGGGGCACAGTAAGGACCACCGACCCGATCTGCCGCAATTGGTGGTGGGCGCCTTGCTGGATCGCTCGCTCGGGTCGGGGTTGGCGGTGAGGCGTCTCCTTATTCGCGGTTGCTGAGGTCTCCTGGACCATCATCGAGGCGGAAAGAGGTATTTGAGCATCGACTCAGCCCGGCGCGCGAACGATGCTTCATCATGTGTGCCGCCGTCAGCCTCGAAGTACATCAGGTCCGAGTCCAGCTTCCACCCCTTGCGAACGAGTGCATCACGCAGCTGCCTGGCGTCCCGAAGAGAAGTACCTGGCTCCCCCGTTCCAATGTCGAGCCAAATTCGCATCGCGGGCCTGGGCTCCACGGCTCTGACATTCTGGAGGATCACGCGGTCGTCCCACCAGACGGAAGGCGAGATGACGGCCAGCTTGCCAAATACTGTCGGATGGGTGAGCCCGAGGTAGAGGGAGACGAGCCCGCCGAGCGAGGCACCGCCGAGCGCTGTGTTGGCAGCATCCTCGAGGGTGCGGTACTTGGAGTCAATAAAGGGCTTCAGCTCCTCAACCAGCATACGTCCGTAGAAATCCGCTTTCCCGCCAGCCCGCGCGTTGGAGGGCCGGGTCGGCGTGTACTCATCGAAGCGGTCTTCCGGAGTCCCGCCCGTGGGGATCAACACGATGATCAGCGGTTCAATCTCCCCAGACGCGATGAGGGCTTTCGCGGTCTCGTCGATGCGCCAACTGACGAACGCGTTGGCTCCGTCCTGCATATACAGAACGGGATACCAGTTCGCTACGTCCGACCCATAGCCTGGCGGAAGCCACACGATGATGTCGCGAGCGTTCGACACGAACTCCGAAGCGAAACCGGGATGGACGCGGAACTCGTTGGTCAGCGCACGCTCCTGCGCAGCCCGACCGTCAGCCGTCGCGGCAATAGGCAAAAGAGCCAAGACCAAAACCATGAACCGAACTTTCATCCTGTCGACAAACCTCCTCCGCTGTCGGCCGTTGCGAATCTCTGCCTGAGGCTGCACACGAAAGCATGCGCCGCTGAATAGCGGCCCACGGCGCGACGCTCACCGGGGGTCAAACGAGCAGTAGCCAGAGAAACGCGAGGAAGCTGACAGCGCCCAGAGTGACGAGCGCGGCGCCGCGCCAGACCGCCGCGCTACCCGTCAGGGCCGTTTGCAAAACGCCTACCGGCTCGGTGCTGCGCGTCTTGAGGATCATCAGCCCGTTGAGCGTCGCCACGAAGGCGACACACAGCAGGATGAAGTGAATCGCGTACTGGTAGTTATAGAACATCGTCAGCTTCGCTTCTAACGGATTTCGCTAGCACGGCGACACCTTTGCCCGAGGGCCGGTCCCCCAGGTCTATTGCAACGCCGTCTGACGGCAACGCTACCGGTTTTCGATTGCCAGCACCAGGCGCTCGGGATGCGCTCGGCCGACCACGCCGTGCAATCTCTGTTCGTCAACCATCGTGCCCATCTTCTCCTGGCCCGGTCCCGGGGAGGCTAGCGAGACCCGGCGAGCCACTCGGTGGCGCGCCGGCCGGCGCGGATGCCGGTGACCGCGGACTTCGCGAAGGCGACGCCGTGCAGGGCGTTGCCGGCGAGGAAGAGGCCGGGCACTCGGCGCACCTCGTCTTCGATGCGGCGGACGCGGGCGAGGTGGCCCAGATCGTATTGGGGGATTGCTCGCGGCCAGCGGGCGACGTGGGAGAAGACCGGTTCGGCGCTGATTCCGAAGATACGGGCGAGCTCGGCTGCGGCCAGGTCGCGCAAGGCATCGGGCTCGAGGCCGGCGGTTTCGGGATCGACAGCGCCGCCGAGCATGGCGCGGACCAGCAGGTGGCCGCCCGGGCTGCGGCCGGGGAAGAGCTGCGAGTCCCAGATGCACCCGAGGATCCGGTAGCCCTGGTCGCGCGGGATCAGGACGCCGAAGCCAGTCGGGAAGGCCGCGGCCGCCTCAGGAGGGTAGCCGAGCGCCACCACCGCCACCGGTGGGCTCTCGATCTCGCGCAGCGCCGCCGCAGCTTCGGGGGCGGCGGTGGCGATCAGCTCGGCGTTGGCGAGGGCCTCGCCGGCGACGACGAGGGCGTCGGCGGGGATCGGCTCGGCGTCGCCCTCGACGAAGATCTGGAAGCCTGCACCGTGGCTCGGTGACGACGAGCTCGCCGGCGTGCTCACCATCGGCTGCTGCAGCAGCGTCACCGCTTGCACCAGGGCGTTGCGCCGTACCGTGAAGCCCGGCGCCTCCACCGACGCGCCCACCGACGCCCCCACCGACGCCCCCGCTGAGGCCCGCGCCGACGCCCCCGCCGACGCCAGCGGCGACGCTCCTGCCGGCGCCTCCGCCGACGCCAACGGCGACGCTCCTGCCGGCGCCCCCACCGGCGCCCCCGCCAGCGCCTGCGGCAGCGACTGCAGACCGGCGGCGAACGAGACCAGCTTGCCCGAGGGCTCGGCGGCGAAGCGCCGGCCGTCGGACCGCGCCGCGCGGCCGGCGATCATGCCGCGGATCAGCGAGCCGTGCTCGCGCTCGAGCGCCGCGAGCCGGGGAAAGCATGCCGCCAGCGAGAGGCGGTGGGGGTCGCCGGCGAAGACGCCGAGCACCATCGGGGCGATCAGCCGGTCGGCGGCCTGCGAGCCGAGGCGCCGGGCGGCGAACGCGTGAATGCTCTCGCTCTCGGCACCCTCCGGCGAGCGCCGGGGAATGAAGGGCTCGGCGGCGAGGCGCAGCAGGCCGCCGGGACCGAAGATCCCCGAGGCGGCGAGCCGCAGCGGGTTGGCCGCGACCTCGCGCAGTTTGCCGCGCAGTACGTAGCGCCGCGCCGCCGCCGGGTCTGCCTCGAGCTTGCGATCCGCCAGGCCGGCCCGCTGCAGGAGCAGCTCCAGCTCGGGCTCGTTGTCGAGGTACCCGGTCGGCCCGGTCTCCACCAGCCAGCCGTCGCGGCGCACGCTGCGCGCCTTGCCGCCGACCTCGGCGCTCCTCTCCAGCACCAGCACCTCGAGGCCGCCGGCCACGTCGGGCGCCCGGCGCGCCGCCTCCCAGGCCGCGCACAGGCCGGAGATGCCGGCGCCGACGACGACCAGCCGCCTCATGCGAGACCGCCAAAAATCGAGCGCATGACTCGCTGCCTGATTGGAGGCCGCTCAGGACCGCGGCCACCAGCTCGGCTCATGGGATGCCGCCGATGACCGAGGCCGCGACCAGCCGCCTCATACGGTGCGGCTGAACACCGAGCCC
>DASWHK010000223.1:0-10847 GCA_036398215.1 Acidobacteriota bacterium | reverse complement strand
GTTCGTCCACGGACAAACCGACACCTCGGCCTCGGCAAACGACGGCTCGGTGCACTCCTGGCGCGTCGTCTGCCTGGATCTCGCCACCGGCGCGGTACGCTGGGAGCGGACGCTCGCCGAGCGGCCGCCGCGCGCCGACCGGCACGTCAAGGCGAGCTTCGCCAACCCGACGCCGGCCACCGACGGCGAGCACCTCGTCGTGTCGTTCGGCTCCGAGGGGCTGTTCGCCCTCGACCTCGACGGGAACCTGCTGTGGCAGCGGGACCTCGGCATTCTCGACGGCGGCTGGTCGCCGGCGCCCGATACCCACTGGGGCTACGGCAGCTCGCCGATCATCCACGACGGGCTGGCGATCGTGCAGGCGGACGCCCAGAACCAGTCGTACGTCGCCGCGTTCGACGTCGCCAGCGGCGAGCAGGCCTGGCGGACCGAGCGCGACGAGGACACCTCGTGGAGCACTCCGGCGGTCGTCGCCGGGCCAGCGGGTCCCGAGCTGGTCGTCAGCGGCACGCACCACTACCGCGCCTACGATCCGCGCACCGGCGAGGAGCTCTGGCGGCTGGCCGACGGCGCCGACGTAAAGATCCCCACGCCGATCGTCGCCGAGGGCATGCTGCTGCTCGGCGGCGGCAGCGCCCACATGCGGCCGCCGTTCTATGCCCTGCGGCCGGGCGCCCGAGGGGAGATCGATGTGGCCGGTGCCGGCGACGATGCCGGGAGGGTGGCCGGCGCCGGCGCTGCCGGCGAAGAGCCTGCGGGCACAGCCGGAACCACGGGCGCATCCGGATCGGCCGGCGCGATCGTCTGGCGCAACGACGCCCGGCCGCACGTCGTGACCCCGATCGCCTACCGTGGCCTCCTGTACGTTTGCATGGACAACGGCATCCTGACGATCTACGAGCTGGCGACCGGCGAGCGGATCAACCGCCTGCGACTCGGCGGCCGAGGCGCCAGCTTCAGCGCCTCGCCGGTGGCCGCCGACGGGCGCCTCTACTTCGCCAGCGAGGATGGCGACGTCTTCGTGCTTGCCGCCGGCACCGAGGGCGAGCTGCTGGCGACCAACTCGATCGGCGAGGTGATCCTGGCGACCCCGGCGATCGTTCCCGGCGTCATGGTGATCCGCGGCCGCCAGCACGTTTTCGCATTCGGCGCCGGCGCTGCGAAGCCCGCGCGGGATAGCGACGAGTGATCCCGACTATCACGGGTCCTCGTAACGCTGCTTGCCGTCCGGCCCCGTGCCGGCGGCTCTTCTCTGGCTCGGACTCAGCAGAGCGAGAAGGTCTCCCACACGAACGGGAGCGTCCGCTCCGGCGTGGCCTGCGGGTCGTTCAGGCGCCGGCCAGCTCGGCCAGCGCCTCGACGAAACGATCTACGTCGGCGTGATCGTTGTAGTAGTGCACCGAGACCCGGATGCCGTTGCCGCGGGCGGAGACGATGATGCCGCGCTCCTTCAGCGCCGCGACGACGGCGGCGGGCTCGTCGACGGCCACCAGGGTGATCCCCGAAAGGTGCGCTTCGTCGCGCGTCGAGAGGATCCAGATGCCGGCGCCGTCGAGGCGCTCGTGCAGGTAGCGGGTCAGCTCGAGGATGCGGCCGGCGATCTTGCCGATGCCGATCTTCTCGATCTGGTCCAGCGAGGCGCCGAGCGCGAAGATACCGGCGAACGGCGGATGACCCTGCTCGAGGGCCACCGCAGATTCCGCGAGGTCCAGCTCGTCGTTGCGCAGCGCATAGGGCTCGCGGGCGCTGCGCCAGCCGACCAGCGGGAACTTCGCGGGCTCTAGAAAACGCCCGCCGACGTACAGGGCGCCGATGCTGTAGCCGCAGGTCGCCCACTTGTACCCCGAGAACGACAGGAAATCGACGTGGCTGGCGCTGACGTCGATCGGGAAGGCCCCGAATCCTTGCGTGGCGTCGACGACCAGCGCCATGTCGCGCTCGCGGCAATACTCGCCGAGCGCCGCGAGGTCGGCCCGGAAGCCCGAACGGTACTGCACGAAGCTGATCGCCAGCACGCCGGTGTCCGGCGAGTCGGCGCTTTCCAGGTCGTCGATGCCGATGGTGCCGTCGTGGTCGGTGGGCACGAAGTCGACGTCGTAGCCGAGCTGCAGGAAGGGCAGGGTGACCGAGGGGAACTCGTCGGCGACGGTCAGCACGCGGCCGGTGCCGCGCAGCATGTGGGCGGCGATGTTGAGGCCGGTGGAGGCGTTGGCGGTGAAGGCGAGGTTCAGCGGCCGCGCCACCAGGAACCGCGCCAGCTTCCGCCGCACCGCCTCGACTTGCTCCAGCCAGTCGTCCCAGTGGACGTCACCGTCGTCGAGCGACTGCTGGTAGTAACGCAGGCCGGCGGCGGCCGAGCCCCGCGACAGGGGCGCGCCGCCGGCGGTGTTCAGATACACGGTCTTGCCGACCGCCGGGAACAGCGCCCGGGCTTCTTTCCAATCCATGCAACGACCTCGGCCGGGCTACTGGCGGATCGCCGTCCCCAGGATCTCGAAGTGGCCGCCGCCCAGCAGCGGCCCGGAGCCGACGAAGGCGCGGGCGGGGAAGTGATCGGTGAAGTAGGTCCGGTAGACGGCGTTGAACTGGCCGTAGAGCGTCAGGTCGGGGCAGAAGACCTGCACGGCGACCAGGTCGTCCATGCTCATCCCGACCCGCTCGAGGCGCGCCTTTAGCCTGTCCATCACCAGCCGGATCTCGGCCTCGAGGTCAGCGGGCGGCGCACCGGTAGCCGGATCGAGGCCGATGTCGCCGGCCAGGTACACGGTGTCGCCGGCGACCACCAGGTTGCTGTAGGGGTTGCTGTCGGTGCGGCCGGGGTCGTTCAGGTACTGCGCCGGCGCCGAGACCTGCGGCATCCCGGTTGCCGCGACCGCGACCAGCGACAGGAGCGCGGCGACCGACAGGGCTGAAAGCAAGCGTTGCATGCGATCCTCCTGGATCCTGGCCGGGTCGCAGCGGCGCCGGCCCGAGAAGCCACGAGGCTAGCACGGCGCCAGCGGTCGCTTTCGCCCCGTCGCTTTGGAGTAAGCTGCCGGCGTGTCCGAGCCCGTCCAGACCTTGCCGATCACCCTCTGCATGCTGACCCGCAACGAGGAAGACCGCCTGCCGGCGTCGCTGGGGGCAGTGCGCGAGCGGGTGGCGCGGATGGTCGTGGTCGACGCCGAGAGCGAGGACCGGACCGCCGAGGTCGCCCGCCGGCTGGGCGCCGAGGTCTTCGTGCGCCCGTGGGACGGGTTCGTCGCCGCCCGCCGCCACCTGCTGTCGCTCTCCGCGACCCCCTGGACGCTGATGATCGACGCCGACGAGGTGGCCGGCGCCGAGCTGTGGGACGAGCTCGAGACGCTCGGGTTCCCCGACTGCGAGGCGGCGGGCTTTCAACTGCGCCGCCGGACCGTGTATCAGGGGAGGACGCTGCGCCGCTCCTTCCAGCCCGATTGGAAGATGGCGCTGTTCCGCACCGAGCGCGGCTACTTCGAGGACCGCGCCGTGCACGAGGCGGTCCTGGTGCGTGGCCCGCTGACGCGCTTGAGGGCCGAGATCCGCCACCACAGCTACCGCTCCGCCGCCGAGCACTACCGGCGCATCCGGGAGTACGCCGAGCTGGGGGCCCGCGACCTGGCGGCAAGCGGCAAGCGGGCCGGCCCCGCCAACCTCTGGCTGCGGCCGGCCTGGAGGTGGTTCGCGGAGCTCTTCCTGCTGGGCGGCATCGTCGACGGCCGCCTCGGCCTGACGATGGCGGCGCGCTCCGCCTACAGCATCCACCTGCGCTACCGCTACCTGCAGCGCCTGCTGCGCGACGCCGCTCGCTGATGCATGTCGTGGCGCTGAACCTACAACGCGACTGGCGGGGAGGCGAGCACCAGGTGCTGCTGCTGGCCCGCGAGCTGCAGGGGCGGGGTGTGCGCCAGACGGTGGTGGCGCGCCGCGGATCGCCGCTGGCGACGCGGATCGCCGGGCTCGCCGGCACCGCGGAGCGCGCGGCAAGCGATCGAGACCGGATCGACGCCGACGAAGAGATGGGTGATCCCGCCGAGCGCTATGGCCTCGCCGACGGCGGTCGGGTGCCTTCGCGCGCCGCCGCCGCGCCCGCTGGTGGCGACATCTCGGCAGATACCTTCGCGAGCTCCCGGAGCATCCCGCGCGTCCCGATTGCCTTGTTGGAAGCCGCCAACCCGCTGGACGCCTTCGCGCGTCTGCCGCGGCGGGGCGCGGGCGAGCCGCTCATCTACCACGCCCACACCGGCAACACAGTGCCGGTGGCGGTGCTTGCCGCGGGGTGGCGCCGGCGCGTGGTGATCACGCGTCATCTCGACCGCCCCGTGCGGCCGTGGCTCTACCGGCGCGCCGACCATGTCGTCGCGGTGTCGCCGGCGGTGCGCGACAGCCTCGTGGCGGCCGGCGTTGCCGCCGAGCGCATTCATGTGATCCCGACGGCAATCGACCTGCGGCGCCGCATCGATCCCGCCGGCGTCGCGCGCCTGCGCGCCGCCTGGAAGATCTCCGCCGAGGGGCGCGTCGGCCTCACCGTCGCGGCGATGAGCGCCGAGAAGGACCCGCTTACGCTGGTGCGCGCGTTGCCGCACTTGCCCGCCGATTACCGGCACGTCTGGGTCGGTGACGGTCCGTTGCGCGCCGAGGCTGCAGCCCTCGCGCGGCGGCTCGGCGTCGACGACCGCTTGTTGCTGCCGGGCTTCGACCCCGAGCCGGAGCCGTGGTTCGGCATCGCCAGCGTGTTCGTGCTGCCGAGCCTGTGGGAGGCGGCCGGCATGGCGGCGCTGGACGCCTTTCTATTCGGCGTCCCGGTGGTGGCCTCGGACGTCCCCGGGACCCGCGGCCTGCTCGACGACGGGGCCTCGTGCCTGCGCTTCCCGCCGGGTGACGACGCGGCGCTGGCGGCCGCCGTCGAGCGCCTGGGAGAGGATCGGGAGCTGGCCGGACGGCTGGCCGGCGAGGGAAAGGGGCGGTTGCCGGCCTACGATATCCGCGCGACGGCGGCGATGTATCTCGATCTGTACCGAGAGCTCGGCGGATGAGATCCCTGGTGGGGAATGGCAGGCCACCGCGAACGAGGACGCGCCGGGCGGGCTACCATGAGCGGGATGATCCAGCCCGGTCGCCCGAGATCCGCATGAAACGACCCCGCGCCCGAGGTCTCCGCGGGGCGTCTGGGAAGCTGCCCGCCGTGTCGACGCCACCAGCATGAAACGGCCCCGCCGTCCGAGGTCCCCGCGAGCGCGCCGCGTCCTGCTGGCGCTGGCGCTGGCGCTGCCGCTGGTGCTCGCCTGCGTCGTTGGCGCCTGCACGACGATCTACGTGCAGCCGCCCGGGACGGCACCGGCTCCGGATGCGGCGCCGCTGTCGGTCGTTTATCTGATCGGCGACTTCGGCCGGCCGGCGGCGCCCTTCGAGGACTTGGTCGCCGCCATTGGCGCCGACGTCGACAGCCTCGCCGTGCAATCGTTGCGCACCCCGCCGTTCATTCTCGAGCTGGGCGACAACCTCTACGAGCAGGGCCTGCCCCATGACCTCGCCGGACCCGGTGCCGCCGGCGAGCTCGACAAGCTGCGCGCCATCGCCGCCGGCTTCGCCGGAATCCGGCACGGCGGCGCCCGGGTGCCGGTGGTGCTGATCCCGGGCAACCACGATTACGCCGACAACGCCCTCGAGCTGGAGGGGAACCGCGGCGACATCAGCCGCTGGTATTTCCTCGACGAGCTCGGGATCGAGGGAACGGCGACCTGGACCCACCTCCCTGGAGACGCCAGCGGCTTCGCCAGCGCTGCAGCGCTGTTCGCCCACATCGACGGCAACCCGCAGGCCCACGCCCGTTTCATGGCGCCCGTGGCCGTGCCGGGCACTGGCCCCGAGATCGCCGTGGTCGCCCTCGACAGCCAGCTCCTGCTCGACCTCTACGCCACCGACAACGTGGCGCTGGCGGCCGAGTACTGGGGGTGGCTCGATGAGGCCCTCGATCGCGCCCCGCAGGGCGCCTGGCTGATCATCGCCGCCCACCACGCGCCGGTGAGCTACGGCAAGCACGGCCGGCCCGCGCTCGGCAACTGGATCTTCGGGCAGGGATGGCCGCAGTTTCCGACCCGCACGCAGAAAGCGCTGGCGGCGTTGACGCCGCTGGCCGTGGTGCTCGGCCTCGTCGTCCATCCGGCGGCGGCGGCAATCGCCGCGGTGCCGCCGCTCACCACCTGGTTCGTGACCGTGCGCAAGCAGGACCTGGGCTCGGACGCCTACCAGCGCTATAGCGCGGCGCTGCTCGAGGTGGCGGAGCGCCACTCGGTGTCTGTCATTCTCTCCGGCCACGATCACAACACCCAGATCATCGACCTGGGGGCGACCGGCGCCGCGGCCACCGAGGATGCGCCGCTGCTGGTGATCACCGGGGCGGGCTCGAAGGTCGATCCGGTCCGCCGCGGCCCCGGGACGCTGGCGTTTCTCGCCGACTACTCGTGGGTGCGGATGAGCCTTCACGCCGGAGCGCTGTCGTTCGAGGTCCGCGACCGGCGCGGCGAGCTTCGCTACCGCCACGTCCTGCGTCGCTAACGCAGCCTCTCCCTTTCGACCCCTGCGCGCGCGTCGTCACTTTCCTCCTACCCGCTCGTCAGACCTCGTGCTCGAGGGCCCCCAGGTCGGTGATCTCGGGGGCGTGTTGCTCGGCGCGCAGGAACTTGACGAGGTCGGCGGAGGCGATCGCCGTGGTCATCGCGTTGTCGAGCGGGTGGAAGTTCACCGTCTCGAACTGCAGCACGCCGAGGTCGACGACCACCCGCACCGTCCGCCGCCGGTCGTTGATGATCGCGAACGGGGTGACGGCGCCGGGGTTGACGCCCAGAAAGCGCATCAGCCGATCGGCGCTGCCGAACGAGAAGCGCCCGGCCCCGAGGTGCCGGGCCAGGGCCTTGAGGTCGATGAGCCGATCCTCGAGGCAGACGACCAGCCATATCTCCCCCTTCTTGTTGCGCAGGAAGAGGTTCTTGGTGTGCCCGCCGGCCAGCCGATCGCGGACGCCTTTGGCCTCCTCGACGGTGAACACCGGCGGGTGCTCGACGGTGCGGTGGCCGATGCCGAGCTCGTCGAGCCGCGCGAACAGGGTCGCCGGTGTCGCCGGAGCCGAGCCGTCCGCGAGTCGGTTTTCGGGTCCGCCCATGGTGAATTCCCGCGTCGTGATCGGAGGTTGTGCGCGAGCCGGCCCGATGCGCCCGGCCGGTGGCATTATCGCACCCGCTTTCCCCGCCGGCAGGCGTCCGATCGAGCGCGGCCCATCGCGCGATGCGCCGCCGGCGGCGGTTGTGGAGCCTTGGCGCCCGGTTCCGGCGCGTTTGCCGCGCCAACGGGCGGCCGAACGCGCTTGCAAAGCGTCTCGCCACCGGCGACGCTATGGACATGGATTCGAGTTTCTGCCGGTGGTTCCGATCGTTGCCCGCGAAGGCCCGTCCCGGGATCTTCGCGCCTCCAAATCGACACTCACAGGCCGTGTTGGTGGCCTGACGCGTCGTCCTCCACCACGGCCGGCCCAATTCCTCGCCAGGGCGTCTTCGTCGTCCTGGGCCCCGGCGGCGGCGTCGCCGAGGCGAGCCCCACCGCAGAACCATCCAATCCGTCGCCCGCCCCCGGGCCCCGGCGACGGCCCGCGACAGGCGGATCCGATCATGAGCAACCGTACAGCCTCACAGACAACGATGTCCGTGCCCTCCCGAGAGGTCTTTCCCATCCTGGAGCGCAACATCCTCGTCGACGGCTTCCACCTCGTCGTCGACCTCGAGAGGTCGCACGGCTCGTACCTCGTCGACGCGCTCGAGGGCAAGGAGTACCTCGACTGCTACTCGTACTTCGCCTCGCTGCCGATCGGCCACAACCATCCGCAGCTCGACGACGAGGAGTTCCGCGCCGCGCTGCTGCGGGCGGCGCTCAGCAAGCCGGCCAACAGCGACGTCTATACGCGCGAGTTCGCGGCCTTCGTGCAGACCTTCCGCGAGGTCGCGGCGCCGCCCGAGTTCCCGCACTTGTTCTTCATCGCCGGCGGGGCGCTGGCGGTCGAGAACGCCTTGAAGGCCGCCTTCGACTGGAAGCGGCAGAAGAACCGCGCCGCCGGCGTCGACGGGGGCGGCGACAAGGTCCTGCACTTCCGCGAGGCCTTCCACGGCCGCAGCGGCTACACGATGTCGCTGACCAACACCGACCCCGCCAAGACCCGCGACTTCCCCCAGTTCGATTGGCCGCGGGTCTCCAACCCGAAGATCCGTTTTCCCATCGACGAGGCGGCGGTCGCTGGGTCCGAGGCCGGCTCGGTCGCCGAGATCGAGGCCGCCTTCGACGCCGACCCGAACGGCATCGCGGCGATCATCATCGAGCCGATCCAGGGCGAGGGGGGCGACAACCACTTCCGGCCGCAGTTTTTCCGTGAGCTGCGCCGGATCGCCGACGAGCGCCAGGCGATGCTGATCTACGACGAGGTGCAGACGGGCGTCGGCATGACCGGCACGATGTGGGCCTTCCAGCAGCTCGACGCCGTCCCCGACCTGGTGGCGTTCGGCAAGAAGACACAGGTGTGCGGGATCATGAGCACGCGGCGGATCGATGAGGTCGAGACCAACGTCTTCAAGGTCTCGAGCCGGATCAACTCGACCTGGGGCGGCAACCTCGTCGACATGGTGCGCTCGGCCCGCTACCTGCGGATCATCGACGAAGACCACCTGGTCGACAACGCCGCCCTCGTGGGGGAGGCGTTCAAGCGCGACCTCCTCGCCGTCGAGGTCGAGCTCGACGAGGTCACCAACGTCCGCGGCCGCGGCCTGATGCTGGCCCTCGACCTCCCCGACGGCGAGCGGCGCAACCAGGTGCGGACCCGTTGCTGGGATCTCGGTCTGGCCACCCTGATCTGCGGGCCGCGCTCGATCCGCTTCCGGCCCTGCCTGACCTTCAGCGAAGAGGACGCCGCCAAGGCGGTCGAGCTGCTCCGCCGGGCGCTCGCGGTCTAGCCTTCCGGCGCCTGCGTGAACGCTCCGTCGGCGACGATGATGTCGGGCTCGAACGGATCGTTGACCCAGGGGACCGGCGCCGCCGGTCCGGCGGCGCCGTCTTGTCCGAGGCTGGTCAACGTGTAGTTGGTCTGGTTGGTGTTGTACACCAGAGGATTGCCCCAGGCGTCGTTGAGCACCACGACCTGCAGGTACTCGCTGCCCTGCAGGTCGGCCAGGGCCGGAGCGTACTGCTGGTTGTCGACCATGTACGTGCCGTTGGCGGTCACCAGGCTGCGCATGTCGCCCATGGTGCGGCGCTGCTTGGCGCGGTCGATCGCATCCATCAGCATCGGCACACCGATGGCGGCGATGATCCCGATGATCGCTACGACGATCAACAGCTCGATCAGGGAGAAGCCCTCATCTGCCGGACGGCGCATTTTGTCTTCCTACCTAGTAAGGGCCAGTTCCCGCCTGGACGCGAGCGTCCAATCCGAAGCAAAACAAAACGGCGGAGGCAACTCAAGCACTTTCGTTAGCCCAAGGTGAGAAATTCAGAGTTTTGTTGATTTTTGGTGACCAACACTGTCTTTTAGTACGCACTTGGCGAGCCGTCGTCGGCACGATGGTCGAGACGGCGAGCTTGGTCATTCCGCGGGGGCCGCGCCAACGTGCTCGTGCCCCGACCGTTGATCCACCCCCGGTATTGCCTCAGCGCTCCAGCCTCTGCGTCACGACGAAGCGGGTGCCGTCCGCGGTGACGTCGTACTCGGGGTTGTAGGAATCCATCCTGTTGTCGGCGCCCATGCCGGCCTGCTCCCCGGTGAAGAGCCGGCGCGGTGTGCCGGGGGTGAAGCCAGCTTCGGTCGAGAAGTCGACCGCCATGAGCGCATTGCCTTCCCAGTAGAAGAGCTCGTCGTTGCTCCACTTCGGCCAGGTGCCGCCGTTCGTCGACACCTTCCACCTCGCGCCGGACCTCGGGAAGGTGGTCACGTAGATCTCCGTCCGGCCGTCCTGGTCGGACTGGTAGGCGACGAAGCGTCCATCGCGCGACATCCGCGCCAGCGCCTGGATGCCATCGTCGTCCACCAGCACGCCCGTTGCGCCGCTCGCGACGCTGACGTACCAGAGGTCCCGGGCCTGCGTTTCCGGATCGTTGGTGTGAAAAACTACCGTCGATGCGTCCGGCGACCACGACGGGTACCACTTGTGCATCCCCTCGCTCTCGATGAGGGGCTCGTCCCGGCCGCTGCCGTCCGCGGCGCGGACGTACAGATTCGACACCCCGCCCCGGTTCTGGATCGAGTAGGCGATCCGCGACCCGTCCGGCGACCAGATCATGTGGCGCTCCGCTCCCTCGTTGGTCGTGAGCCGCTCCGCGGTGCCGCCCTCGAGGATGTACAGGGAGTCCGTCTCGCCCTGGTTCCGCCGGCCGCGCACCGCGACCTTGCTGCTGTCCGGCGAGATGGACGGGTCGAGGATCGAGCTCATCTGCGGGCCGATGGTCCCCTGAACGTCGCCGGATCGATCGACCCAGACGAGCTGCCGGATGGCCGGCGTCTGGTTGCCGCGCCCCTGGCGTTGCTGCGCGTCGAGCAACCCGGGCTCGACGGCAAGCGCACCGAGCGTGATCAGCGAAATCGCGGTAACGGGCTTCATGGTTTCTCCTCGGTTCTGATGTGCCTGGGTTGCCACGCCCGCCCATGATACGCGGTCGTCGATTGATCGCGCGTCGTCGCTCGTCCTGTGGCATTCTCACCACGCCCCCGCCGATCAGCGGCCCCGAGAGCCCCGAGGTCACATGCTCCGTAACGTCAAGCACGCCGTCCGCGGCCTCTCGAAGAGCCCCTTCGTCGCCGCCATCGCCGTCGT
>DASWHK010000222.1:0-2285 GCA_036398215.1 Acidobacteriota bacterium | reverse complement strand
GCCCCGCTGAGCTCGCGCTCGACGCCGCGGTAGCGCATCACCGCGCCCCAGCCGCCGGGGCCGGGATTGCCGGCGCAGGCGCCGTCGGTGAAGATGTCGACCACGTCGGCTGCCGCCATCGCTCAATCGAGCCCGTATTGGCCCGGGTTGGTCACCCCGCGGTGGAAGCGCAGCTTGCGCAGGTATTCGAGCGGGTCCTTGGGCGAGACCAGCGCGTCCGCCGGCGTGTTCAGCCAGTCGTACAGCCGGGTCAGCAGGAAGCGCGTCGCCGCGCCCCGGCACAACAGCGGCAGCGCCCGCAGCTCGGCGTCCGAGAACGGGCGCAGCCGGCGATAGGCCGACAGCAGGAGGCGCGCCTTGGTGATGTTGAAGTCGCCGTCGGGCTCGAAGCTCCAGGCGTTCAGGCAGACGGCGATGTCGTAGGCGAAAAAGTCGTTGCACGCGAAGTAGAAGTCGATCACGCCGCTGACCCGCCCGCCGCTGAAGAACACGTTGTCGGGGAACAGGTCGGCATGGATGACGCCGGCCGGAAGGTCCGCCGGCCAGTCGCTCTCGAGCAGCGCGATCTCGGCCTCGAGCTCGCGCCCGAGCCCGGCCATGACCTGGTCGGCGTGCGCCCGCGAGCGCTCGTAGAGCGGCCGGAAGCTGGCCACCGACAGGTCGTTGTCGCGATGCCCCGGGAAGTCGAGTCCGGCGAGATGGAGGGCGGCCAGCGCCGCGCCAAGTTCCTGGCAGTGCTCGGGCCAGACGCGGCGCGGCCACACCCCTTCGAGGAAGCTCGCCAGCGCCGCCGGCTTGCCGGCGAGCTCGCGCAAGGTGGCGCCGTCGCGGGCGGAAATCGGGTTGGGGCAGGCGACGCCGCGCGCCGCCAAATGCCGCATGAGGTCGAGGAAGTACGGCAGGTCCTCGCGGCGGACGCGCTTCTCGTAGATGGTCAGCACGTAGCGCCCGGCGTCGGTGATCAGCAGGTAGTTGCTGTTCTCGACCCCCTCGGCGATGCCGATGAACGAGATCAGCGTGCCCAGGTCGTAGGCCGCGAGGAAGCCCTTGAGCTCGGCGTCCGAGATGTCCGTGTAAACCGCCACGGCCGCCGTTCTAGATGATTCCCGCGGCCATGGGGAGAGGCGGGCGCGGCTTGTGCGCCGGGGCTCGTGTGACATAATCGCCCCGCGCCGCGATCCTCGCCGCCATCCGGGAGTGCCGAATGCTGGAAGCGCTTGTCGCCCAGAAGGGGCCCTACGAGGTCGCGGTCAGGGCCGGCGCCAAGTACGCCTGGTGCGCCTGCGGGCGGAGCCGCACCCAGCCCTTTTGCGACGGCTCGCACAAGGGCACCGGCCATACCCCGGTGGTGTGGACGGCGGCCGCGGACGAGACCGTCTGGCTGTGCGGCTGCAAGCGGACGGGCAACCGCCCGTACTGCGACGGCACGCACGAGACGATTTGACCGCCACTCTCGCCTCGGCCGCCGCCCGGGCGGCACTGCGCCTGGCGCTCGCCGCGGCGATCGCGGCACCCGGCGCCGGCTGCAACCCGTTCGCCAAGGACGAATCGGTGTCGCTGCCATGCCCTTACGTGCGGGTGCTGGGCGCCGGCGAGCGCTACCTGCGCTACCGCGCGGGCGCCGAGCCGGAGCGCGCCAGCCTCGAGGTCGAGGCGAGCTTCGTGTCGGCGGAAGCGACCTGTACCTACGATGACCCGGAGGATGCGAACGCCGGCATGGTGCTCGACCTGGCGCTGGTCGTCGGCATTTCGCGCGGCCCCGCCGCCCCGCCCGCCGAGGTCGAGCGGCTGCCCTATTTCGTCGCCCTGCTCGGCCCCGACCGCGAGATCGTCAGCCGCCAGGAGTTCACCGCCGAGATTCCGCTGCCCGAGGAGGGCCAGCGGTTCGCGCTCACCGAGCCCGAGGAGATCTCGCTCACCTTCCCCGCCGGCGGCGCGCGCGCGCCGTGGGAGTACGAGGTCGTGGTCAGCTTCCAGCTCAGCCGCGACCAGCTCGACCTCGCCAACCCGCCGCGGCGCTGAGGCGCGACATTCAGATTCGTTCAAAAGAATGGCGCGTGAGGTCCGCTTGGGGATCGAAAAGCTGCCCCCAGCGGCCACCCCACGCACTTCCGGATTTGACCCTGAGCTGCCGCTCAATCGTGCTGCATCTGCAGGACGGCCCGACCGCATCCAAACAGTCCGTGAGCTTCCGAGACATAGCCACGTAAAGACAGACCGTGGTATATATCCCCGTCATGAACTGCGGCCCGTCCCACGGATACAGCCCGCATGATGGGCTATGA
>DASWHK010000221.1:0-11469 GCA_036398215.1 Acidobacteriota bacterium | reverse complement strand
CGGCAACGAGAACCCGCCGACCGTGTGGCTCGAATTCGCCTCGGCCAACTACCACGCGGTCATGGACATTGCGGTGCTGCGCGGCCGCGCGCTGCGCTCGCCGGCGGAGGGGGCGCCCGAGATCGTGCTCAGCGAGACCGCCGCGCGCTCTCTCTTCCCGGACGGTGATCCGCTCGGCAAGCGCGTCAGCCCGCAGCTCCCGCAGGGAACGCTGGGCGAGTATGTCGCCGACCGGCGGGTCGACGAGCACCACGTGGTTGTGGGCGTCGCGGCCGATACCCTCCGGCAGCCCGGCTCCAAACGACCGCGCCCGACCGTGTGGATCGACTTCCTCTCGGGCGGCAGCCCGCGCATGACCTTCCTGCTGCAGGCGCGCGGCCGGCCGCAGGACCTTGCCGGCCCGGCGCGCGAGATCGTCGCCGAGATCGACCCGAGCATGCCGATCGATCACCTGCGCACGATGGACGACGTGGTGTACGAATCCGCCAACGGGCCGCGCTTCTACATGACCCTGATGGGCGTGTTCGGCACGATTGCCGTCCTACTGGCGGTCATCGGCTTCTACGGGCTCATGGCGTTCTCGGTCGGCCGGCGCACCCGAGAGCTCGGCGTGCGCGTGGCGCTCGGCGCCTCCCCATCGGTGATCCGGCGCATGGTCCTGCGGCAGGGATCGCTCATCGTCGGCGTCGGCATCGCCCTCGGACTGGCCGGGTGCTTCGCCGTCTCGCGGCTGCTCGAATCATTCCTGTACGGCGTCAGCCCCACCGATCCACTGACCTATGCTTCATTGACCGCGCTCATCGCGGCGGTCGGTCTGGCCGCCTCCTACGTGCCGGCGCGACGCGCCACGCGCATCGACCCGCTGACCGCGCTGCGGGAACAATGAGCCGGCGCGACAACGACCAGCGGCCGCCGATAGCGGGGACACAGGGAAAGAAGCGGCCATGCCCGAGGCGAGGCAAATGAAAAGGCAATGGCCGTGAGCAAGCCCCCGAAGCGCAAGCAGGACCTCGCCGGCGACCAGATGACGGTGCTGCGCGGCACGCTCGACATGCTGGTGCTGTCGACGCTGGGCGACGAGCCGATGCACGGCTACGCCATCGCGCTGGCGATCCAGGAGACCACCGACGACGTGCTACGCGTGGAGGAGGGGTCGCTGTACCCGGCGCTGTACCGCATGGAGAAAAAGGGCTGGGTGCAATCGAGCTGGGGGCGGTCCGAGGCCAACCGGCGGGCCCGTTACTACCGGCTGACGGCGGCGGGCAAGCGGCACCTGGCGTCGCAGACGCAGGGTTGGGCGCGCTTCGTCGAGGCGGTCGGCAAGGTCATCGCCGAGGCCTGACGCTCGTTCCTCATCTTCGAGCCGCACATGGACGTGTCGCCCCACTTTGAGTTGCTGGCTTGTGCCGCGACACTGGTATTGTATACGATACCGAAATGAAGTGGCGGGTCGTTCTTGATACGAACGTCGTCGTGGCGGCTATGCGCTCGAAGCGCGGCGCCTCATTTGCGGTTTTTGAGCTTGTGGAGTCCGGCGAAGTCGAGATCTGCTTGTCGCCGCCACTCGTGTTGGAGTACGAGGCCACCTTGGTGAAGCACTTACGGCACACGAACCTCACACGGTCCAAGCTCGACACGCTCTTGAACTCCCTTTGCAGCTTGGCTCATTTGCACGAAATTTTTTTCTTATGGCGCCCGCATTTGAGGGACCCGCTGGATGAACTCGTCTTGGAATCCGCCGTCGCCGGGCGTTGTCGGGCAATCATTACGCACAACGTGAGGCATTTCGTGGGCGCCGAGAAGTTTGGGATCGAGGTGTTGCCCCCCGCCGAGCTGCTCGAGCGCATTGGAGGATGACTATGGCGACGCTCAGCCTTCGCATGCCGAACTCACTTCACAAACATCTCAAGAAACTCGCCAAGCAGGAAGGCATATCCATCAACCAGCTCATCAACTCTGCGGTAGCAGAGAAGATGTCGTCGTTGATGACGCTCGACTACCTCCAGCAGCGTGCTTCCAAGGGGAGCCGGGCGCAGCTTCGAGCGATACTCGACGAAGTGCCGGATGTAGAACCAGAGGAATACGACCGGCTGCCCGTGCGCCGGTGACGCCGAACCATACGCGCACGCCGAGCTGCTCGGCTACCGCAGCAGCCCCAGCAGCTCGCTGTCGCCGTCGTAGCCGGCGAGCGCCAGGACGGCGCGGCGGGCGCCGTTGCGGCGCGCCTTGAGGTCGGGGGCGGCGGCCAGCAGCAGGCGGACGACCTCCCGCTGCCCGTAGCCGATCGCGTAGTCGAGCGCGGTGAAGCCGAGGAACAGCTCGGCGCGCGGGTCGGCGCCGTGCTCCAGGAGCTTGGCAACGGTCCGAGGATCGCCGCGGCCGGCCGCCAACATGAGCGGCGTGTAGCCGGAGTCGTCGCCGCCGCCGGGATCGGCCCCCCATTCGAGGAGCGCGGTGGCGGCGGCGGGCCGATCGGCGTGCAGCGCCTCCATCAGCGCCGGCCAGCCGTCGCGGTTGCGACGATTCAACACGGCGCCGGCCTCGACCAGCACGCGCATCGCGGCGAGGTGGCCGTTGCAGGCCGCCCGCATCAGCGGTGTACGGCCGCGCTCATCGGAGATGTCGACGTCGATGCCGGACTCGAGCAGAGCGCGCACCGTGGGCGAATCGCCCGCCGCCGCGGCATCCAGGAGCCGCCGCTCGACCGCCGACGGCGAGCGCGCCGGGGTGGTTCGTCGGCTGATCGTGGTTCCTGCCCCTCCCGCCGCTCGGGACACGCGATCAACCCTCGCGCACGGCCTGGATGAGCGATTCCATGTGGTCGAGGTAGCGTTCGAGAGCGCGCTGCCCCTTGGCCGTGATCCGATACTCGGTCTTCGGCACGCGCCCCTCGAACGACTTCTTGCAGTCGATGTAACCGCCATCTTCGAGCTTGCGGGCGTGGACGCTGAGGTTGCCGTCGGTGGCGCCGAGCAGCTCCTTGAGCTCGTTGAATGCCAGCGACTCGTTGACCGCCAGCATGCTGACGATCGCCAGCCGGGTGCGCTGGTGGATCAGCCGCGGCACCGGGCTGCCCTGGCCGCCGGTCTGGCCGCGGAACACGCGGTAGACGTCGCGCGACGCCGGATTGCCGGGCGCCGCGTCGGGGGCGCGGGCCTTGCCGCCACCGCCAGCCTTCGACGGCGCGATCGCGCGCGCCGCCGCCTTGTCGCTCGATCTTCCTCGATTCGTCATCGTTTGCTCACCTCCGTCATCATTTCGGATCAGCCCCCGTGCCGGAGGCCGATGGCGATGCCGAAGCCGATTTGCAGGCCCCCGAAGCCCAGCGCCAGCAGCCAGTTGCCCCATTCGAGCGGCACGAAGAAGGCGGCGACTCCCAGCAGCATGAAGCAGATGCCCATCACCGGGATCAAGCGGATCGAGTAGGCCCCGCCGGTGACCTCGGCGGCCCCGTACAGCAGCAGCCAGACGCCCGGGATCGCCTGGTAGTTGCCGGCGGCGAAAAGCACGCCGGTCAACACGGCGCCGGCGAAGAGCGGCGGCAGCAGGCCGAGCAGAAAGCGGCGGCCCTTGCCCCACAACATGGGGGCTCCGGCGGCACGGGCCTTGCGGTCCATCGACCAGCCGCCGATGAGCACGGCGATCAGCGCCGCCAGCATCCAGACGATCATCCAGCCGCGAGGATCGGCCTGGCGGGCGGCGAGGACCGCGGCGACGATCGCCACGACCCCCATCATCACGCCCCCCCAGCCGGGCACGCCGGTGAAGCGCGAGGCGTGCGCCATCTTCTCGCGGATGAACCGCAGGTTGCTTTCCGCCTCGGAGTGCAGTGGTTCGATGGGCATTGGTGTCTTTCTGGTTGTCGGTTGTCGTTGCAACCGCCGTTGCCGCCGCGCGCTGTGCGAACTCGAGCGGAATCCGGGCGGTTCGCACATTCCAGCGCCCCGGCGCCCCGAGGAGAACACCTGTCGACGATCGTAGTCGGCTGGATTTGGCTGTGTCAAGTACTTCGCACTGCAAAGTCACAGCCCGGCAGCGGGCCGGCGCTTCCGGTCGTTCTATATCAACAGGCCGCGCGCTTCCCGGTCGCGCATGTTGGGGGGCGCGCGCTTGGCGCGCGCTTTCGGTCGCGCCGTGGCGCGGGGCTGTGACAGCATAGGCGCCATGCGACGCGACCTGAAATGGCGACGGCGGCTGGCCGCAATGGCGGCCGGCGCTCTGGCCTTCGCGCTCTTCCAGCTCCTCGCCCTGCTTCCCGGCGTGACGGACGCCGTCTACGGCCGCGGCATCGGTCCGCTGCTCGCCTCGCCGCTCTCCAGCCTGACTGGAATCGTGCCGATCTCGCTGGCCGAGCTGCTGGTCGTCGGTTTCATCGTCCGCCAGCTCTGGGGGATGGGGACGGGCATCGCGCAGGTACGCAACCGCGACCGCCGCCTCGGCAACGCCCTCGCCGCCGGCGTCCTGCGCTTCGGCGCCGATGTCGGCGTCGTGGTGGCGCTCTTCTACGTGCTGTGGGGCTTCCACTACGCCCGCCCGCCGCTCGAGGCGCGACAGCAGTGGGGCGGCCGCGAGGCCGGCGTCGAGGAGATCGCCCGCCTCGCCCAGGAGATGGTCGAGGCGGCGAACTTCGAGTACGCCGGGTTGACGCTCGGCGCCGACCTCGGGCGGCCCACCGCGGCGCCCGGCCGCGACGAGCTGCTCGAGCAGCTCGAGGCCGGCTGGGAGGAGGCCGACGGGGTGCTCGGCCCGCAAGCGGCGGCGATCGCCGGCTTCGGCGCCCCCAAGCCGCTGCTGGCCTCGCGCCTCCTGGACTACGGGCTGACCTCGGGCTTCTACTTCCCCTGGACGGCGGAGGCCAACTACAACGCCGGCACGCCGGCGGTGAGCCTGCCGCAGGCGATCGCCCACGAGATGTCGCACCAGCGCGGCTACGCGCCCGAGGATGAGGCGAACTTCGCCGGCTACCTGGCGGCCGCCATGTCGCCGGGGGCCTACTCGCGCTACAGCGCCTACGTGTTCGCCCAGCAGCAGCTGCTGGGGGTGCTCAGCCGCGCCGATCGGGAGCGCGCCACCATCCTGGTACGCCTGCGCCTGCCGGGCGTGCAGCGCGACATCGATGCGGCGCGCCGCTACTGGGAGCAGTTCGAGGGCCCGGCCAGCCGCGCCGCCTCCTCGATGAACGACGCCTACCTGCGCACCAACCGCGTCCCCGGGGGCATCGCCAGCTACGGCCGCAGCGTCGAGCTGCTCATCGGCTACGCCCGCAGCCGCGGCGGCTGGCTGGTGCGCTGACCATGCGGCTGGCACACAGGGCGATTCTCATCGGGGCCGCGGCGCTGACGGCCGCCGCCGGGTGCGCACGGCCGGTCGATCTGCCGGCCGCCGACCTGCTCCTGCGCAACGGCCGCGTCTACACCTTCACCTGGGACGAGCCCGGCCTCGACGGGACGCCGGCCGCCAACGCCCCCTTCGGGCCCGAAGGCTGGCACCCTGACGCCACCGCGATCGCCACCGAGGGCGGCGCCATTCTCTACGTCGGCGACGACGCCGGGGCCGAGGCTTTCATCGGCGAGCATACTCGGGTGATCGACCTCGAAGGAGCCACGGTGCTGCCCGGGTTGGTGGACGCCCACACCCACGTCGCCAACCTCGGCGCCACGCTCGAGCAGGTCGACCTGGTCGGCGTCGCCGACGAGGCGGAGGCGGTCGAGCGGGTCGCACGGCGCGCCGCCGAGACCCCTGCCGGCGAGTGGATCATCGGCTACGGCTGGGACGAGGGCGCCTGGGCCAACGACTACCCCGACAAGCGGTTGCTCAGCGAGCGGGTGCCCGACCATCCGGTGCTGATGCGCGGCCTGCACAGCTTCGCGGTGTGGGGCAACCAGATGGCGCTCGACGCCGCGGCGATCAGCGCCGCGACCCCGGACCCCGAAGGCGGGCGCATCGAGCGCGGCGCCTCCGGCGCGCCCACCGGCCTGCTGCTCGACCGCGCCACCAGCCTGCTCACCGACGCCGTCCCGCCCCCCGACCTGGCGCGCCTCGAGGAGCGCTTCTCGACCGGCCTGGAGGCGATGGCGGCGGCCGGCTACACGATGGTCCACGAGGCCGGCGTCGACGCCCACCAGCTGCGGGCCCTCGAAAACCTCGGCGCCACCGGCCGCCTGCCGATTCGCGTGTACGCGATGCTTTCGGCCGCCGACGAGCAGCTGCTGCGCCAGTGGATGGCCTGGGGGCCGGACACCGACGGCACCGACTTCCTGATCACCCGCTCGGTGAAGGCCTTCTACGACGGCGCCCTCGGCTCGCGCGGCGCGCGGCTGCTCGCCGACTACACCGACCGGCCCGGCCACCGCGGCGTCAGCGGCGAGCAGTACGGCTTCGACGAGCCGCTGCTCGCCGCGATGATGGACGCCGGTTTCCAGGCCAGCGTCCACGCGATCGGCGACGCCGGCAACCGCGAGACCCTCGACTTCTTCGCCCGGACGCTCGACCGTCACCCGCAAGCGGCCGGCCTGCGCCACCGGATCGAGCACGCCCAGGTGATCCACCCGCGCGACTTCTGGCGTTTCCGCAGCCTCGGGATCACCGCCTCGATGCAGCCCGGGCACGCCATGGAGGACAAGGCCTGGGCGCTCGAGCGGCTCGGCGAGCAGCGTCTCCAGGGCGCCTACGCCTGGCGCAGCTTGCGGCTCCTGCGCGTGCCGCTGGTCTTCAGCTCCGACCTGCCGGGCTCGGACCACGACATCTTCTACGGGCTGCACTCCGCGATCGCCCGCCGCGACCGGCAAGGCCAACCGCCGGGCGGCTGGTACCCTGGCCAGCGGATGAGCGCCGAGGAGGCGATCCGCGGCTACACGAGCTGGGCGGCGCGCGCCGGTTTCACCGAGGATCGCTCCGGCGCCCTCATCCCGGGGTACTGGGCCGACATCACGGTGATGAGCATCGATCCGCTGGTGGTCGGCAGCGAGGCGCCCGAGCGCTTGCTGCAGGGGCGGATCTCGATGACCATCGCCGGCGGCCGGGTCGTTCACGAGGCCGGCTAGACCGAAGGCGGCGAACGGGAAAGGGCGGCGACGATGCAATACCAGCGACTGGGCAACAGCGGCCTGGAGGTCTCGAGGATCTGCCTGGGCTGCATGACCTACGGCGACCCCGAGTGGCGCCCCTGGACATTGGGCGAGGAGGAGGCCCGGCGGCACTTCAGCACCGCGCTCGAGGCCGGGGTCAACTTCTTCGACACCGCCGACATGTACTCGGCAGGGCGCAGCGAGGAGGTCACCGGCAAGCTATTGGCCGAGATGGCGGCGCGCGACGACTACGTGCTGGCGAGCAAGGTGTTCTTCCCGGTCACCGAGGGGTTCCCGCTCTCCGAGCGCAAGGCGACCCACGCCAACCGCCAGGGCCTGTCGCGCAAGCACATCGTCGCCGCCTGCGAGGACTCGCTGCGCCGGCTAGGCCACGACTACATCGACCTCTATCAGATCCATCGCTGGGACCCGGCGACGCCGATCGAGGAGACGCTCGCCGCCCTCGACGCGCTGGTGGCCGGCGGCAAGGTCCGCTATCTGGGGGCCAGCAGCATGGCCGCCTGGCAGCTCTCCAAGGCCCTGTATACGGCCGCCGCCAACGGCTGGCAGCGCTTCATCTCGATGCAGAACCACTACAACCTGCTGTATCGCGAGGAGGAGCGCGAGATGATCCCGCTGTGCGTCGATCAGGGGGTGGGGGTCATCCCCTGGAGCCCGCTGGCGCGCGGCTTGCTCACCGGCAGCCGCACCCGCGCCGGGGGCGAGACCGCCCGCGCCAAGAGCGACGACTTCGCCGACCAGATGTACTCGCGCGACGAGGACTTCCTGGTGGTCGACGCGCTGCTCGAGCTCGCCGCCGAGCGCAACGAGAGCCCGGCAGCGCTGGCGCTCGCCTGGATGCTCTCGGTGCCCGGCGTGGTGGCGCCGATCATCGGCTCGACCAAGGCCGAGCACATCGCGGAGGCCTGCGCCGCCGTCGACGTCGAGCTGAGCGCCGAGGAGATCGCCCGACTCGAGGCCCCCTACGTGCCCAACTCCATCCGCGGCCACGACCAGCCGACGCCCCGCGAGATGGGCTGATGCCCGCCGCCGAGCCGGAGCCGCCGCCGAACCGGCGCCGGGCGGCGCCGCCGCGGGCCCGCCAGAACATGCGTCGCGACGCCGCGGCGCAGCCGATCGGCGCGGCGAACGATGGAGCCGCCCGCCGGTCCCCCGGCCGCTGGGACGAGCTCCGCGCCGCGGCCCTCGCAACCCCGGCGAGCGAGGGGCCCGTCGACTTCTGGGGGCGCGCCGCGCTGTGGTCGATCCTGCTCTACTACGGCTGGTTCTACGCCACCCTCGACGTCTACCGCTCGCAGACCAAGGTGTCGATCTTCGACTACATCGTCGGGATGGCCAACCTGGTGTTCCACGAGGCCGGCCACATCATCTTGATCCCGCTGGGGAGCTTCATGTCGACGCTGGGCGGCTCCCTCTTCCAGGTCCTGATACCGGCCATCTGCCTGGCGGCGTTCCTGCGCCAGCGCAACGGCTTCGCCGCCTCGGTGATGCTCTGGTGGGCCGGCCAGAACCTGATCGACCTCGCCCCCTACATCAACGACGCCCGCGCCCAACGGCTGCAACTGCTCGGCGGCGTCACCGGCCGCGACGCGCCCGGCTACCACGACTGGAACAACCTGCTGACCCGCCTCGGCCTGCTCGAGTACGACCGGGTACTGGCGCGAACCAGCCACTTGCTGGGCGCCCTCGCCATCGCCCTGGCATTGGCGTGGGGCGGCTACCTGCTGCTGCGCATGCGCCGGGAGTCTTCCCGCTAAGCCGACCTTCTTCACGGGTCGCGAAGCGGGCGGACGCAAGGGGCGCGAGCACAAACGCCGGGAGCACGGGCGGCGGGAGGAAAACGGGCACCCCGGCCCGAGCGCTGCGGCAACGAACTTCTTCAACGACCTGGCTGGCTCCAGGCCTCGGCGTGACGGCGGCCGCGCTGGCTGAGCATCTTGAGCAGCTTCTCGGGGGTGGCCACCGGCAGCTGTGCGCCGCGGAACGCCGGGAAGCTGCGGGTCACCACGGCTTCGGCGCCGAGGTGGCGCGCCGCCTCGTAGAGGACGGCGTGCTGGAACTGCAGCGCCTTGTTGATCAGCGCCGACTCCAGCACGACGCGGTTCACCGCGGCGACGTCGAACAGCAGCAGCAGCTTGCGCAGCTCGCGGTCGGCGCGCTCCTCACCGACCAGGCGCCTGGCGACCGCGTACAGGACCAACACCGTCGTGTCGCACAGATAGCCGCCCAGCTCGCCGCGCTCCACCATCGCCATCAGGCGCGCCGCCCCGATGACCTGCGGCTCGCGCGCCAGCAAGACGTCGAGAACGACGTCGGCGTCCCAGACGACCTTCATCGCCGCCCGTCCTCTGCTGCCGATGCCGTCCTCACAGCTGCTCCTCGAGCATCTCGCGCTGCAGCTCGCCGGCGTCGATCTCGAGGTTGCTCAACGCCCCGTGGAGCGAGGCGACGATCGGCGTCATCTGCTCGCCGTCGTCGCCGACGATGTCCTGGTCGAGCAGCGCGAAGTAGTCCGCCACCATCCGCGACACCGAGCGCCCGGTGCGCTTCCCATAGCGCTTCGCCCTGGCGATCAGCTCCGCATCCAGCCGCAGGGTCAATTTGGTTTGCATCGTCCACCTCTTTTCGTGGCGCGCAGGCCCGCTCGTTTCGTGACCTGCCGTGTCCGACTTCCTCGGACGCGTTTCCCCTTGCGACGTACACAAAGCATCCTAGCTGTACGTCAGAAACAAGGGAAGTGGCTCGTTTCCCGCCCGCATGGAATGGAAGCGTCACATTATTCACTGATTCACCAGCAACATTGCCGTGGCCCTTTACCGGCAGCGGTCTCAGGCGATCCCGATCCCCCGGCGATGGTCGACCTTCGACGAATGGTCGAGCCGATCATCGCGCGGCGGAGCACGCGGCGCCCTTCACCCGGCAGGCATCGGGACCGTCCGGAGGTCGAAGAACCCCGGTGCTTGCACATAAAATGGTGCAAACAGGGGTGTTTTCGACCAAGACGTACATGATCGTTGGAGGCGGTACGTCAAGCGACCAGCCCAAGGGGCCGGCGGTCCGTCTTGGGCTCCGCAAACGTCCCTCCGCGGGACGATCCCGGGCGTGGATACGCACTTCCCGAACGGTACGGCGAAGTCGGTACCGTTACTGTCCCACAAGCGGCACGCCCAGTTCCGGTTTCAGCACACTTGGAGCCGAACGAGCGCCCGCCGCGGCGGACGATGGGGCGTCCGGAGCGCGGCTGCGTTGACCCACGAACGCCGTCTCAGCGGCGGCAGCGCGGCGAATGGCGGCCAGACGCACGACCGGCCCCCTGGATGGCATGTGTCTTGCTCATCCAAGGGGCCGATAGCGTGAAGGCGCGCCGGCCGTGCGCAGGCACAACGGGGAGCGGCCATGGGCTCGGCTGGCGCGCCGCCCTCCCTCAACGGGCGAGCCGACGGTACACGTTGCCGTCAACCGGTACAACCCCCCGTCTTTTCACCCTTCGCGGGGCAGGAAACCCACGGGGCGCGCCTGATTTTCACGCGGCGGCGGGGAACGCCTGACTTTCGCGCGGCGGCGGGGAACGCAACTTTTTTCGCTTCCGGTGCGTCATAGTCAGTGGAGCTGGAAAGCTTCGAAAAGGCGCGCCAACCGGGCCCTCGTTCAACGGGTGGCTCGGTTGGCGCGCCGCCCTCCTTCTAGCAGACGCGAATCCCTCTCGGTTTCTCCTAGCAGCCCGTGGCCTGCTAGCGGATGCGCGCTAGAATCCGCTCCGACCTTTTTCTCGCCCCGCAGCTCGCCGTTCGTCCTCCACCTCCGATCGCCTCGCGCGGCGGCGGACAAGATGTCGCCGCGGCGCCTCGACGAGAAAGCCCACGTGTCGGACCACGAACAGCACGAGAGGGATGCCGGAAACGCCGAAGGCGGCAAGCAGCCGCGCTCGCCCTTCCCCCACCCGGACTGGGCGGTCGGCCTGGTGCTCGTCGCCGGCGTGATCACCCTGTTGTTCGGCACCCTCGTCCGCCCGATCTGGCTGGTCGTCGGCAGCCCGTTCCTGATCGCCCTGGGGCTGTGGCTCTACGTCAAGGTCTTCATTCGCCCCGACCGCGCCCGCTGAGCACCCAGTTCAGATGCACGAGGCCGCGACGACAGCGATTCAGGGCAAGGCCGCCAGGGCGGCCGAGAGCTTCTCCACCCCCTCGTCGACCTGCTCGGCGGTGATGTTCAGGGGCGGCCCGACGCGGATCACGTTGCCGTAGAGCCCGCCCTTGCCGACCAGCAGGCCGCGGGCCTTGGTTTCTTCCATGATCTGCTTGGCGGCGTCGGCCGCGGGCTCCTTGGTATCGCGATCGACGACGAGCTCCAGCGCCTGCATGAGCCCCATCCCACGCACGTC
>DASWHK010000220.1:0-1589 GCA_036398215.1 Acidobacteriota bacterium | reverse complement strand
GCTGTCGCCGAGGCTGGCGCGGCCGCGCAGCGCCAGCAGGTACTCCTCCTGGGTCGAGAGCAGCTGGGGGCTGTAGATCTCGAGCAACTGCTGGCCCTGCTCCACCAGCTCGCCGGTGGAGTCGACCTGCAGCGACTCGATCCAGCCGGTCACCTTGGTGTGGATGTGGGCGACGCGGCGCTCGTTGTAGCCAACCACCCCGACGGTACGGATGGTGCGGTCGAGGCTGCGACGCTCGACCCGCGCCGTGCGGATGCCGATGAGCTGCTGGCGCTCGGGGGTGATCATCACGGCGTCGGCGGGCATGGGTTGATCGGCGCTGGCCGCGGGTCGCGCCATGTCGGCGATCCCCTCGCTGCCGGCCACCTGTCCGCCGGCGGTCTTCGACTCCGGCTCGGCAGCCGTCATGGCACCCATGTCGCGGCCGGCATTCTCGTCGGCCGTCGCCGGCCCGGCTTCCTGTATCGCCCCCATGTCAGTGATAGCCGGCACGCTCATCCGCCCGGCGAGAAACGCCACGGCGACGCCGGCGGCGACGACCACGGCCAGCACGACGCGCAACAGGTTGCGGTTCATCGCTCACCTCCACCGATGACCACCTCGTGCTCCCCTTCGGGCGCCGCGGGCGCCCGCTCGTCTGGCAGGATCAAGACCGGCGTCACCCCCAGCGAGCGGCCGACGTGCTCCTCGAGGGCAGCGATCGCCTGCAGATAGTCGGCCCGCTGGCGCTCGTACTCGAGCTGGTAGGTGAGCAGCGTCACGACATTGTCCAGTACCGTGAGAAAGTCGACCCGCCCGACCTCGTAGCCGGCGGTCGCCGACTCCAGGCTCAGGATTGCCTGCGGGATGATGGCGGCGGAGTAGAGCTGGGTAAGCCGGGTCGCGCGGTCGGCGCGCAGGAACTGCTCGCGTACGGCCGCGGCCACGACGTTGCCCGCGTCGCGCTGATCGTGCTGGCGGGCGCGCAGCTCGGAACCGGCCTCGGCGATCGCCCGATCCTGCTTGTTCTCACGGAAGATCGGCAGGTTGATGCCGACGTTGAGCTCCCAGACGTCGGGCAGGCTGCCGCGCGTCATCCAGGCGCCGGACAGCATCCAGTCGGGCTTGGTCTCGCGGCGCGCCACCGCGAGGGCGGCCTCCTGCTGCTCGATCTGGCGAGCGCGCTCGCGCAGCAGCGCCGAGGACTCGACGGCCTCGGCCTCGAGGGACGCCAGCTCGAAGATCCAGGCCGGGGCGGGAACCGGCTCCGGCGCCGGCAGCGTCAGGCTCGCAGGCTGGTCGAGCTGCCGGTTGATCCGGGTTTCGACGGTGTCGCGCATCTGCTCGAGCAGCACCAGGCGCTCGAGCAGGACCGAGATCTCGACCTGTGCCTTCAAGACGTCCTGCTGGATGCCCTCGCCCACCGCGTAGCGGGCCTCGGCGGTTTCCTCGAGGTCGGTCAGGAAGCGTCGTGTCCCGGCGACGATCTCGACGGCACGGTCCACGTACCCGAGCTCGAAGTAGGCGATCGCCACCTCGCGGACGACGCGGCGCCGGATCAGGTCGAGCCGGGCCGCGGCCACGTCGATGCCGCTTGCGGCCGCCGCGCC
>DASWHK010000219.1:0-29025 GCA_036398215.1 Acidobacteriota bacterium | reverse complement strand
GGGCGGCGCCCCGATCTTCGCACCGAACCGGCCTCGTCTCCAAGCCGGCCGGCGAGGCGGGCACAGTCTTCGTGCCGTTGGCGCGTTTGATGGCCGTCGGCGGGGACGTCAAGGCCGACCTCGAGTGGATGAAGCGGCGATCGACGGGTGCGGGTTTCGCGCGGCCCGGTCGATGTCGTACGGTCGGTGGATGCGAATGAGCTCGCTGGCACTTCTCGTCGGCCTGATCGTGCCGGGACTCGGGGCGGCATCGATGCATCTGGATGCGCCCGCTGCGCCGCGCGAAACCAGGGCACGGATTCCTGAGGCCCCGACCGAGCTCGGCGATGCACCCGGCGACTCCGTGCAGGCCACGACACCGGACCCCGCGCAGGACGCGGGGCCGGACGCCGCGGCGACCTACGCGGCGCTGCGCGCCGCCGGCCTCGACCTCGATCGCGCCCTGCGCGTCGCCAACCTCGAGATCACCCGCGGCCCGGCCACGTTTGTGCTGACCGAAGGTCACTGGCTGCCGTTGGAGCCGGTCGCCGGGCGCGTCACCGGCGCCGTCTTTCTCGGCGCCGGGCGGCTCTTCTACGAGCCGCCCTCCGGCGTCGAGCGCGACCAGCTCGAAAAGTTCACCGATGAGGCGACCCTGGAGGAGGAGTTCGAGCGGCTCTACCTGCGCTTCACCGACGCCACCGCCGACTTCGTGGCGGGCACCCGGGCGCCCGAAGGCGACCGCCGCGACGTCGCCGGGGCGGTGCCCGCCAATGACGCGGCGACGGTGGCGCGAGAGGCGCTCAGGTTGCGTGACCAGGTCGTCGAGCATTTCCGCGAGCGCTCAGGCAACCCCGACGGCCGCGTCCTGATCGATCTGATCGACGGGCGCGACGGGCTGTTCACCGCCTGGATCGAGCGCCGTCGCGGCGATCCGCTGTACTTCGCCCAGAACCCCATGGGCGACGACTTCTACCGGCTCAGCGGCTGGAGCCGCCGGGCGGACCGCTTCGACGTCTGGGGCGGCTTCGGCGCCATCGAGCCGCCGGCGGCGCGGCCCATCCACTACGACCTCGACCTCACGCTGCGTCGCGACAAGATCGAGGAGGCGCGCGCCGATCTCGAGATGCAGGTCACCGCGCCGGGGCGGCGGGCGCTGCAGTTCGACGCCCATCCGCTGGTGGAGATCCACGAGGTGCTCGATGATGCCGGCAAGCCGCTCTTTTTCGTCCGCGAGCCGGCCAAGGACGATGCCTTCGAGAGCACGCTCACGGTGGTGTTCCCGCAGCCGCTGCCGGTGGATAGGCCTGTGCGCGTGGGGTTCGTGTACGGCGGCGACCTCATCGACAGCGTCTACGGGCGCAGTGAGTACGCGATCAAGGTGACCACCGGTTGGTTCCCGACCATCGGCTACCTGCAGCGCGCCACCTTCGACATGACGTTCAACGTCGACAAGGGCGACAAGCTGTTCGCCAGCGGCGAGCTCGTATCCGACGAGATCGAGGGCGACCGGCGCGTCGCCCGCTTCCACCAGCGGTTGCCAGTGGCCTTCGTGGCGTTCAACTACGGCGGCATGGAAACCCGCACCATCGAGGTCGAAGATGCGCCGCCGATCACGGTGTTCGGCAACACCACCGGCTTCGGCGGCGACATGCTGTTCAACGTCGGCGTCGACGTCGGCAACAGCCTGGTCATGTTCAGCGAGATGTTCGGCAGCTACCCCTTCTCGTACATGTCGGCGACGCGCATTCCGTATTCCCACGGGCAAGGGTTCCCGGGGTTGCTACACCTGGCGGCGGGGTCTTTCGTGAGCGAGGTTCCCGGTCACACCGAGGCGTTCCGCGGCCACGAGACCGCGCACCAGTGGTGGGGACACATCGTCGGCTGGAAGAGCTATCGGGACCAGTGGATCTCCGAGGGCTTCGCCGAGTACTCGGGGGCGCTGTACGCCGCCGTCTATCGCGACGACCCCGGGCTGCTCGACGAGATGACCGCCGGCTGGCGCAACGACGTGTTCAAGAGGGGCAACGCCGGCTTCCGCCGCTTCGGGATGCCGTCGGGGTTGACGCGCCGCAATTCGGAAGGCAGCTGGTCGGGGCCCATCGCGCTGGGCACTCGGCTGTCGTCCTCGGAGACCCCGATCGACTACGCGATGCTCGTCTACGAGAAAGGCGCCTACGTCCTGCACATGCTGCGCATGCTCATGTACGACTGGACGGCGAGCAGCGACGAGGCCTGGCGCAACATGATGCGCGACTTCGTGGCCAGCCACGCCGGTAGCGAGGCCAGCACCGAGAGCTTCCGCGCCGTCGTCGAGAAGCACTTCGGCGTCGACATGGGCTGGTTCTTCGACCAGTGGGTATATGGCACCGCCGTGCCCACGTATCACTACGCCTGGACGACCGAGGAGGGCGCCGGCGGCCGCACGGCCGTCAAGCTCCGCATCCGCCAGACGGTCGAGCCGGATGTCCCCTTCCGGATGTACGTACCCGTGCGCATCGAAACCGGCGACGATCGCTTCGCGGTGCTGAGGGTGGAGGTCAACGAGGCGCTGAACGAGTTCAGCTTCGAGCTGCCGGCCGGCGCCGAGGTTCGCGACCTCGTCCTCAACCCGAGAAACGCGGTGCTGGCCGAAGTGACGAGCGAGCGCTGGTAACCAGCGGGGCAGCAAGACGTCCACCTACGAGGAGACCGACCCAGCGCACTGTAGACACGCGTCTCTTCGCTCCCGCAGCAGAATCGCGGTGAGAAATTCGGGCTAGGCGCCGCGGATCCCTCAGCGCTCCGCGAGGAGAACAGCGCCCTCGCCGAATTCGTTGATCCGCGCCTGGATGTGCGCGACGAGCTTGTCGCGGCGCTCGAACAGGGCGTCGATCTCGTAGCGGCCGACGAGCCTGTTGAGGGCTGCATCGACGTCGGCGCGCTCCAGCGTGCGCAGGCGTTCCCACACGTCGCGCCGGCACCACGTGATCCTCTCGGTGTTGCGAACCTCGGTGGTGCGCTGGAACCCACGCGTGTGATCGATCATCCACAGCTTCCAGGTTTCTCGATCGAAGAGCAGGTTGCCCTCGTTGCGGTCGACGTTGCCGATCAGGTCGTCGAAGAGGTACATGGTCTGGACTTGGAGGCGGAACTCGACCTGGCGCGGGGGCTGCAGGCCCGACTCGCGGCGCTCCGGGTCGCTCATGGCGTCCTCGATCCATAGCTGCACGGTCACGTTCTTGCCGGCGTGCCGGCGCGGCACGGCCGGGGGGACGTTGTCGAGTCCGAGCAGCCGCGACATCTCGTAAGCAGCCGCCTCGTGGATGAAGGAGTCGCGCAGGCTCATGAAGAATGAGCCGTCGTTCAACCTGGCCCGCTGGTAGGTCTCGTCGAAGTCGCGGTAGGCGGCGCGGGCGCGCACCCCGTTTCTTTCCAGCAGCACCTCCTGCGGGCGGGTGACGCCCACCGGGATGCGCTTCATCGACACCACCTCCGCCTGCCGCAGGAACTCCAGGATTTCCTCATCGTTCCTGAAGGGCAGGGGCTCGCCGTCCGGGCCGAGAAAGATCCGTTGCGGCGACGCCTGCTGGGAGGGGAACCCGGCCGCGGCCGGCAGCAGAGCGAGCAGGAGGAGCACGGCCATCCCGGCGACCGCCGACCACCGGGGGCTTCTGTTCGTGCCGCACGACGACAGAGGGTCACTCGTGAAGAGGCAGCGGCCAATCCTCATGGATCCGATTCCCTTTCGTCGACAGTGGTGCTGCCCTCCGCGGGCACGGCGGCGAGAATGCGTTTTCCGTCACCGGAAACGTCGTAATTGCGCCCGTACTCGAGGTAACCCAGTCTCGAAGGCGCCCTCCCAGGCGGAGGCGAGCAGGTCTTCCTTGGGGACGATCTTGCCGGGGCGCTTGAGCAGCGACTCGAGCACCGCTACCACCCGGGGAGGCAGCAGGACCTCCTCGTCGCCGCGATACAACAGCCGCGACTCGGAGTCGTAGCGGAATGCGCCGAACGCAATCATCGAGCAGGCTCCGACCGGACCATAGGCGGCGGACTCTTCAGATGTGAGGGAACGGCGCAAGCATACTGCGCAATGCTGAAGGCAGGCAACGGCGGCCGTCGCAATCGCACGAGGGGGCCGCCGTCGATCATCGCGCCGCCCCGCTCCCTGAAGGCCCCGCTCACCCCACGCCGTAAACCTCAGCTCGTCGACGTCGTGGGTGCGCACCTGAAAGCTGGGGAATCACCGGCCACGCGCAAGATGCGCGCTCGCTCACCCAGGCGGGCCTCATGCTCGATGAGCGCGCCGCACGCGCCTTCGCCGAGGGCTGGCAGCAGATCATGGCGGCTCGCGCACAGATCATTCAGCGCTAGGCTCGGCTAGCTCCAGGCAGCCCGCCTTGCTCGACCGATCCGGGTATGGCACTATAGACGTCCAGAAGGTCATATCATGAGTAAGATAAAATTGACGGTCTCGGTGTCGGAGGATCTCGCGACCTATCTTCGCTCCAAGCCGAACGCGAGCGCCGTCGTGGCGGAGGCGGTGGAGGAGTACCGGGTGCGCGAGCTCGAGGAGCTGTTGGAAACGGCGTACCGGGAGGATGCTCCGGAATCGGAGCGCCTCCACGAGGAGTGGAAACCAGTCGATGCCGAGGTGACCGAGTGAGCCACACCCTCACCCGCGGCGCGGTGGTCACGGTGCGCTTCGATCCTGCGGTCGGCGGGGAAATCCGCAAGACGCGCCCGGCGGTGATCGTCTCGAACGATGCGGCGTGCCGTTTCGACGCCGTGGTGCAGGTGGTCCCTGTCACCGGGCTTCCGAAGCGGGAGCTGCGGCCTTACGAGGCTCGGATCGGCTCGGCGAGCAGCGGTGTCGAGAGGCCGTCGAGGGCGGTCGCGAATCAGATCCGGACGATCTCGAAGAAGCGGATCGGCGACGTCATCGGTCGGCTCGAAGACGACGAACGGAACGATCTGGACGCGGCCCTCGAGGTCCAGCTCGGCCTTCGCTGATGGACGCGGATCGGTGGCTCATCGGCTCCCGCCGGCATTCGATCCGCACGCCGCTACCATCCGCAACATTCGTCGTCCCGTACCGCAGTCGATGGAGGCCCCGATGAACAAGAGCACGAACCGGCATCGGAGGCCCCGATCAAGAAGAGCACGAACCGGCATCGTTGTCGGGCTGCTGCTCGCCTCGGCGGGGATGTACCTGCTCTTCTGGCCGGTCCCCATCGACGCCGTCGCCTGGCGACCGGCCGCGGACCCGGGCTTCACGGGGCCCTTTGCGCGCAACGATGCCCTCGCCGCGGTCGAGATCCTCGTCGAGGTGGGCGACGGCCCCGAGGCCGTGGCGCGGGGCCGTGACGGGCTCATCTACACGGGATTGCAGGACGGCCGCATCGTCCGCTTCGATCCGGAAAGCGACGAGCCGCCGCAGACCTTCGCCGACACCGGCGGGCGGCCGCTCGGGCTGCAGTTCGACCCGCGTGGCGACCGGCTGATCGTTGCCGACGCCTTCCGCGGCCTGCTGGCGGTCGGGCCCGACGGCGCCGTCGAGGTGCTGGCCGGCGAGCTCGACGGCACGTCGTTGAAGTTCGTCAACGACCTGGACATCGGTGCGGACGGCACGATCTGGTTCACCGACTCCTCGCAGCGCTTCGACCAGCACGACTACATGCTCGACCTGGTCGAAGGGCGCCCCACGGGCCGGTTGCTGAGCTACGACCCCGCGAGCGGCGAGACCTCGGTCCACCTCGAAGGGCTCGGCTTTCCCAACGGCGTGGCGATCGGGCCGGGGGAGACCTACGTGCTGGTGGCCGAGACGCTGTACGCGCGCATTACCCGCTACGAGATCGCCGGCGGCGAGCGCCGCGCCGCGCCGTTCGTCGAGGCGCTGCCCGGTTATCCCGACAACCTGTCGTTGTCGCCCGCGGGCGACCTCTTCTGGGTGGCGCTGCCGGCGGCCCGGTCGCGGCCGCTCGAGCGCCTCGCCGGCTGGCCGCGCCTGCGCGAGATGCTGCTCCGCGTGCCGGGCGTAGGGCCTCCCGACATCGAGCCCCTGGGCTGGGTGATCGGGCTGAGCGAATCGGGCGAGGTCCGCCACGACCTCCAGGATCACGGCGGCGCCTTTCCCACCGTCACCAGCGCCACCGAGATCGACGGCTACCTGTATCTGGGCAGCATCGCGTCGCGCGCCGTCGCCCGCATTCCGGTGCCGCGAAGATGACGCGGCCGCGCTACCAGCGCGAGATCACGACGCGGCGGTCGGTGTAGAAGGCGATCGCGTCGGAGCCCTGGGCCTTCAGGTCGCCGTAAAAGGAGGCGCGCGAGCCGCCGAACGGGAAGAACGCCATCGGCGCAGCGACCCCGACGTTGACGCCGAGCATCGAGATCCCCGCCCGGTAGCGGAACTGGCGCGCCGCCTTGCCGTCGCGGGTGAAGATCGAGGCGGCGTTGCCGTACTCGACGTCATGCATGAGGGCCAGTCCGGCCTCCAGGCTGTCGACTCGGGTGAGCGCCGCCACCGGGCCGAAGATCTCCTCGCGGCCCAGCTTCATGCTCGGCGCGCTGTTCTCGAAGACGGTCGGGCCGAGCCAGTGGCCGTCCGGGTAGCCGGCGACCGTCACGCCGCGGCCATCCAGCAGCAGGTCGGCGCCCTCGGCCTCGCCACCGGCGATGTAGTCGCTGACCCGCTCGCGGTGGGCCGCCGAGATCAGCGGCCCCATTTGCGCCTGCGGATCGAGGGCATGGCCGAGGCGCAGCGACGCGGCGGCGTCGAGAAAACGCTCGCGGACCGGCTCGTAGGCGTCGCCGACCCCGACGATGACGCTGCCCGCCAGGCAGCGCTGGCCCGCCGAGCCGAACAGCGAGCCGATCAGCGCCTCGTTGACGAGATCGGGGTCGGCGTCGGGAAGGACGATCATGTGGTTCTTGGCGCCGCCCAGCGCCTGGACCCGCTTGCCGGCGGCGGCGGCCTTGGCGTAGACGATGCGCGCCACCCGGCTGGAGCCCACGAACGAGACCCCGGCGACCCCGGGGTGCTCGAGCAGGGCGAGCGCCGCCTCTTCGGCGCCATGCACGACGTTGAGCACCCCCGCGGGGAGGCCGGCCTGCCGGGCCAGCTCGACGACGAGCTGGTGGGTGAGCGGGTCCTGCTCGCTGGGCTTGAGCACGAAGCTGTTGCCGGTGGCCACGGCGTAGGGCCAGAACCACATCGGGATCATCACCGGGAAGTTGTAGGGGCTGATCGCCGCGAAGACGCCGAGCGGCTGCCGGAAGGTGGCGCAGTCGATGCCGGCGGCGATGTCCTCGAGGGTCTCGCCCATCATCAAGGCCGGGGTCCCGCAGGCGTGCTCGACGTTCTCGATGCCGCGCTGCAGCTCGCCGGCGCACTCGGCGACGCTCTTGCCGTGCTCGCGCGCCAGGCTGCGGGCGATGTCGTCGCGGTGGGCCTCGAGCAGCTCCTTGAGCCGGAACAGCACGCGGGCCCGCTCCACCGCCGGCGTCTCCCGCCAGGCGGGAAAGGCGCGCTGCGCCGCCGTCACTGCCGCGTCGATGTCAGCGCTTCCCGACAGCGGCGCGTGGCCGAGCAGCTCTCCCGTGGCCGGGTCGCGCACCGGAAGCGTCCCGCCTGCCGTCGCCGCGACCCACTCGCCGCCGATGAAGTTGGCTGCTGTCGTTGCGCTCATGCCTGGCAGGCCGTCGTGGAGGTGTGCTTCCGGTGGTTGTTCCTCAATCGGCGGCGCGGCACGGGCACCTGTAGTAGGCGATGAGCGAGGCGAGCGCTCCGAAGGCGATCGTGACGCCGAGGCGGGAATGCTGCCCGGCCACGATATGGGTCCCGGTGGCGCCGAGCATGACCAAAACGAGGAGGGAGCCGCCGTACACGGCGAGCCTCGGTAGCATCAGGCCCAGGCCGCCGAGGATCTCCGCGAGGCCCACCAGCGGCACCAGCCAGCTGGGCAGCCCCCACTCGTTGACGAACCGGTCCTGCCAGGCCGCCTGCGAGGTCAGCTTGTTGGCCCCCGACATGACGAACACCAGCCCCAAAAAGATCGTGAGCGCCCAAATGATCACCTTCTTGAAATCCATCGCGCCTTCCTGGTGTCCGAGCGATGCCGCTCAATCTTCGGCCTGTTCGAGATCTGCCACCAGCTCAATAAACCGTTGGACCACGTCGAGACGCTCAATGGCCTTCACGGCTCGAGGTGGTCGACATGACGCAGGGCCGCGACCTCGGCGGCGTCGTGGGTCGGCGCCTCGCAGGCGAAGTTGCGGCAGAGGTAGAAGGTCGGCTTGCCCTCGATCATTGCCTTGCCGGCCAGCAGCGGCACCTCCTGCGTGGCTTCCGTCGCCCCGTTGGCGGCGGGGTCGTGGGCGACGATCAGGTCGTGGGGGCGGAACTGCCGCCATAGCGTGGCCAGGGCCTCGGCGACGGGCTCGGCGTCGCGCGGGCCGACGATGACGATCTCGCGAGGCTCGCGCAGGTAGTAGTCGACGGCCGCCAGCATGTGGGCGAAGCCGGTGGGCGCCGCCGACATCTGGCTCTGGAAGGCGTGCAGGACGTCGGCGCCGCGGCGGCCGAAGCGATCCTCGCCGGTGAGCGTCTGCAGGCGCAGCAACACGTTGGCGGCGACCGCGTTGCCCGACGGCGTGGCGCTGTCGTGGCCGGGCCTGAGGCGGGCGATCAGCGGCTCGTGATCGGCACCGGTGAAAAAGAAGCCGCCGTTGTCCTGGTCCCAGAACAGCTCGAGCATCCGGTCGGCGAGCTCGCGCGCCCAGCGCAGCCATTCGAGCTCGAAGCTCGCCTCGTAGAGCTCCAGCAGGCCCCAGATCAGGTTGGCGTGGTCGTCGATATAGCCGAGCAGATGGCTGCGCCCGTCGCGGTGGGCGTGCAGCAGCCGGCCGTCGTCGAGCATGTTGTCGCGGATGAAGGTCGCGGCGCGCCGGGCCGAGTCGAGGAACCGCTCCTCGCCCAGCACCCGGTAACCGTGCGCCATGGCCGCGATCATCAAGCCGCTCCAGTCGGTCAGCGCCTTGTCGTCGAGGCCCGGATGCGTTCGCTCCTCCCGCGCCGCCAGCAGGCGGCGGCGGCAGGCGGCGAGCCGCCGCTCGAGCTCGTCGGGCTCGACGCCGAGATCGGCGAAGAACTCGGCCGCGGGCTTGGCGAGGTTGAGGATGTTCTTGCCCTCCCAGTTGCCGGCCTCGGTCACGTCGTAGACGCTGCAGAAGGTGGCCGCGTCGCCGCCCAGCAGCGCCTCGATCTCGGCCTTCGTCCAGACGTAGAACTTGCCCTCCTCGCCCTCGCTGTCGGCGTCGAGCGTCGAGTAGAAGCCTCCCTCCGGCGACTGCATGTCGCGGGCCACCCAGTCGAGGGTCTCGGTGGCGATCCGCCGGTACTCCTCGTGGCCGGTGAGCTGCACCGCCTCGAGGTAGGCGATCGCCAGCAGAGCGTTGTCGTACAGCATTTTCTCGAAGTGTGGCACCAGCCAACGATCGTCGGTCGAGTAGCGGTGGAAGCCGCCGCCGAGCTGGTCGTAGAGGCCGCCGTAGGCCATGCGATCGAGCGACAGTGTGGCCATGTGCAGCACCTCGGCGTCGCCGTGGTGGCGGACGTAGCGGAGCAGCAGGCTGATGGCCATGGGATGGGGGAACTTGGGGGCGTGCGAGAAGCCGCCGAACACCGGCTCGAAGCGCCGCCGGTAGCGGGCCACCGCGGAGTGGACGAGGTCGGAGCCGAGAAGCTCGCGGGCGGCGCCGGCCGCCGGGGCGGCTCGCGCCGCGGCTTGCAGTTGCTCGGCGATCTGCCGCGAGGCGATCTCCAGCGGAGCCCGCTCCTGCTCGTAGGAGCGGGCGATCGCCTGCAGGACGCGCGTGAACCCGGGCATGCCCATACGGTCGTCGGGCGGGAAATAGGTGCCGCCGAAGAACGGCTTCAGCTCCGCGGTGAGGAAGACCGTCAGCGGCCAGCCGCCATGGCCGGTCATCATCTGCACCGCGGTCATGTAGATGTCGTCCAGGTCGGGCCGCTCCTCGCGATCGACCTTGATGCAGACGAAGCCGTCGTTCATGAGCGCGGCGATCTCCTCGTTCTCGAACGACTCGCGCTCCATGACGTGGCACCAGTGGCACGCCGAGTAGCCGATGCTCAGCAGGATCGGCTTGTCCTCGCGGCGCGCCCGCTCCAGCGCCTCGCTTCCCCAGGGATACCAGTCGACGGGGTTGTGGGCGTGCTGGAGCAGATAGGGGCTGGTTTCCTGCGCCAAACGGTTAGCCTGCATCTCTCATCGCCCTTCTGCGGCGGGTGCGGGGAGGCCCGCGCCTACTGGGTTGCGCTCGGCCGGCCTCCTGGGCGGCATCCTTGTTGGCGCTTCGTTGGAGGGTGCGCCGAACTCTTCCACGCGCTAGAGCTTACAGGTTGCGATTGCCGGCCGTTTTTGGGCATCGGCGAGAATGTCGGCGGAATCGTGCGGAATCGTTCGGAAATGTGCGCCGAAGTCCGTTTTCTCGTTGTGGGAGTTTGAGGGAGGCTTCGGAAGATGCTTGCACGGGTTCAAACGCTGCCGGCTCGCAGGCGTCGGACCGCGCCCACGACCGGGCGGATCCTGATCGTGGATGACGAGCCCTACATTCGCGAGATCCTCTCCCGCTGGCTGCTCGAGGAAGGCTACGAGTGTCGTCAGGCCGAGGACGCCAGCGAGGCGTTGCGGATGCTCGAGGGCGGGCGGTTCGACCTGATGATCTCCGACATCCGCATGCCGGGGCGCTCGGGCCTGGAGCTGCTCGACCTGGCCCGCAGCTTGTACCCCGATCTGGCGGTGATCATGCTCACCGCCGTGGATGACCGCGATACCGCCATCCACACGCTCGAGGCGGGCGCCTTCGGATACGTCATCAAGCCGTTCGATCGCAACGAGCTGCTGATCAACGTGGTCAACTCGCTGGAGCGCCGGCGCTTGACGCTACTGGGTCGCGACTACCAGCATCAGCTCGAGGCCGAGGTTCGCGAGCGAACCGCCCAGCTCCGCCGGCGCGAAGAAGAGGTCGCGCTGCGGCTGGTCAGCGCCGCCGAGCACCGCGACGCCGAGACTGGGGCGCACATCCGGCGGATCGGCCGCTATGCCGAGGTGATCGCCAAGGCGCGGGGCTGGGAGCCGCAGGCCGCCGAAGAGCTGCGCATGGCGGCACCGATGCACGACGTCGGCAAGATCGGGATCCCCGACCACATCCTGCTGAAGCCTGGCGCCCTCACCAGCCAGGAGTTCAGCATCATCGAGCGCCATACGACGATGGGCGCCGAGATCCTGGCGGGCTCGCGCATCCCGATGCTGCGGCTGGCCTGCGAGATCGCCTTGACCCACCACGAGCGTTGGGACGGCGGGGGTTACCCTCGCGGGCTGTCGCGCGATCAGATTCCGGAGGCCGGGCGGATCGTCGCCGTCGCCGACGTCTACGACGCCCTCGTACACACGCGCGTGTACCGGCCGGCCATGTCCGAGCCGCAGGCCCTGGACATCATGCAGAGCGCTCGGGGACGCCAGTTCGACCCCGACATCTTCGACACGTTCATCAGCGTCCTGCCGCGGCTGCGGGCGATTCGCCGGAAGCTGCCCAGAATCGACCCGGCCGGCGCAAATCAGTAGCCTCGGGGGTTTCGAGCGGTAGGGCGAGTTTCGCGAGCAGGATGTTCCCGCGCTGAGCGGAGGATGATGAGGAGGCGGTTTCTCGCCCCCGGGGGGCCCCGGGGCGGCGGCGAGCAAAAAAGGCTTCGGAAATCCCCAAGCGCCTGCGTTACTTGGGTAGGGACGGGTGTGCTCGCCGGTCGCTTTCCTGCCGGCGGCACAGCCCCATCCAATGGATCTAAGTGGGGCCGCGGCTCGGCCCGACGCGGCCCAGTTGGGGACAGGATGGCAATGCGCAAGGCGCCGGGCTCATCGGCCGAGCGGCTCGAGGGGCACGATTCGGTCGGATTTTTCATCGAGATCATGGAGTCTCTGTCGGACGCGGTGATCGTCGCCGACGCCGAGACCCTCGAGGTCGAGTACGCCAATCGGGCGCTGCTCGACGCCCTCGGCTACTCGCCCGAGGAGCTCTGCGGCTGCTCGATCGTCGACCTGTACCCGGACGCCGACGGCGCCGCCGCCTTCCACCGGGCGTTGCGCGAGGCGATCCGCGACCGGCGCCCCGGGTTCCGCAGCGAGCAGGTGTTCTCCCGCAAGAACGGCGACCGCACCTGGACGGAGATGACCAGCAGGTTGGTGCCGAGCGAGGCGCCGACCAAGCTCGTCAGCGTGCTCCGCGACATCACCGAGCGGAAGCTCTGGGAGGACGCGCTGGTGCAAAGCCACACGCGGCTCGAGCTGCTCAACAGCATTCTCAGCGGCGTCAAGCTGGGGATGACGGTCGATGCCGTCGTCGAGCTGGCCCTCAAGCGCCTGAGCGACTACTTCCAAAGCATCCGGGTCACCTATGCGCGGCTCGACCGCGACGGCCGCCTGGCGATCACTCACTCCTTGCAGCCGGATTCGATGTCGTCGCGCGCCGAGGTGGTGGCCGACCTGAACGCCGCACCGGAATACCTGGGGGCCCTGCGCAGGGGGGAGACCGTCGCGGCTCCCGATGTCGAGAGCCGTCCCGAGCTCGCCCGCCACGAGGCCGTCATCGGGGAGGGCTCGCGCGCCATCCTGCACGTGCCGATGGAGCACGCCGAGGGGCTGGTGGCGCTCCTCTGCCTGGAATCGCCGGAGCCGCTCGGCTGGAGCATGCACGTCATCAACACGGTGACCGAGGTGGCCGCCCACCTGTCGTTCGTGCTCAAGGACGCCGAGGCCGAAAAGACGCGCAAGCAGCTCGAGGAGCAGCTCCGACATGCGCAGAAGATGGAGGCCGTCGGGCGGCTGGCGGGCGGCGTCGCCCACGACTTCAACAATATTCTCACGGGGATCTCCGGCTACGTCGAGCTGGTGCTGGCCGAGGTCGAGAGCGAGCAGGCGCGCCGCGACCTGGTGCAGATCCGCCAGTTCTCCGACCGCGCCGCCGGCTTGACCCACCAGCTGCTGGCCTTCAGCCGCCGGCAGCCGTTGCAGGTCTCGACGGTCGATCTCAACCGGTTGGTCAAGTCGACCACCGCGATGATCGAGCGACTCATCGGAGAGGACGTCGCCCTGAAATTCCGTGCCGGTGAGGAGCTGGCCTCGATCCGCGCCGACTCGGGGCAGATCGAGCAGGTCCTCATGAACCTGGCGGTGAACTCCCGCGACGCCATGCCGGATGGCGGCAGCCTGATCATCGAGACCGACAACGTCCACCTGGATGAAGGCTACGCGGGCAGCCACACGGCGGTGACTTCCGGCGACTACGTGCGGCTGTCGGTAACGGATACGGGGGTCGGGATGGACGCCGAGAGCCAGGCGCGGATCTTCGAGCCCTTCTTCACGACCAAGGAGCAGGGCAAGGGCACGGGCCTGGGGCTGTCGACGGTCTACGGCATCGTCAAGCAGCACGGCGGCAACATCTGGGTGTACAGCGAGCCGGGCAACGGCACCTGCTTCAAGATCTACCTGCCGACCTTCGATTCCCATCCCGAGCCCGCCGCCGTGGAGTCGTTGGTCGGCCGGGTGCCGCGTGGTGACGAGACGATCCTGCTGGTCGAGGACGAGCCGCGGGTGCGGGACGCGGTGCAGAGGGCGTTGGAGAACTACGGCTACCGGGTCCTGTCGGCGACCCATCCCGAGGAGGCGCGCCGGGTGTTCGATGAGCACTGCGAGGCCATCGACATGCTGCTGACCGACGTCGTGATGCCCGGTTATGACGGCAAGCAGCTCTACGAGCGGATCTCGAGCGACCACCCCGGCCTGCCGGTGCTCTACATGTCCGGCTACACGGACCGCGCCATCCTCGACAACGGCGTGCTGAACCCCGGCATCCCGTTCATCCAGAAGCCCTTCTCGCCCGCGCAGCTGGTGCGCAAGGTGCGCGCCGTGCTGGATGCGGGGTAGCCCGATCCGCATTGCAGCAGGAGTCAAGAACCACGAGTTCAGCGTCCCCGTGCTGGATGCGGGTTAGCCCGATCCGCATTGCAGCGGCGGGCTGGCGAAGGTAGCTTGAAAGCTCGCCCCCCATAGAGCACCAGGATGCAGCCATGTTCCGAGCCCTCACCGCAACCACGCTTTCCCGCGCCCTGCTGGGCGCGGTGATCGCCGTGGCGGCAGGCTCCGGATCGGCGGCCGGCCAGCAGGGCCAACCCGCCTTCCGGGCCGACGTCGAGCAGGTGTTGCTGCACGTCGCCGTCATCAACCCCGGCGGAGGCCCGATCCCGCCGCTCACCCGCGAGGACTTCACCGTCTTCGATGACGGCATCAGGCAGGACATCAAGCTCTTCGTCGCCCCCGCCGATGCGCCGCTCGACATCGGGCTGGTGCTCGATTCGAGCGGCAGCATGGCGCCGGTGGAGACGCAGGCGCGGCGGGCCGCCACCACGTTCCTGCGTCGCCTGGCGCCGGATGATTGCGTCTACGTGCTGCCGTTCTCGAGCACCGTCCGCCCCGGTCGCTGGGGGCGGTCGGGCGATCCCCAGCTCCACGGCTTCGTCGCCTCGATCGACACGGGCGGCGGCACCTCGCTGTACGACGCATTGCTTGAGGGGTTGGCGGTGCTGGAGCGCGCCGAGGCGAACACCCTGGTCGCCGTTGCCAACGAGGCCGAGGAAGAGCCGGGCGGCGCGGACGAGCCGCGGCCCGCGGCGCCGGCGTCGACGGGCGGCGCGCCGCCGCCGGCGGGAGAGCCGCCGATCGAGCTGCCGCCGCGCCGCATCGACCTCCGCCAGGAGGTCAGGGGCGCGATTCGCGACCTCGAGCTCTATACGCCGCCGCCCGTCCGGGGCTGCGGCGAGCCCTTGCCTCCGGGCTTCGAGGCCGATCCGACCAGCGCCCGCCGGAGAGCGCTGGTGGTGGTGAGCGACGGCGCCGACATCGACAGCAACGCGACCCGTTACGACGCCCTGGGGGCCGCCCGCGCCGCCAGCATGCCCATCTTCCCGGTGGCGATGGGCTACGCCAACGACGATCCGCAGCTCAAGGCCGAGCTCGCCGAGCTGGCCCGCGCCACCGGCGGTCGAATGGTCGAGAGCACCGCGCCGGGCCGGCTGGTGGAGTCCTACGACCAGATCGTGACCTTGCTGCGCTCGTATTATCTGATCGGCTACGACCCGGGATTCGAGGGCGGGGCGGGCGAGGGCACCGCGCCGGCGAGGCCCCGCTGGCACGACGTCAGGGTCGAGCTGCGACGTCCCAACTTCGAGCCCCTGGTCCGGCCAGGCTACTACCGCTGAGGCGCGGCTGACGGTGCCTGTTGAGAAATGCGGGCTATTCCGGGGACTTGTCCTCGACGATGCCGAGCCGATGGGCCATCGCGACGAACGTCTCCCAGAAAGTTGCGATCGCCTGGCGCCGCTGCTCGACGCGGCGGGCTCGGCCGTCAGACCTGTTCGCCCTCGCGATGCCGCTCGGTCCAGGCGTTGACGGCCGCGAACAGCGCGGCGGCGGCAAGCATCGCCATCAACCCGGCCTGCAAGAAGCTGATGCGGGCGAACAGGAGCACCCAGGCGTAGGCGGCGGCGTAGACGCCGTAGAGCGCCGCGTAGCCGGTCACCAGCTGGGGAGACACCGCCATCCAGGCGACGCAAATCGTCACCAGGCCCGCGAAAAGCAGCGACAGGCCGTTGAGGTCGCGGGCGGCGTGCATCGCCGGATTGGCCACCAGCTCGGCGCGGCTGGCGAAGTGCCAGAGGCCGACGAACACCGACACCGCCCCGGTGGCGAGCAGCACCAGCTTCGATTTGACCAGCTCGGGGGGGTTACACATCGTCGCCTCTGGGCGCGTGGGGCTTGCGGGCGATGGCCTGCTAGAGTGCGATCATGCCAGAGAAGCGGGCGCCGGCCAACGAATACGAGCCGCCGGGCGAGGGGCTCTACAAGCGCTTCTTCGCCTGGTTGGTGTCGCGCCTCCAGGAGCACTACGGCGACGACATCGACGACCGCAAGCGCCGCATGCTGGCCGCCACTCAGGGCAGGGTGGTGGAGATCGGCGCCGGTGCAGGCGCCAACATGCGCTTCTATCCGCCCGGCGTCGAGCTGCTGTTGATCGAGCCCAACCGCCACATGCACTCCTATCTGCGGCGCGAAAGCGAACGGTTGGGGAGGCCGGTGGAGGTTCGCGCCGGGACTGCCGAGCGCATGGACGTCGACACCGACAGCGCCGATTTCGTCGTCTGCACGCTGGTGCTGTGCTCGGTGGGCAGCCAGGAGGCGTCGCTGCGGGAGGCGCTGCGGGTCCTGAAGCCCGGCGGCCGCTTTCTGTTCCTGGAGCACGTCGCGGCGCCGGACGGCACGCGGCTACGCCGCTGGCAGCGGCGCATGCGCTGGCTCTGGCGGCGCATCGGCGACGGCTGCACGCTCGACCGCGAGACCTGGGTGGCGATCGAAGCGGCCGGCTTCGCCGAGCTGGACATCGAGCACTTCGACAGCCGCGCCATCCCCCTCGCCAGGCCCCACATCGCCGGCACCGCCACCAAGCCCGAGGTTCGCGAGGTGGCGGCGGCGGCTTGCTGAAGCAATCGGCCCTGCGGCGGCGCTCCAGCCCGGTTGGCCGGCGGTTGATCGCCGCTGCGCGGCGGCGCTCCAGCTCGGGGGGCCGGCGATGGCCGCCGCCCGGCGGCGGCGCCGGGCCGCCGGCGATCGACGGCCGGCCCTTCAGCCGCCGAGCACGGCGGAGACCGCGGCGCCGGCGGCGCGCAACCAGGGCTCCGGATACAGGCCGATCGCCAGCACGGCGACCACCAGCACGCCCAGCGCCAGGCTGCTGCCGAGCGGCGCGGCGGCCGGAGAGGGCATGGTGGGAATGCCCTCCTCGTCGCCCATGTACATGACGACGAGGACTCGCAGGTAGTAGTAGAGCCCGATGCCGGAGGCGATGACCATCGCCAGGGCCAGGGTCCAGCGGCCGGCGCCGATCGCCACGTCGAGGACGGCGAACTTGGCCAGGAAGCCGCCGGTCGGCGGGACCCCGGCGAGCGACAGGAGCATCACCGTCATCGTTGCCGCCAGGGCGGGCCGCCGACGCCCGAGGCCGCGGTAGGCGCCCAGATCATCGGCATCGGCGTCGCCCTCCGCCGACAGCACCGAGACGATCCCGAAGGCGCCGAGGGTCGTCGCCAGGTAGACCACCATATAGAAGACCACCGCGCGGCCGCCGTCGGCGCCGCCGGCGGCGAGGGCGACGAAGACGTAGCCGATGTGGGCGATCGAGGAGTAGGCGAGCAGCCGCTTGACGTCGGTTTGCAGCAGCGCCAGCAGGTTGCCGGCGAACATCGTGACGATCGCCAGCCCGGCGAGCAGCGGCGCCAGCCGGCCGGCGCCGGCGATGTCCGGGGCCAGCACCCGCAGCAGCACCGCCACCACCGCCCCCTTCGAGCCGGTGGCGATCAACGCCGTGACCGGCGCCGGCGCCCCCTGGTAGACATCCGGCGACCACATGTGAAAAGGAACCAGCGCCAGCTTGAAGCCGAACCCGACCATGAGCATGAGCATGCCGGCGACGGCCCAGCTCGCCTCGGCCGCCGGGCCCTCCTGCAGCAGCGCCGCGGCGGCGCGCGCCGCCGCGTCCAGCACCAGCGTGCCGGTGGCCGCATACACCAGCGCGATGCCGAACAGCAGGAAGCCGGAGGCGAGGGCGGCGAGGATGAGGTACTTGACGGCGGCCTCCAACGAGCGCCGGTCGTCGCGCAGGTAGCCGAGCAGCACGTAGAGCGCCACGGTCAGCGTCTCGAGGCCGAGGAAGAACGAGGCGAAGTGGTTGCTGCAGGCCATCACCCCCATGCCGGTGCCGGCGAACAGCAGTAGGGCGGGGAAGGCCTCGCCCTGGCGGCGGCGCGCCTGCAGGTAGGGGCGCGCGAGGATCGCGAGGATCCCCAGCGTCGCGTACAACAACGAGAGAAACAGCAACGCGTAGGCGTCGAGGCGCAGCAGCGGGGTCAGATCGCGGGGCGCCAGCGACCGCACGAGCGGGATCGACAGGAGGGCCAGGCCGATGCCACCGATCGTCAAGGCATGCAGCACCGCCGGCCGCGCCCGGAAAGCCCCGGCCAGCATCACGAGGATGCCCGCCAGCGCCGGGATGATCAAAGGCGACAGTCCGAGCAGGTCCGTTGTGTTCATCGCGGCAGCTCCGGCCCGGCCGCGGCGGTCAGGCGAGTGCGACGCGGGTCGAGCTGCGGATCGGCGGGATCGTAGACGACCTCGCGCGCCACCAGCTGCTCGAGCGCCGGCTCGGCGCTGCGCAGGGCGGGTTGCGGGAACATCCCGAGGGCGATCACCAGCGCCGCGAGCGCCGCCAGCACGAGGATCTCGCGGCCCCCGATGTCGGCGATGTCGGCGAGCGGACGGGTTGCCGCGGCCGTGCCGTGAAACGCGCGCTGCATGAGCCGGAGCATCGCCACCGTGCCGGCGACCAGCCCGCCGGCGGCAACCGCGACCAGCGCCGGCGTCACCGCCCAGGCCCCCAGCAGCGTCAGCAGCTCGCCGATGAAGTTGCCCATGCCGGGGACGCCGACCGAGGCGAGGATGAACAGCAGGGCGAACCCCGAGAGCCGCGGCAGCCGCGCCCACAGCCCGCCGAGGGCGGCGAGCTCGCGGCTGTGGAAGCGGGTATCGACCATGCCGGCGATGGCGAAAAGGGCCCCGGTGGCGAGGCCGTGCGCCAGCATCTGCAACACCGCCCCCTGCACCGCCACCAGCTGCCAGCTGGCGACGCCGAGCACGACGAACCCCATGTGGCTGACGCTCGTGTAGGCGATCAGCCGCTTCATGTCGGTCTGACCGTAGGCGAGCACCGCCCCGTAGATGATGCCGATCACGCCGACGACGGCGATCGGTCCCGAGAGCGACGCCGCGGCCTCGGGAAACAGGGGCACGGCGAAGCGGATCAGCGCGTAGCCGCCGGTCTTCAACAGCAGGCCGGCGAGCAGGATGCTGCCCGCCGTCGGCGCCTGCGTGTGGGCGTCGGGAAGCCAGCTGTGCAGGGGAAACACCGGCAGCTTGACCGCAAAGGCGACCAGGAAGCCGACAAACAGCCAGCCGCCGACCTCCGGCGGCAGGCTGGTGCCCAGCAGCTCGACGTAATCGGTCGTGAGCTGGCCGGTGGCCCGGGCGTGGGCCCAGTACAGGCCGATGATCGAGGCCAGCAGGAACAGGCCGCTGATCATCGTGAAGATCACGAACTTGATGGCGGCGCGGACCCGCTCCTCGTGGCCCCAGACGCCGATCAGGAAGTACATCGGCACCAGCATGAGCTCCCAGAAGAAGTAGAACAGGAACAGATCGAAGGCCAGGAAGACGCCCATGATCCCGGCGACAGTGGCCAGCAGGCAAAGGTAGTGGAGCCCCTCCGAGCGCTCGATCTCTCGCCACGACATCAGCACCGCGATACAACCCAGCAGCCCGGTGAGAACGACGAACAGCAGGCTCAAGCCGTCGAGCGCCAGGTGGTACTCGATTCCGTAACGGGGGATCCAGGGCAGCCGTTGCTGCAGCACCGGAGCGGCGATGCTGGCCGCCTCGGCGCCGACCGCCGCCCAGGTCAGCAGCGCCAGCCCGAACGTCGCCAGGGCCGCGGCGAGGGCGATCCAGCGCGCCGCCGCGGCGCGCTGGCGAGCCGCCAGCCAGGCCGCAAAGCCGCCGGCGAGCGGCGTCAGGATCAGCGCGGTCAGCGTCGCGTCGGGCATCGCTTCAGCCCCACAGCCAGGAAAGCAAGAGGACGAGGGCGCCGAGCACCATGCCGGCGGCGTAGGTGCGCACTCGGCCGCTCTGGGTGAGCACCAGCAGGTAGTGCGAGAGCCGCACGGCGCCGGTCAGCGCCCCGATCCCGTCGTCGATCGGCTCGTGGCGGAGGCGGCGGGCGAGCGCCCGGTAGGGCTGGGCGACGAAGGTCGAATACATGGCGTCCGCGCCCCAGCCGATTCGCATGATCTCGGCAACCGAGGCGACCACCGGCGTCTGGGCGAGCCACCGCTGCCAGGGAGGCCGGACGATGAACCAGTGGTACGCGAGCATCATGCCGAGCACGGCGAGGGCGGCGGAGACCGCCTGCAGGATGAGCTCGGCGCGATGCGCCTGCTCGACCGAGAACAGTGTCGCATTGGAGCCCAGGCCGTGGCGTTGCTCGGCGGCGGCGAAGACCGGCGCGAGGAACTCGCTGAGCGCGTGATAGCCGCCCAGCGTCGCCGGCACCTCGAGAAAGCCGGCGAGCAGCGAGCCGGCGGCCAGGGCGATCAACGGGTACAGCATCAGGTCGCGGGGCCGGTGCAGCTCGCGCTCGGTGGCCGGTCCCGCCGGGCCCGAGAAGATCATGAAGTACCAGCGGAAGGCGTACAGGGAGGTCAGCCCGGCGGTGATCAGCAGCAACAGCAGCAGGCCCGGCCGCAGGAACGGCGGCTGCAGCGTCGCCCAGAGGATGGCGTCCTTCGAGTAGAAGCCGGAGGTGATCAGCGGCAAGCCGGCGAGCGAGCCGGCGCCGACGGCGGCAAGCGCCGCGGTGCCGGGCAGCGCGCGACTGCGGCGGAGCCCGCCGAGGCGGCGCAGGTCGGTCTCGCCGACGCAATGGGTAACGTTGCCGGCGCTCAGGAACAGGAGGGCCTTGAAGAAGGCGTGGGTCATGAAGTGAAACAGCGCCGCCGCGAACCCGGCGACGCCGAGCGCCGCGAACATGTAGCCGATCTGGCTGATCGTCGAGTAGGCGAGGACCCGCTTGATGTCGTTTTGCACCAGCGCCGAGCAGGCGGCGAAGAAGGCGGTGAGGCCGCCGAGCGTCGCCACCATCGCCAGCACGGCGGGGGCGAGCAGGAACAGCTCGTGGGTGCGGGCGATCAGGTAGACGCCGGCGGTCACCATGGTGGCGGCGTGCAGCAGGGCGCTGACCGGCGTCGGGCCGGCCATGGCGTCGGGGAGCCAGACCTGCAGCGGCAGCTGCGCCGACTTGCCGACGGCCCCGGCGAGCAGCAGCAGGGCGACCAGCGTCACCTCGAAACCGCCGTTCGGCCAGGCCGCCAGCGCCCCGGAGGCCAGGGCGTCCAGCTGCAACGTGCCGAGCTGCACGGCGAGCAGCAGGATCGCGACCAGCAGCGCGACATCGCCGACTCGGGTGACGATGAAGGCCTTGCGCGCCGCGGCGCCGTTGGCGGGGTCTTGGTACCAGAAGCCGATCAGCAGGTACGAGCAGACGCCGACCCCCTCCCACCCCAGGTACAGCAGCAGCAGGTTGTCGGCGAGCACCAGGGTCAGCATCGCCGCCACGAACAGGTTCATGTAGCAGAAGAAGCGGCCGTAGTCGGGGTCGTCGGCCATGTAGGCGGCGGCGTACAGGTGGATCAGGAAGCCGACGCCGCTGACCACCAGCACCATCAGCGCCGCCAGGGGGTCGAGCTTGAAGGCGACATCCACCGTGAGGCCGTCGACCTCGACCCAGGTATAGAGGCTCTCGGTCAGGTGTGGCACGCCGGCGGCGGTGCGCGACAGCGCCGCGTCGGGCTCGGCGATGCCGAGCCCGGGAAAGGCCGCCGCCATCAACGGCACGCTGTTGCCCACCGCCGCCGCGAAGCTGATCAACACCGCCAGGCAGGCGACGACGGCCACCAGCCGTTTGTCGAGCCGGGCGCCGCTCAGGCCCAGCAAGACGCCGGCGGCCAGCGGGGCGGCGACCATCGTCCAGACGGGCATCAGCGGCGGGCCTCCATCGCCGTCAACCTCGCAGGGAATCGAGGGCGTCGGCGTCGAGGCTCGACACCCTCCGGTGGATCTGCAGGAACAGGGCGAGCCCGACGGCGACCTCGGCGGCGGCCATCACCATGATCAGCAGGACGAACGCCTGCCCGTCGGGCTGCTGCCAGCGCGAACCGGCACCTATAAAAGCCAGGGCGGCGCCGTTGAGCACCACCTCGAGCGACAGCAGCATGAATAGGAGGTTGCGGCGCAGCAGCACGCCGAAGGCGCCGATGCACACCAGCAGCACGGCGACGACGAGCACGTGGCCGGTGGGGACGGCGGCCATCAGTCGGCGGCTCCCCCGCGGCCAGGGCCGGTGACATCCGGGTCAGGCCACGGCTGCCGCCGGCGCCCATTCGCCCGGGCGGGTCCCTCGGAACCACTCGACAGGTAGAGGGCGCCCACGAGGCCGGCCAGCAGCAGCACCGAGGCGAGCTCGACGGCGACCAGCCAGTCGCTGAACAGCAGCATCCCGACCCGGCGTGCGCCGATGACGGTGCCCTCCGCGGCGGGGCCGCCGGCGCCGGCGAGCCAGGTCACGGCCAGCGCCGCCAGACCGGCCGCCAGCAACGACGGCAGGATCCAGGCGCGCGGCGGCAGCCAGCGGCGCTCCTGACCGCGCGAGGCCGCTGGCCCCGCCACCATCATCATCACGAACAGAATCACCACGACGATGGCGCCGGCGTAGACGATCACCTCGAGGGCGGCGAGGAACGGCGCCCCGAGGACCAGGAAGTCGACGGCGATCCCGAAGAGGGCGACGAGCAGCCAGAGCACCGCGTGCAGGGCGTCGCTGCGGGTCACCGCCAGGAAGGCGGCGACCACGGCGATGGTGGACGCGATATAGAAGACGGCGCTCATGGCAGCAGGTCCCGGATGTCGACCGGCGGCTCCTCGCCGATCGCCTCGCCGGTGTCCTTCCCCGCGATGCTGACCCCGGCGTGGCGGTAGAAGTTGTACTCAGGGTATTTGCCCGGGCCGTCGATCAGCAGGTCGTCCTTGTGGTAGACGAGGTGCCGGCGGCGGTGCTCGGACATCTCGTAGTCGGGGGTGAGCTGGATCGCGTAGGTCGGGCAGGCCTCCTCGCAGAAGCCGCAGTAGATGCAGCGCGAGAAGTTGATCTGGAACCACTCCGGATAGCGGCGGCCGTGCTCGTCCTCGGTCGCCTGCAGGGCGATGCAGTCGACCGGGCAGACGACGGCGCACAGGTAGCAGCCGACGCAGCGCTCCTCGCCGTCGGGGTCGCGGGTCAGGACGATGCGGCCGCGGGTGCGCGGCGCCGTCGGGGCCCGCTGCTCGGGGTACTGGTAGGTAACCGGGCGGCGAAACTGGTACTTGAAGATGATCCACAGGCCGCGCAGCAGGCCGCCGATCGCGGCGAAACGGGAGCGTTCGGTGTCGACGCGCACCGTCTAGCCTCCCGCCGCCGCGACCACGAAGGCGCCGGTGATCATCAGGTTGAGCAGCGCCAGCGGCAGCAGCAGCTTCCAGCCGAGCGCCATCAGGTGGTCGTAGCGGAGCCGCGGCATCGTCGCCCGGATCCAGATGAACAGGTAGATGAACAGCCCCACCTTGACGGCGAACCAGAGCGGCGCCGGCAGCAGCGGGCCGCTGCCGCCGCCCAGGAAGGCGGTGGTGGCGATCGAGCCGATCAGCACCATGCCCAGGTACTCGCCGAGGAAGAAGAGCGCGAACTTCATGCTGCTGTACTCGGTGTGGAAGCCGGCGACGATCTCGTTCTCGGCCTCGGGCAGGTCGAACGGGGTGCGCTTGAGCTCGGCGAGCCCGGCGACGACGAAGACCACGAAGGCGAGCGGCTGGGTGATCGCGTAGGGCATGCTCTGCTGGGCGGCGACGATCTCCTGCAGGTTGAACGATCCCGCCTGCACCACGACGCCGGCCAGCGACAGGCCCATCGCCAGCTCGTAGCTGATCATCTGCGCGGCGCCGCGCACGCCGCCGAGCAGCGAGTATTTGCTGTTGGAGGCGACGCCCGCGAGCATGATGCTGTAGACGCCGATCGATGACAGCGCGAGGAAGAACAGCAAGCCGACGTCGAGGTCGACGATGGCGCCGGCCTCGCCGAACGGGATCACCGCGAAGCCGCCGAGGACCGTGACCGCCAGGATCAGCGGCGCGACGACGAAGGGGACCGCGTCGGCGAACGGCGGTATCCAGTCCTCCTTTGTCAGCAGCTTGATGGCGTCGGCGACGCCCTGCAGGAGGCCGAAGGGGCCGACCCGGTTGGGCCCGATGCGGTTCTGGAAGCGGGCCAGCAGGCGGCGCTCTCCCCAGATCAACACCAGGGCGCTGGTCAACAGCACAATCAGCGTGATCCCCATGCGGGCGAGGACCTCGGCCGCCGGCGTCACGATCCCGCCTCGGATGGCAACATCATGGGCCTGTCGTCCGCCGGCGTCGGGTGCAGCTCGACGTACACGCCTCTGGCCGGCATCACGACGCCACCTCGCCGCCGGTCTCGACGCGCATCCACAGTGGCCGTTGCCACCAGCGCGTCTGCGGGTAGCCGAAGGGGACCAGCGCCACGTGCGGCGGCAACGTCGCGTCGGTCTCGATCGCCAGCTGCAGGCGCCGGCGGCGCTCGCCGATAATCAGCTGCAGCGCGAACGTGGCGCCGGCCCGCAGCCCCAGGGCCTCGGCGCGGTCCGGATGCAGGCGCAGATAGGCGGGCGGCGCCAGCTCGGCCAGGGCCGGGGCGCGGCGGGAGAGCGGCTCGGAGGCGAAGATCTCGGCGGCGGCGCAGACCAGCAGCCTGGCATCGTCGCGCTCGCCGGCGATAGCGGTTTGTTCGGCGGCGGCGCAGACCAGCAGCCGGCCGTCATCGGCAGGGCCGTCAGGCGCCGGCCCGCGCCCTTCACGGCGCGCCGGTTCCAGCGCCCCGGTCGCGTCGGCGCGCGCGGCGAACACCCGGCGGCCGGGGTCGCCGCCGTGCAGCGGCCCGCCGACCTCGATCTGGAACTGGTTGATCGCCTCGTTGGAGTTCCAGCCGGGGGCCCAGATCCGGGTCAGCAGCGCCGGCGGCACCGGCCCCGTATGGCCCTCCATCGTGAACGCGAACGGCGTCTCCACATCGCCCGGGTCGTGGCCGCGATCGATGGGTGTCTCGCGCCGGCCGGGGCGCTGCAGCGCGTCCGGCTCGTTGGTCGCGTGGCGACCGGAGACCCGGTGCGTCTGGCGGGGGATCGGCTGCCTCGCGGGGCGGAAGCCGGCCGGTGGGGCGACCTCGGTGGCGGCGGCGAGCTCGGGGTGGGCGACGGCGATCGCGGCCGTAACATCCTCGAGATGCCGCCAGCCGCCCACGGTCTGGGCCAACCCGCGGTCGTCTCCGGCATCGCCAGGGCCGCCCGTGGTTGACTCGGCGCCGTGAGTGCCGCTCCCGGCGCCCTGCTTGGGGATGCCAGGGGCGTCTCCCGCGCCTGGCTCGGCGACGTCACTGTCGCTCCCGCCCCGCTCCGCCGCCTCGAGCGCCAGGTCGCGGGCAACGCTCCAAGCCGGCGCGACACCAGCAGCCGGCCTCTCCACCTGATAGAAGCGCTGCATGCGACCCTCGTTGTTGACCAGCGTGCCGTTTGACTCGGCCGCCGCGGCGACCGGGACGGCATGGCTGGCGATCGCCGTGGTGGCGCCGGCGACGTGGTCGAGGACGATCAGGGCGTCGAGGCGGCGCAGCGCTGCGGTCAGCCGCTCGGGGTCGTCGAAGCGCTCGTACAGGTCGTTCTCCGCGACCACCAGCGTATCGACCGCGCCGGCCTCGATCGCCTCCAGCAGCTCCGAAGCCCCCATCTCGCCCGGCCGCTCCATCAGCGCCAGGCCGATACTGTTGGGCTCGGGCACGGCGAGGGCGAGCCAGGCCGGGACGCCCCGGCGGGCGCCGAGGGCCTCGACGATCGCCACCGCCGCGTCGAGCAGGTCCTCCGAGCGGTGCAAGGTGCCGGTGATCACGAGGGGTCGCTCCACGGCGGTGAGGGCCGCGGCGATCTCCCCGGCGAGAGCTCCCTCTCCCTCTCTTTCACCCGCTCGCTCGCCCGTTCCCTCTCCCGTTCCCGCGCGCTCTTTCGCTCCCGTTTCCGCTCGCTCGGTCTGCCGCCCGGCGGTATTGGCTTCGGGGAACTGCGCTCGGTCGCCGACGGCGGTGCCGGTCTCGACGAGCTCGGCGGCGCGGACGGCCAGCCGGGCGGCGGCGGCCGGATCGAGGTGGTCGGTGGAGGCGGCGATCTCGGCGAGGCGCCCGGCGCTCAGCGCCGCCACGTGGACCCCGGCGTTCTGCCTCTGGCGGGCCCGGTAGACCGCCAGGTCGAGCAGGGGCGCCTCGTTCGTGAGGTCGGCACCGAGGACCAGGATCGCGTCGGCGCGCTCGACCTCTTGCAGCGAGGGGACATGGAAGCGCCCGCCGCGGGCGGCGGCCACGAAGCCGCGCAGCAGGGCCCGCTCGCGATCCGCGAAGCCGGCGCAGAAGCGCCCGTCGCCGGCCAGGGTGCGAAGCGCGAAGTTGGTCTCGAGGCTGGCTCGTGGCGAGCCGACCGCGGCCAGGCGGCCGGCGGCGGCGGCGCGGGCGATCGCCGCGACCACCTCGCCCCAGGGCCGCGTCGGCTGCCGCAGTCGCTCGTCGGCGTTGAGGTAGTCGTAGCCGTAGCGGCCACGGTCGCACAACCAGTAGCCGTTGACCTCGCCGTTGAAGCGGCTGGTCACCCGGCGGACGCTGCCGTAACGGGAGCCCACCAGGGTGTTGCAGCCGAGGCCGCAGTGGCCGCAGATCGAGGGCGCCGTCTGCAGGTCCCACTTGCGGGTGTAGTGGCGGCGGAAGGGCTTGTCGGTGAACACGCCGGTGGGGCAGACCTCCACGAGGTTGCCGGCGAACGGCGATTCCAGAACGCCCTCCTCGACGCGGCCGAAGTACACGCGGTCGCGCGAGGCGAAGGCGCCGAGGTCGTGGCCGCCGCTGTAATCGTCGTAGAAGCGCACGCAGCGGTAGCACTGGATGCAGCGGTTCATCTCGTGGTGGATCAGCGGCCCCAGGTACTGGCTGCGGTAGGTGCGCTTGCGGCCGCGGTAACGGCGGTGGGCGTGGCCGGTCATCACCGTCATGTCCTGGAGGTGGCACTCGCCACCCTCGTCGCACACCGGGCAGTCGTGGGGATGGTTGATCATCAGCCACTCGATCACCGATCGGCGCAACTGCCGCGCCTCGGGGTCTTCGATCGACACCCGGGTGCCCTCGCGCGCCGGCGTCATGCAGCCCATCGCCAGCCGGCCGCGCTTGTCGGTCTCGTCGCGGTAGTGCTTGATGGCGCACAACCGGCAGGCACCCACGGAGCCCATCGCCGGATGCCAGCAGAAGTACGGCAGGTCGAGCTTGTGGTCGAGCGCCGCCTGCAGGACGTTACGGCCCTCGGCGACCTCGTACTCGCTGCCGTCGATGAGGATCGCGGGCATGGTCAGCTCCCCGCCGCCGTGGCGCCGGCGCCGGAAGCCTGGCTCGAGGCCGACGAGGGGGTCGCCGCCGCCGTCGAGCCTGTCCCGCCCTGCTTCCCGCGAGCCCGGCCGTCGTGCCGCTCTCGAACGTAGGCTTCGAACTCCTCGGGGAACTTCTCGAGGGCCGACAGCAGCGGCCCCTCGGCCCCCAGCGCCAGCGCGCAGAACGAGTTGGGGCCGATCATCCGCATCTCGTGGGCGAGAAGCTGCGGGTCGCCGGCGCGGCCGCGACCCTCCACCAGGTCGCGCAGCAGGTCCTCGATCCACGGCAGGCCTTCGCGGCAGGGCGTGCACCAGCCGCAGGATTCCTGGGCGAAGAAGTGCATCAGGTTGAGCACCATGCCGACGACGCTGGTATCGCGGTCGGCGACGATCACGCCGGCGGTGCCGAGGCGGTTGCCGGCATGCTCCAGATGGGTGAAGTCGAGCGGCGTGTCGAGCTCCTCGGGGGTCATGAACATCGTCGAGGCGCCGCCCGGGAGCGCGGCCTTGAACTCGCGCCCGTCGCGCATGCCGCCGCAGTGCTCGAAGATCAGCTCGCGGAGCGTCACCCCGATCGGCAGCTCGTAGTTGCCGGGGCGGGCGACCATTCCGGAGACGCAGTAGAGCTTGGTGCCGGCGTCTTCGGTGAGGCCCAGGCGGCGGAACCAGTCGTCGCCGTTCACGACGATGTGCGGCAGGCAGGCGAGCGTCTCGATGTTCTGGACGATCGTCGGCTTGCCCCAGAGGCCGGCGACGGCGGGGTAGGGCGGCCGGGAGCGCGGGTTGGGCCGCTTGCCCTCGAGGGCGTTGAGCAGCGCCGTCTCCTCGCCGCAGATGTAGCGGCCGGCGCTGGTGTGGGCGTGCAGCTCGAAGGACCAGCCGCTGCCCAGGATGTCGTCGCCGAGCAGGCCGGCCGCCGCCGCCTCGTCGATGGCCGCCGCCAGCAGCTCAGCGCCGCGCTCGTACTCGGGGCGCAGAAAAAAATAGCCGATGTCGGCCTGCAGCGCCCAGCCGGCGATGACCATCGCCTCGACGAGCTGGTGCGGGTTGCCGTGGATCAGCAGCCGGTCCTTGAACGTCCCGGGCTCCATCTCGTCGCCGTTGGCGATCACGTACTTGGGACGCGGTGCGCCGGCGCCCTGGGGCACGAACCCCCATTTGACGCCGGTGGGGAAGCCGGCGCCGCCGCGGCCGCGCAGGTTGGAGCGGGTGACCAGCTCGCGCACCTGCTCGGGGCTCATCGCGCCGATCGCCACCCGCAGCCCCTGGTAGCCGCCGGCGGCGCGATAGCCGGCGAGGTCGAGCGGCGCCCGGCCGGGGACGATGTCGCGGGTGATGATGGGGGTGATCTCAGCCACGCCGCCCACCGCCGGCGCCACCGGCGCCCGATCGTGCCGGAGGTCGCCGCCGTCATTGGAGGCCCGCGCATCGGGTTCCGCCGCATCGTCGCCGCCGGCGTCCAAGGGCGTGGCCGCGGATCCGTCGATGATCCGGTCGACGGCCTCGCCATCGAGGCCTCCGTGCAGCTCCTCGTTGACCATCAGCGACGGCGCGCGGTCGCAGTTGCCCAGGCAGACCGCCGGCAGCAGGGTGAGCTCGCCGTCGGCAGTGGTCTCGCCGAAGCCGATGCCGAGGCGCCGGCGCAGGTGGTCGCGGATCCCCTCGTAGCCGCACATCCAGCAGCTGACGCTGTCGCAGACCTTGATCACCCGCCGGCCCACCGGCTTGCGGAACAGCAGGTTGTAGAAGGTCGCCAGGCCCTCGAGCTCGGCCG
>DASWHK010000218.1:0-26457 GCA_036398215.1 Acidobacteriota bacterium | reverse complement strand
GCCACCCGCTCGAGCTCCAGGGCGATGTCCAACAGCGGGTTGACGCCGGTGACCTTGAAGACCTCGTGGGCGAGGTCCTTGATGATGGTGGCGCGCGGGTCGAAGTTCTTGTAGACGCGGTGGCCGAAGCCCATCAAGCGGCCGGCCTTTCCCGACTTCACCTTTTCGACGAAGGCCGGGACCTCGTCGACCGAGCCGATGCCGTTGAGCATCCGTAGCACCGCCTCGTTGGCGCCGCCGTGCAGCGGCCCGTAGAGGGCGGCGGCGGCGCCGGCGACCGCGCAGTAGGGATCGGCGTGCGAGCTGCCGACGTTGCGCATGGCGCTGGTGGAGCAGTTCTGCTCGTGGTCGGCGTGGAGGATGAACAGCACGTCGAGGGCGCGCTCGAGGACCGGGTCGGGCTCGTAGGTCGGCTCGGTGATCTTGAACAGCATGTTCAGGAAGTTGCCGGTGTAGCTGAGGTTGTTGTCGGGCAGCACGTAGGGGAGGCCGCGGGTATGGCGGTAGGCGTAGGCGGCGATCGTCGGCATCTTGGCGATCAGCCGCCAGATCTGCCGCCGGCGCGACGGCTCGTCGAAGATGTTCTTGGCGTTCGGGTAGAAGGTCGACAGGACGCCGAGCGTGCCGACCAGCATGCCCATCGGGTGGGCATCGTAATGGAAGGCGTCGATCACCTTCTTGATGCTCTCGTTGAGCATCGTGTGGTGGGTGACGTTGTGGATCCACTCGGCGAGCTCCCTGTCGCCGGCCAGCTCGCCGTGCAGCAGCAGGTAGGCCGTCTCCAGGTAGGTGCTCTTCTCAGCGAGCTGATCGATCGGATAGCCGCAGTAGCGGAGGATGCCGCGCTCGCCGTCGACGAACGTGATCGCGCTCTTGCAGGAGCCGGTGTTGGTGTACCCGGGGTCGTAGGTGATCAGGCCGAAGTCGTCGTCGGCGACCTTGATCTTGCGGAGGTCGGCAGCGGGAATGGCGGCGCCGTACTTGGGGTAGGTCCCGTAGCTGATCGGGACCTCGTAGGTCGCGCCGGTGCGATTGTCGGTGATGGTGAGCGAGTCCTTGGCCATTGCCCTCCCCGTTCCTTTAAGGGTTTGCGAAGAAATAACTTCCGCATTCGGCCGCCCATGCATCCATCCTCGCGGCGTTGCGCTCCCTGCGACATAGGCTCGGCTATGCCTCGGTCGCGCGCCTTGCGAGGATGGCGCCTGAGCGCCCTCGGTGCAGGAAGTTATTTCTTCGCGAACCCTAGACCATGGCGGGCACGGCGCGGCCCTCGCCGCAGGATGACCCACCATCCCCGTTACGTTAGTACAGGAGGGGCGTTCGAGCGACCGAACGGCGGAGGGCGGCAAGCCCCCCGCTGGTCCCGTTCCTCGCTCATGCCTCACTCATCTCTGCGCGTTGCATGGCGCGGCAGGCCGTCCTCCATGTGCAGCCACGGCGCCGCGCGCCGCGTGAAGACGTGGTACGAGGGCTCGAGGATGCGGGGGTCGTCGAGGCTGCCGGCGGTGAGGTCGACGGTACCGCCGTCCCGGCCGTGCCAGAGGAGTTGGCCGCCGCAGTCGCCGCAGAACCGGCGTTCGATCTCGGGCTCGTAGTGGGGGCTGGCGTAGCGATAGCGCCGGGGCTCGCCCTGCAGCCAGGTGAGGTCGGCCTCGCGGACGGTCATCCAGGTAAGCATGACGGCGCCGCTGGCCTTGCGGCAGTTGTCGCAGTGGCAGTGCATGACCGCGGTGGGCGGCGCCGCGAGCCGGTAGCGGATCTTGCCGCACAGACAGCCGCCTTCGATCGGATACGGCATCGAGACCTATTTCAGACGCAGGGGTCCAGAACTTCGTCGATGTCCGACCGCAGCTTGACTGCATTGACCGCCGGCAGCCGCCGCCAACGACTCAGCAACGCAGCTGCCGGAATCGGGCTGCGGGGTAGCGGACGCAGCTCGGCTACCGGGTGACCATTCCGTGTCACCGTCACCGCTTCACCGCTCGTCACGCGTTCGAGCACGTCGCCAAGGCGGCTGCACAAATCTCGGATCGTCACCTCGCTCATCCAGCTAATGTATCACCGTTGAGGCATGAGAAGGCCACGCAGCCCGAGCTGTCCGGATCCCGCCCGCAGCCCCTTTGTCGCGGGCGGCGGTTCCCGGTATCTTGATCCTTGCTCGAATCGGCCCAGTGACGGCGCCGCGGCCGTGCCGCGGCTCTCGGAGAATTCCCCGAGCGAGGATCCCGAGCGACCGGGGCCGATCGGCCAGGACGCCTACGTCCAGCACCCGCACAACCGGAGCCCACCCATGAGAAAGATCCACTCGATCGCCGCCTCCCTCGCCCTCGTCATCCTCGCCGCATCGGCCTCCTTCGCGCCGGTCGCGGCGCTCTCCCAGGAAGAGCCACGCGCGCAACGTGGCGAGGGCTCCGGCAACGGCGACGACAACGATCGCAAGCCGCTGCCGCTGGAGGCGGCCCGCACCTTCCACCTGAGCACCGACGAGGGCTCGTGGATCTCGTTGGACGTCAGCCGCGACGGCCAGCGGATCGTCTTCGACCTGCTCGGCGACCTGTACCTGCTGCCCTTCGACGGCGGCGACGCGGAGCGGATCACCTCGGGCATGGAGTTTGACTCGCAGCCGCGCTTCTCCCCGGACGGCAGCGAGATCCTGTTCATCTCGGACGTCCAGGGGGGCGAGAACCTCCACGTCCTCGATCTGAACGACAAAGATCCGGAGACCGGCGAGTACGAGATCCGGCCGCTGACCGAGGGCAAGAACAACGCCTACACGTCACCGGAGTGGGCGCCGGACGGCGAGTACGTGTTCGCCACGAAGTCGTTCGGCCGCCGCGGCAAGCTGTGGATGTGGCACGTCGAGGGCGGCTCGGGCATCCAGTTGATCGAGGAGCCGGAGAACGTCAAGACGATCGGCGCCGCCTTCGGCAACGACGATCGCTACATCTGGTTCGCTCGCCGCACGGGCGACTGGCAGTACAACGCCATCTTCCCGCAGTACCAGATCGCCTACTACGACCGCGAGACCGGCGAGACCGTCACCCGCACCTCGCGCTACGGCTCGGCGGTGCGCCCGACGCTGTCGCCCGACGGCCGGCTGCTGGTGTACGCGACCCGCTTCGAGACCGACACGGGCCTGCGCGTCCGCGACCTCGAGACCGGCGACGAGCGCTGGCTGGTGTGGCCGGTGCAGCGCGACGACCAGGAAGCCATGGCGACCCGCGATGCCTACCCGGGCATGTCGTTCACGCCGGACTCCCGCGAGGTCGTGACCACCTACGAGGGGAAGATCTGGCGGGCGCCCGTCGACGGATCAGCACCTGTCAACATCCCGTTCCGCGTCGAGGCCGACGTCGACTACGGCCCGGCGGTGTTCTTCGAGTACCCGATCTCCGATGACCCGACGTTCGAGGTCACCCAGATCCGCGACGCCGTCCCCTCGCCCGACGGCAGCAAGCTGGCGTTCGTCGGCCTCGATCACGTCTACGTGATGGACTGGCCGGGCGGTGAGCCGCGGCGGGTGACCGGAAACTCCGGCGAGGTGATCGAGGCGCAGCCCACCTGGTCGCCCGACGGCCAGTCGATCGCCTTCGTCACCTGGTCGTTCGACGAGGACGGCGCCATCTACCGGGCGGCAGCGAGCGGCGGCCAGGCCGTCAAGCTGACCACCCAGAGCGGCATCTATCAGAGCCCCGTCTGGTCGCCGCAGGGCGACCGGATCGTGGCCACCCGCGGCGCCGCGCGCAACTTCGAGGACGCCACCGGCACGCGGGCCTTCGGCGCCTCTGACGACCTCGTCTGGATCCCGGTGGACGGCGGCGAGTGGACGCTGATCGCCCCCACCGACGGGCGCGGCACGCCGCACTTCACGGCCGATGCCGAGCGCATCTACCTGCACCAGCGCGGCGAAGGGTTGGTGTCGATCCGCTGGGACGGCACCGACCAGAAGGCCCACCTGCAGGTGCGCGGCCGCGCCGCCCCGGGCTCGGAGAACGCCCCCACCGCCGCCTCGATCCAGATGGCGCCGGTGGGCAGCAAGGCGCTCGCCCAGGTAGGCGAGGACCTCTACGTGGTGACCGTGCCGCGGGTCGGCGGCGACACCCCGACGGTGTCGGTAGCCAACCCGGACAACGCCGCGGTCCCGGTGCGCCGGCTCACCGACATCGGCGCCCAGTTCCCGGCCTGGGGCCACGACGGCAACACCGTTCACTGGTCGATCGGCAACGCCCACTTCGTCTACGACCTGACGGCGGCGAGGGAGGCGGAGGAGGCCGCGGCGGCGGCGGCGCCGCCCGCCGACGAGCCCGACGAGCCGCCCGCCGGCGGCGGCGGCGAGCCGCAGGAGGGCCAGGAAGAAGAGGCCGAGGAAGAGGAAGAGCCGGTCTACGAGCCCTTCGAGGCCCGCATCGTCGTCGAGGTCGCCCGCGACATCCCCGAGGGGGCCGCCGTGCTGCGCGGCGGCCGCGCGATCACGATGAACGGTGACGAGATCATCGAGAACGCCGACATCGTCATCGTCGACAACCGCATCGCCGCGGTCGGTCGCCGCGGCCAGGTCGACATCCCCGCCGGCGCCCGCGAGATCGACGTCTCCGGCAAGACGATCTTGCCCGGCTTCGTCGACACCCACGCCCACATGTGGCCGGCCTGGGGGATCCACAAGAGCCAGATCTGGATGTACCTGGCCAACCTCGCCTACGGGGTCACCACCACCCGCGACCCACAGACCAGCACCACCGACGTGCTGACCTACTCGGACCGGGTGGCCGCCGGGATGACGATCGGCCCCCGCGTCTACTCCACCGGCCCCGGCGTGTTCTCGGGCGAGGGCATCCGCAGCCAGGAGCACGCCGACGACGTGCTGCGCCGCTACAGCGACTACTACCGCACCCAGACGATCAAGATGTACATGGCCGGTAACCGCCAGCAGCGCCAGTGGATCATCAACGCGGCGCGCGCCCAAGAGCTGATGCCGACCACCGAGGGCGGCCTCGACTTCAAGTACAACCTCGAGATGCTGATCGACGGCTATCCGGGCCAGGAGCACTCACTGCCGATCACGCCGCTCTACAAGGACGTCGTGCAGTTGATCGCCGAGGCGAAGATGTATTACACGCCGACGCTGCTGGTCGCCTACGGCGGCCCCTGGGCGGAGAACTACTTCTTCGCCCGCGAGAACGCCTATCACGACGAGAAGCTGCAGCGCTTCACCCCCTACGAGGAGCTCGCCCGCAAGGCGCGCCGCCGCGGCGCCGGCTGGTTCATGGAAGAGGAGTACAGCTTCCCGCGCCTCGCCGAGGTGGTCGCCGACATCGTCCATGCCGGCGGTCGCGCCGGCGTCGGCAGCCACGGCCAGCTCCAGGGGCTCGGCTACCACTGGGAGCTGTGGGCGATGGCGTCGGGCGGCCTCACCGAGCACGAGGCCCTCAGGGTCGCCACCTTGTTCGGCGCCGAGGCCATCGGCGTCCAGAACGACCTCGGCTCCATCGAGCCGGGCAAGCTCGCCGACCTGGTGATCCTCGAGCAAAACCCGCTCGAGAACCTGCGCAACACCAACACCATCCAAATGGTGATGAGCAACGGCCGCCTCTACGACGGCAACACGCTCGACGAGATCTGGCCGCGCCAGCGCGAGCTGGGCCCGGTGTACGGCCTCGGCGACCGGCCGATCAGGATGGGAAGCGACGAGGAGCGCTGATCGGCCTCGGCGACCGGCCGATCAGGATGGAGAACGACGAGGAGCGTTGATCGCCCTCGGCGATTGGCCGATCAGGATGGGGGTCGACGACAACCGGCGAGACGCTCGTAACCTCCGCCGCTTTCTCCTTCAAGGGTCGGCGAGCCCGGTCCTCGGCGCCGGTCGGCGGCCGGGCTTCGTGGATCGGCGGCTGCGTCGCCCCTTTCTGTGGCGAGCGCAGGGACCGCCCGCGCCACGAATCGCGCCGGCCGGCTTTGGCGGGGAGGAGATCAAGCGATGTGGAGCTTCTCGGTCATGAGGTCTTCCCGGCTGTTGGCAGCGCTGGTTGGGGCGTTGCTGCTGACCGGCTGCTGGATGCAGTCGCTGCACCCCATCTACACGGATGACACCGTGGTCTTCGAGGAGAGCCTGGTCGGCAACTGGACCGACGGCGAGGGCGGAGGCCTGCGCTTCGATCGCTATGGCGCTCACGCCTATCGCCTCACGTTCACGGACGACACGGAGGACCGGCCGATCGAGCTCGACGTCCACCTCACCCGCATCGACGACCGCCTGTTTCTCGATGGCGTCCTCACCGACATCGACGACGACATCGAGGAGCTTGTCGGCCCGCACGTCGTGCCGGTGCACTGGATCTTCCGCCTCGAGCTGCGCGGCGAGCAGTTGTTACTGTCGGAGCCTCGCATGGATCGGGTCAAGACCATGTTCCAGGAATCCCCGGAGCTGGTCGGCCACACCCTCGTCGATGGCCGTCTCATCCTGACCGACGAGACCGCCGCGCTGCGCCGCTTCCTCGCCGAGTCGCTGGCCGGTGACGACGCCTGGAGCCGGCCCAGCTCCTTCCGGCGCGAGGTTTCACGGCGGTAGCGGTTTCCGCCCTCGCAGCTCGCGCGATCGACATGGGAGCTGTCGGCCGGCGGCTGGGCAACGTGTTATGCTTACCCCCTAAGTAGTGTTTCACCATCCAGAGCCGATGAGAGAACCCAAGAAGACGGCTTCCAGGAGATGCGAGCTCGACCATGGAGTTGCGCCTGAGGAGATGGAGATCAGGACCGCTCGACGCCGCCGGCGAGACGCGATACGAGCCCGACCATGAAGCTGCCTGAGGAAATCCGCGAGGAGTTTCGCCGCCACGGTCGCGCCGGCGGCCGGGCGCGCGCCGCGCGGATGAGCCCGGAGCGAAAAAAGCGGATCGCCCAGCGTGCCGCGTCAACACGCTGGATCCGAGAGCGATTCGGCGGCGCCAGCTTCGAGGCGCTCGGGATTCCCGGCGGCGACATCATCGACACCGGCCTGGCCGACCTCGCCGCGGAGAAGGCGACTCGCGAGAGCCTGCTCGTCTCCCTGGCCGCCCCGCGGCTGCGGCGGGAAGGCATTCCGGTGGGCGCGACGCTCGAGAGTCCGGACGAGCGCCTGTACGAGCTTCTTGCCAGGACCGATCCCGAGCTGGCGCACGCCCGCTATGGCGCCTACCTCCGCCGCGTTGCCTCGTTCGCGGACGCCTGTTGCTACGCGCGGCAGGATCGAGACTGACGTGCGAGGCCGGCGGCGGGATCGAGGTCGTGGTGAGGCGCCGGAACCGAGCTGACGTGGGAGGTCCGTTGCCGGGACCGAGGCTGACGTGGAAGGACGGTGTGACCGAGGCTGAGGCGGAAGGTCCGTCGGCCGGATCGAGACTGACATGAGAGGTCCGTTGACGCGCGAGGGCTTGCACGACCTCATGCGAGAGATCGCGCGCCGCGCGCCCGGCGGGCGCTCGTTCCGGGTCTTTCTCGTCGGCGGAGGAACGGCGGTCCAGGCGGGCTGGCGGGCATCCACAATCGATGCCGATCTGTACTCCGATCAAGAGGAAGTCTTCCGCGACATCCAGGGCATCAAGGAACGACTGCAGCTCAACGTCGAGTTCGCCCGGCCGGAGGACTTCGTCCCCGCGCTCGCGGGGAGTGAAGGCCGCCACATCCTGATCGAGCGGATCGACAACGTGAGCTTCTACCACTACGACCCCTACGCCCAGTTGCTGTCGAAGGTGGTTCGCGGTTTCGAGAAGGACGTGCAGGACGCCGAGAGCTTCCTCGCCAGCGGCATGGTCGACGCCGAACGGTTTCGTTTTCTGGTGCGCGAGATCCCGGAAGCCGCGTACGCTCGCTATCCGGCGCTGTCGCAGCGGGCGGTTATCGGGGCGGTCGACGAGTTTCTGGCTGAGATCGAGCGCACGCCTCTCGCGCAGCAACGCGAGCGGGAAGAAGGCAGAGAGTAACGGGATGGGCTGCCCACTCGTTGCGCGGCAGGCCAACCGGCTCCTCATCGCGCAATGCACTCAGAATGGTTCGATGAGCCGGAAACGTACGACTTCGTCCTCGTCGGTCGCCGGCTCCCGGCGCGCGTTGTAGACGAAGTCGCCGAGCGCGCCGCTCCAGCCCCCCAGGCTGATCAGCCCCGAGAACAGATGCTCGCCGTCGGCCGAGTACACGTCCACCGGTCGGTCTTGACGTGGGCGGTCGATGTCGGGCGGCTGGGGAGCATCCAAGGGGGGGTGAAACGGGAACACGTACACGTGCCCGTGGCCGTCGACCTGCAGCCCGGCAATCGCCTTGAACCGCTCGGGAAAGCCGAGATCGTCAGCGGTGGCGCCGGCCAGCGGTTCCGGCACTCGGAGCCGGGCCATCTCGATCTCCACGGCCTGCTCTGTTACCGGATCGCGCGGCCACGCGACGCGTAACGCCCAGCGCCGGCCGCCATACGCATGGAGCTGATACTCCTCGCTGGTCGTCAAATAGAGGGTTCCATCCCGCGATACCGCGTGGCGCTCGGTGAACACCGGAAGCACGCCTCCGCGCTGTAAGAGAACGCCGGCAAAGAACTCGCTGCGAGAACCGATGTAGCCGAGCACCGGCGGGGGTGGCTGATCGATGGCGGCGTAGACCGATGCTTCGCGCCCGTCCGATTCGTAACGCGCCAACGTGAATCGGCGCGCCGGCGGAGCCTCCAGGACGAGCGCACCGACCCACTCCTCCCGCCGGGCGACGAACCCCGAGTCCATCCCTGCCAAACCCGCCAGATCGGTCTCCAGCCGGACGTCACCCGCATGCTGACCGCTAAGGGTCCATGTGTTCAGCCGGTTGCGATCAGCCCTCACGACGACGCGATCCGCCGTGACGGCCAGCTCCGTCGGAAGCGCTAGCTCACCGGGCCCTTGGCCTTCGCCGCCGAGCGTGCGTACGTAGTTGCCGCGAGCATCGAAGACCTGGACGCGTTGATTGCCCTGTTCGAGGACGTAGATGTTGCCGTCTGCGTCCGGCACGACGCGCTGAGGTCGGTAGAACGCCCGCTGCGGATCGGCATCCGATCCCAAAACCAGGTCTTCGACGACGTCGATGCGACTGTCGGCGCGCTCGTCAGACGGCACGGCGGGGTACTCGTGCACCGTCACCCCCTCGGGGACCGAAATCGTCCAATCCGCGAACTCCGGGGACGGGCCGCCGCAGGCGAAACAGCCCAACAACGCCAGCGAGATCACCGATCGCTCGATCTGCATCGAATCCTCCATCGTGTCAGCAGGCGCGTAGCACCGTACTCGCTACAGATACGGCGCCGCCAGCCGCACGATCCCGTCGCGCAGCTTGACGGGGCGGCTGCGGGCGTTGATTTCCTCGTAGCTGGTGGGGCGGGCGGCGGCGATCTTGTCGTCGATGATGCGGTTGATCTCGGCGGCCAGAGCCCTGTCGTAGCACTCGACGTTGTACTCGAAGTTCAGCCGCAGGCTGCGGGCGTCCCAGTTGGACGAGCCCACGAAGACCCACTCGCCGTCGACGACCATCAGCTTGCAGTGATCGAACGGCGGCGGCGAGAAGAACACCTTGCAGCCGTTGATCAGCACCTGCCAGAGCTGCGCCGTCGACGCCCACTGCACGAAGCGCAGGTTGCCGTGCTCGGGCAGGACGATCTCCACCGAGACGCCGCGCAGCGCCGCCAGGTTGAGGGCGGCGATCAACGTCTGGTCGGGGATGAAGTAGGGCGTCGTGATGCGCACCGAGACCTCGGCGGCGCTCAGCGCCCCGAGCAGCGTCCAGTAGACGGTCTCGAAGTTCTCGTCGGGTCCCGCGGCGATGCCGCGCGCCTCGACGCTGCCGGCGGCCTCGAGCGTCGGGTACCAGGTCTCCCCCTCCAGCAGCTCGCCCGTGGTGAATTCCCAGTCGACGCTGAAATCCTCCATCAGGTGCTCGACCACCGGACCCTCGAGGCGGAAGTGCATGTCCTGGACCGGGTAATCGGGCTCGAGCTCGAGGATGCAACCCTCGCGGATGTTGAGGCCGCCGGTGAAGCCGACCCGCCCATCGACCACCAGGATCTTTCGATGCGTGCGCAGGTTGAGGTAGGAGCTGCGCGGCGGCAGCACGGGCTCCAGGAACTTGGCGAACGGCACGCCGCGGGCCTGCAGCGAGCGAGTGATGCGGGGGCGGCTGTAGCGGACGCCGACGCCGTCGATCAACACGCGCACGGTGACGCCGCGCTCATGGGCCGCCGCCAGCGCCTCGACGAAGCGCTCGCCGGCGCGATCGTGATCGAAGATGAACGTGGACAGGGCGATCGAGCGCTCGGCGGCGGCGATGGCCTCGAGCATGGCGGGGTAGCTCTCATCGCCGTTGATCAGCGGCTCGACCCGGTTGCCGTGGGTCAGCTCCCGGCCGGTGACATTGCCGACACAGGTGCGCAACGCCGCCAGCCCGTAGTGGTCTGCCGTGGCGGCGCCGCCGGGCGCGGGCCGCCGTTGGTCTGCCGTGGCGGCGCCGGGCGCGGGTTGCCGTTGGTCCGCAGCTGCGCCGCCGGGGGCGGGCCGCCGTTGCTCCGCTGCGACGCCGCCGGGCGCTTCGACACGTCGGTCTCCGGCGGCCGCGCCGTATGACGGGGGCCGCCGCCGGTGAGCGGTGGCGTCGGCTGGCGCAGCCCGCCGGCGGACGGTGGTGACCCCGTCCGCGCCCGCGCGCCGCTGCTGCAGGACAGCGCCCTCTTCGAAGAGGTCCTGGGGGCTCGCGCCCGTCGCCCGCAGGCGCGAGGCGCGCCGCTGGATGCGGTTGATCCCGAAGATGAAGTAGAGGAGCGGGCCGACCGCCGGAGGCGCCAGCCAGATCACGCCCACCCAGGCGACGGCGGCGCGCCCGTCGCGCTTGAACAGCACCACGTGGGCCGAGGTCGCCAGTGCCAGCGCGACGTGGATGGTGGCGAGAACGTACGGCCAGCCCAGCCAGCCGCGGACGGCGGCGAAGAGGTCCGGCCAGCCCCAGGCCAGCAAGGCGAGGCTCGCGGCGGGGGCCCCGGGGCCCGCGAGGTGGTCGATCATCGGCGTCGCGGATGCACCACGCCCGAGTTGGCAACGCCGGTCGGCTTGGTCATGTTGTCATCGAGTATGGCGGCTGGCGGCGCCGATCGCCATGCTCTCACTTGTCGCCGGCCGCCTGCGGTAAGAGAATCCGCCCGTCCGGCGCGACGTTCCGCATCACCTCGGCGCGCCCGGCGCAACCGACGGAAGGACCCTTCGGAAAGCCGGCTTCCAACACGGAGAAACCGACGATGCCCCGACGCCCACGGCTGCAGCCCCGCATTCAGCTCCTGATCCCCCTCTTCGTCCTCGTGGCCGTGGCGCTGGTGGCCACTCTGGCGGCGCCGTTGCCGGGCATCGCCCAGCAGCCGGCGGCCGCGCAAAGCGCGGCGATGGGCGAGGCGCTCCAGGCCATCGGGCTCGCAGAGCCGCAACAATCGGCGGCCGCACAGGCCACGGGCCAGAAGGTCCTCGAGCTGGCGGACTACCCGCGCTGGAGCCGGATCAACAACGTGGCATTGTCGCCCGACGGCGTCTGGATGGCCTACTCCTACGAGCCGCTGGATGGCGACGGGACCCTCTACATCCGCAACCTCGATGGCGATGCCGTCCACGAGATCGAGCGCGGCTCGGGGCCGGAGTTCTCCGACGACTCCCGCTGGGTCGCCTTCATGGTGAACCCGCCGGAGGGGGCCCGCAGGGGCGGCGGCCGGGGCGGCCAGGGCGGCGGGCGCGGCCAGGGCGGCGGGCGCGGCGCGGGGCAGGCCTCGGCGCGTGAGGCGCGGCTGATCGACCTGTCGAGCGGCGAGACGTTCTCGGTGCCGGCGGCCGACAGCCTGCGCTTTTCCGACGACGGCCGCTTCTTGGCCGTCAAGCGGCGCAAAGCCGACAACGACGCCGAGCACGAGGGCACCGACCTGATGCTCCGCGACCTTTCCTCCGGCCTGGTGCAGAACATCGGCAATGTCGACGAGCTGGCGTTCAACGAGCCGAGCGACGTGCTCGCCTACACGGTCGACGCCGCCGGCGGCACCGGCAACGGGCTGTACGCGCTGCAGCTCGGCACCGGGATGCTGCGGCCGCTCGATACCTCCACCGACCGCTACGCGCAGCTCGCCTGGGACGACGACGGCACCGGCGTCGCCGTGCTGCGCGGCGATAAGACGGAGGGCGAGGCGCAGCGGCGCAACATGCTGCTCGCCTTCGTCCGCGAGGGCGACGGCTATCGCCAGCGCTCCTACGATCCCTCGGCGGACGCCGATTTCCCCGCCGGCATGGTGCTCAGCGAGCTGGCCTCGCTGGACTGGAGCGAGGACGGCGCCCGCATCTTCCTGGGCATCAAGGAGCAGGAGGCCGCCGAGGGGCAAGAAGAGCAGGAGGGGCGGGGAGAGGAAGAGGGGCAGGGAGAGCAGGAGCAGGGAGAGGGCGAGGGGGAGGAGGACGACGAGGAGGTCGCCAACGTCGACGTCTGGCACTGGAAGGACGAGCGCGTGCAGTCGGTGCAGCAGGTGCGCGCCGAGCGCGACCGGCGGGCGACATATAACGGCGTCGTTCATCTCGACGGCCCCCGCTTCGTGCGCCTCACCGACGAGGCGATGCCCTCGATCACGCTCGCCGAGGACGGCAGCTTCGGGGTCGGCCGCTTCGATAAGCCCTACCGCTACGACGTCACCTGGGGCGGCAGCCGCGCCGACTATTACAAGGTCGACACGTCCACCGGAGATCGCGAGCTGATCGTCGAGGGCCTCGGCCGGCCGATGGGGCTGTCGCCGGACGGCCGCTGGTACCTCTACATGCGCGACGAAAAGGTCCTCGTCGAAAGCCTCGAATCGGGGCAGGTGACCGACCTGACGGCGTTAGCCGGCGTCGACTTCGTCGACCGGCAGGACGATCACCCCTACGAGCTGCCCGCCTACGGCCTGGCCGGCTGGAGCGAGGATGGCGAGTGGGTGCTGCTCGACCATCGCTACGACATCTGGGCGCTGCCGCTCCCGGACGCCGGCGATGCGGGAAATGGAGATGACGGTGGCGACGGCGCCAGCACGGCCGACGGCGTGCCGATCAACCTCACCCGCGGGATCGGCGACCGCCAGCGGATTCGCTTTCGCCACGTCGACCTCGAGGGAGGCGGCGGCCGCGGAGGCTTCGGCGGCGGCACCGGCGCGGACACCATCGACATCAGCGAACCCCTCCTGCTGTCGGCCTACGGCGACCGCACCAAGAAGTCCGGCTACTGGAGGGTGCAATTCGGCGAGGAGCCCCAGCCGCTGGTCTTTGCCGACAAGGACATCGGCACGCTGCGCCAGGCGGAGAAGGCCGAGCGGATCCTCTTCACCCAGGAGACGTTCGTCGAGTTCCCGGACTACTGGGTCGGCGAGGAGCTCTCGGCCGAAGGCTTCGCCAACGCCCGTAGGATCACCGACGCCAACCCCCAGCAGGCCGAGTACGCCTGGTCGCCGGGGGCGGTGCTGATCGACTACACCGACGAGCGCGGCAACGAGCTGCAGGCGACGCTGTCGCTGCCGGCCGGCTACCAGGCCGGCGAGAGGTACCCGATGCTCGTCTACTTCTACGAGCTGATGTCACAAAACCACCACGGCTACTCGATGCCGGCCTACGACGACCGGCCGCACTTCTCCACCTATACGAGCAACGGCTACCTGGTGCTGCGTCCCGACGTCGTCTACACCATCGGACGGCCGGGCTCCTCGGCGCTCGACGACCTGACCAGCGCCGTGCAGAAGGTGATCGAGCTCGGCTACGCCGATCCCGCCCGCATCGGCCTGCAGGGGCATAGCTGGGGCGGCTACCAGTCGTCGTTCGTGCTCACGCAAACCGACATCTTCGCGGCGGTGGTCACCGGCGCCCCGGTCACCAACCTGACCAGCTTCTACAACGAGCTCTACAAGAGCTCCGGCAACGTCCAGCAGGGCATCACCGAGCGCGGCCAGGTGCGCATGGGCGTCACCCCCTACGACGACTGGGAGCTGTACATGAGCCAGTCGCCGGTGCACCAGGCCGAGAACATCACGACGCCGTTCCTGATCCTGCACGGCACCGACGACGGATCGGTGGACTGGCACCAGGGGCTGGAGTACTACAATGCCGCCCGCCGCCTGGGCAAAGAGGTCATCCTGCTGTCGTACCCGGGCGAGGGGCACCACCTGGGAAACCGCGCCAACCAGAAGGACTTCCAGGTGCGGATGAAGCAGTTCTTCGACCACTACCTGAAGGGCGAGCCGGCGCCGCCGTGGATGACCGACGGCGTGCCGTTCCTCAAGAAAGGCAGCGGCCTGTATCGCCAGCAAGAGCCATAGGGGGATCGGCTGGCGGCGGCCCGCTCCGGGGCTAGGGCCGCGGCGGCGCGGCCCGATCGCCACCCGCTATCTGTGGGCGGCGCGCACCCTCGGCGCCGCCGTCGTCGGCGTCCTCGGGCAGCTCGCCGTCGACATGCCCGAGGGCTACTTCGGCGCCGGGCTGGACGTCACGCTCCTCGGCGCGCTGTTCAGCGCCGTGGTCGTGGTGCTGGCGCTGGCGGTTGGCGCGCTCGCGCTTTCGGGGTCGCGGCAGGCTCGCTCGCTAGGCCTGTTCACCCTGGTCCTGATCGTCGGCGCCTTCGTGTGGCCGATGGTGGCCGATCCCCTGGTCTCGGGGGCGGTCATCGCGTGGGGCTTGTACGGCTTCGGGTGCATCCTCTTCGACGCCGAGCCGAGGTCCCGGATCGGCGCCCATGTCGCCGCCGCAGACGCGACCGAGACCTGGTTCGCGACGCACGGCCCGGCGGTCCGCCACCTGCTGATGGTCTCGCTGGTGGCCAGCATCTGCGCCGTCGGCTATGGTTTCGAACGCCGCGTCCCGGCCTTCGTGACCTGCGCGCTCTTCTCGGTGATGGCGATCGGCAGCGCCTATCGGCTGTTGCTGCCGCGGCTGCGCGAGCGCGACCTGCTGGCCTGGGCCACCGTCGCGCTGGCGCTCGCCGGCGTCGTCGCCCTCGCCAGCCCGCGGCTGGGCCTGGCGATCCTGGTGTTCTCACAGCTCGCGTTGCTGGCGCTGATCACGCGTCACGCACCGCTCGCGCGAGACCTGATGCAGGGCCTCTACGAGCGGCCGGCGGCCCTGGTGACGTCGTCGTTCGTGGCGCTGACCCTCGTCGGGACGCTGCTGCTCTCGTTCCCGGCGGCCTCGGCGAGCGGCCGCTCGATCGGCCTGATCGACGCGCTGTTCACAGCCACCAGCGCCAGCTGCGTCACCGGCCTGATCGTGCTGGATACGGCGGCCGACTTCTCGAGGTTCGGCCAGGCGATCATCCTGCTGCTGCTCCAGGTCGGGGGCCTGAACATCATGGTGCTGTCGACGTTCGCCGCCTTGCTGCTCGGCCGCGGCCTCGGCCTGCGCGGCGAAAGGGCGCTCGGCGACGTCCTCGACATCGAAACGCCCGGCGCCGCCTACCGGCTGATCACCTTCATCGTCAAGGTGACCCTGGCGATCGAGGCGGTCGGCGCCGCCGGCATGACCGTCGCCTACGCGCTCAATGGATACGATGCCGGCCTCGCCGTCTGGAACGGGGTCTTCTACGCGATCTCGGCGTTCTGCAACGCCGGATTCGCCCTCCATGCCGACTCGCTGGTCATGTTCCAGAGCCAGCCGCTGCCGCTGTTGCTGATGGCGGCGCTGATCACCCTCGGCGGCCTCGGCTTCGCGGTGATGGGCTTTCTCTGGGAGGGGCTGCGCGAGCGACGCGTCCACCGCCTGGCGGTGCAGTCGCGGATCGTCCTGTTCGCCTCGGCGGTCCTGGTCGTGGCGGGCACCGCCGGCTTGCTGCTCGGCGAGTGGAACGCCTCGCTGGGTGGCCTGTCGGTGGTCGACAAGCTCACCAACGCCCTCTTTCAGAGCGTCACGCTGCGGACGGCCGGCTTCAACTCGGTGTCCTTCGAGAACATCCGCCCGGTCACGGTCCTGTGGATGATGGCCTTCATGTTCATCGGCGCCTCGCCCGGCGGCACCGGCGGCGGCATCAAGACGACCACCGCCGTGGTGCTGTTCGCGGCGATCCCGGCGTTCGTGCGCAGCCGCCCGCGGGTGCTGATCCGGGGGCGCTCGATCTCCTCGCAGGTCGTCCACCAGAGCGCTTCGATCGCCGTCGCCTCGGCGATCATCGTGCTGTCCGGCGCCTTGCTGCTGATGGCCAGCCAGACGATGCCCTTCGAGGAGCTGCTGTTCGAGGCATTCAGCGCTTTCGGGACCGTGGGGCTGTCGCTGGGCGCCACGGCGCGCCTCGACGTCTTCGGCAAGGTCGTCGTTGTCCTGGTGATGCTCGTCGGCCGCGTCGGCCCGCTCGCCATCACCCTGTTGCTCGCCAGGGACTATCCGAGCCGAGTAAGGTATCCGGAGGCGCGGCTCATGGTCGGCTAGACAGATAGGAGGCCGCAGTGATCTCCGAGTTCGTCATCATTGGCATGGGCCGCTTCGGCACCAGTCTGGCGATCCACCTGTCGCGCGCCGGCCACTCGGTGCTGGCCATCGATCCCGACGAGGCGGTGGTCGCCGAGCTCGCCGTAGATCTGGAATCGGTAGTGGCCGCCGACGCCACCGACGAGACGGCACTGCGCGAGCTCCACGTCGACCGCATGGGCACCGCGATCGTCGCCATCGGCATGGACTCGATGCAGGCCTCGATCCTGGCCACCGCCCTGCTCCGCCAGCTCGGCGTGCCGCGCATCATCGCCCGCTCGCTGTCGCCGCTGCACGCGCGGGTGCTGGTGGCCGTCGGCGCCCATACGGTGGTCAACCCCGAGGAGGAAGTGGGCAGGCGCCTCGCCCGGCAGCTCTCCGAGCCCAGCGTCCTGAAACGCTACGAGCTGTCGTCCGACGCCTCGCTCGCCGAGGTCGAGCTGCCGGCCAGCTTCATCGACAAGTCGATCCTCGAGCTCGACGTCCGGCGGCAGTACGACGTCACCGTGCTGGCGATCCGGCGCGGCGGCGAGATCATCGCGGTCGAGACCGGCCAGGAGACCCTGCGGGAGAACGACATCCTCGTGGTCATCGGCCCCGACGAGGCGGTGCGGCGGCTGGCAGAGGTCACCTGACGTGCGTCTCAGCACCCGCATCCTTTTCGGCTACGGATACCTCGCCACGCTTCTTCTGGTCGGCGCCGCCGGCGCGGCGGTCGGGTTCAATCAGCTCGGCGGCACGATCGGCCGCGTCCTCGGCGAGAACCTGCGCAGCGTGCAGGCGGGCATCGAGATGCTCGAGAACCTCGAGCGCCAGGAGCGCGCCGTGCTGGCGCTGTTCCTCGATCGGGATGCAAGGCCGGCCCTCGGCGCCGCCGACGAGGCGTTTCTCGCCGCCCTCGATGCGGCGGGCTCCAACCTCACGATCGAGTCGGAGGGCGACGTCATCGCGCGCATCGAGGAGCGCTTCGCCGCTTACCGAACGGTCCGCGACGAGATCGTCGCCGCGCCCGCCGCCGAGCGTTTGCGCGACTACGACGCCCGGGCCCTGCCGCGCTTCGCCGAGCTCAAGCAGAGCGTTCGCGAGCTGATCGACGTCAACCACGAGGCGATGGAGCGGGCGGACGCCGAGGCGCGCCAGGCAGCCACCGCCAATGCCGCCCTGCACGCGCTGCTGGTGGCGCTGGCGCTGCTGTCGCTGGCGCCGCTGTCGGCGTCGATGCGTCGCCATGTGCTGGCGCGGCTCGAGGAGGTCGGCGAGGTCTCGGAGGCGATCTCGGCCGGCGACCTCGGCCGCCGCCTCGACGACCGCCACGTCGACGAGCTCGGCCTCGCCGGGCGCCAGCTCAACCGCGTGCTCGACCGCTACCAGATGCTCGAGGCCGAGCTGGCCGGCCGCCGGGCGCACGAGCGCGGCCTGGTGCGGTGCCTGCTGAAGCTGCTCCCCGAGCCCGCCGTCCTGTTCAGCCCCAGCGGCGAGATCCTCGACTCGACGCTCGATCCGGCGATGTCGGAAGCCGTGCGCCGCGCCGCCGAGGAGCAGGTGCAGGACATGGACGAGTCGGTCGAGACGGTGTTGACTGTCGATCATCGCCGCGTGCGGCTGCTGCCGCTCAAGCCCGAGGGCCGGCCGCAGCTCGCCTGGCTGGCGCTGGTGTCGAAGGCGGAGTAGGGCCAGCGGCGGCGCCGGCGTAGCGGCCGGCAGGGCGATCGGTCTCGGCCGCAGGCCACGCGACGCTTGCTCGACCCGTCACTTGTCATCGACGGCGGGTGCCGAAGAACCCTCCGTGCCCCGGCGCTCGACGCTGATCTCCGCGATTCTCTTCGCGATATCGCCCGCAACCTTCATCACCTCTTCCGGCCCGCGGACCTGCTCCCCCCGATGAATGCGGAGAGCCGCAATGAGGGGCTCCAGACGCTTCGCCGCCGGCGACGACTCAATGGCCTCGAGGATCTCGCCGTCCAAGCCCTCGCCCGCGAGACCGATGAGCAACGACACAAGTCTCTCTTGGTGCTTCTCCAGGACCGACTGCCGCGGCAGGGCTGCCACAATGCAATCGACGGACTCTCTAAGCCGCCCAAGTTTGGCGGCTAGGAATCCTTTGTGGACGAGAGCCCAGCCGACTTGCTCGTCCAGGTGGTCCTCGTCCCGTTCCCCGACTCGTTCAAGGACCTCGTCGCTGACGGCGATCGCCTCTTCGGAACGACCCAGTTCGCCCAGCCCGAGCCCCTTGTCGACGAGCGCCCAGGCAACGTGCGCGGCCAGCGGGATCTCTTTCCGTTCCCCGAATCGCCGCACGACCTCGTCGTAGACGGCGAGCTCCTCCTCATAACGACCCAGTTTTTTCAGTCGGAACCCCTTGTTGGAAAGCGCCCGGGCGACCTGCTCCGACAGGGTGATTTCCTCCCGCTCCCCAAATCGCTCCACGACCTCGTCGTAGACGGCGATCGCCTCCTCGGAACGACCCAGATCCCCCAGAAGGACCCCCTTCGAGAAGAGCGCCAGGGAGGTGCTCACTGCCGCCCAAAGGACCTCCTCATGCTCCCCCAATAGCGCCACGGCTTCGTCGTAGCTGGCGACCGCCTCCTCTAAACCACCCAATCTCTCCAACGTCACGCCTCTAGCGAGGAAAGCGCATGCCAGATGCCCGGCGACCGGAGCCTCCTCGGGACATCCTAGGTCGGCGATCAAATGATCCAGCTGGCCCAGGGCCTCGGTCGGCCTCTCGGATTTGAGGAGCTCCAACGCAGCGGCAAGACCTTCTTCGGCCGCTCCACACGTGTCCGTTGCAGCTTCGGAGGGACGCTGGCCCTCTGCCGTTGGCTCCGCCACGAGAAGGGCGGCGGCCTCCGGCAGGGCCCAGTAGCGCTTGTCGAACGCCGCGAGCAGTCGATCGCGGGCGGTCACTTCTCCTTCGCTTCGGGAAAAGAGGTACCGGATTGCGACGTTGTGGTATTCACGCTCGGGCGCGGGAAGCTCGACGGCTTCCGCCGTGATGCGGCGCACGGTCTGCTCGGTCCCGTAGAACCGCACCATGAACTCGACGACGGCCCGCGCTCGCTCCGAGGCCGCCGAGCTCTGGCGCATCAGGTAGTAGAGATTGAGGAGCCGTTCGGCGACCTGATAGAAGGCCTTCCGGCCGGTCCGCTCCGCGGTGACCGCCCCTCGGTCGACGAGACGCTTCAGGTACGCGCTGGTCTTGTTGACGCCCAACCGGGCGAGCGCCGCGACCCGGCGCGCCTCTGCGGGGTCCCAGATGTCCGCGAGCGTGACGAAGACCCGGCGCTCCTGGGCGGGGAGCGACTCGATGTTGGCCTTGAAGTAGGTCGTGTACTCATCGATGAGGGCGGCGAAGCTCTGAGTGATCTCGCGGAAGGACCGGCCGGCGGAGAACTCCGCCAGGATCGCGAGAAGTCGCGGATTCCCACCGGTGAGGATCTCAAGCGGTCGAATCCTCTCCGAAGTCAGGACCTCGCCGTTCACCGCCTTCCAGAGGGCCTGGCAGTCGGCGGTATTCAGGGGCTCGAGCCGGACCACGCGGAAGAGGTCATAGAGCGCCCGTCCGGGGCGGTCGATCTCATCGAACCTGCTCGTGGCGGTGGCGAGCAGCATGATCGTCGGGTCGTTCAGAAGGGTGTCGCGGACCTCCCAACCGGTGTCGTCGCTCGCTTGCTCCGTGAAGACGAGGTTCAGGTTCTCGACGACCACGAGCAGCCGCTTTCCTGCCTCCTCGGCGAACTCCCGCAAGCGCGCCAGCGCCTGCTCCCGAAGGCGTACCGGGTCTCTCTCTCGCCGTAGGCGGTCGTAGGCGTCGGACCATCGATTCGGAGCGCTGGCAGCTCGAGCGGCCTCGCCCAGAACGCGGACCCAGAGGTCCCCGGCGGTCGCGATGTCGTAGCACTCCTCGGAGAGGACCAGGGGATGCCAGTCCCCGCCAAGTTGCCCGTCGCTGGTGACGTCGAGGGCGATGCGCCGAGCGAGCATCGTCTTCCCCATGCCGCGGAGCGCGATGATGAGGACGTGCTGGTTGACCGGCCCGTTGTTCTCCCGAATGACTTGAAGGAGGATCTGCCGCTCGGCCTCGCGAACGACGAACGCCCGTCGCATCTCATCGGAGGACAAGAACGCGGGGTTGTGCTTGATGAGCCCGGAAGCCGCTTCCACTCTTTATCTCTCCTCTGCTCGCACGTAGTCGCGCCCGAAACGTCTCTCCCACCAATCGCGAACCAGGCCCGAGACGAACTCGAACTCGCCGTCGGCTCCCGGGCGTCGAATCAGGTAGCCGTCGTGCAGGAGAACATCCAGGACTGCGTCGGCGGTCCGGGCTCGTTCGGCACGGTCGGCCAGGGTGCAATCGGTCAACATCGAAATCGCCTTGGACGTGAGGACTCCGACGACGGATGCCTCGGTGAGGAGCTCGAGGGCGAGGGGCGTCATGTCGGGGCCCAGCACGCGAAGGAGCCGCTCTTCGTAGTCGTGGAGCTCCGCGTGCCCGCGCGGCCCGAGCATGTCGCTGGCGTACACACGGTCGACGGCGTCGACGTCTACCGTAAGCACCCCCCGCCGTTCGCAGTCGTCGCACAGATGACCGAAGAACATCTGGACATGGTGGGGAACGCACCACTTCAAATGATCCAGCATCCGCTGGCGGACCTCCGCGTCGAGATCGAGACCGTAGCTTGCCGCGAGCGCGGCCAGACAGCCATCGGCCGTCTCTCGGTCCCACGGCTCGAGCGGGAACGACCTCAGATGCCCGACCGTGTGACTCAGTCCCGCTCGCGCAACAACAGGCTCGAGTCCGATCGAACCGCAGATCACGAAGCGAAGGTTCTTCTGGTAGTCGCCGCATGCCTGACGCAGCCAGCTCAGGAAGGCATCGGCTTTCCTGATCCCTTCAGGGGAGATGTCTCCAGCCTCTCCGCGGAGGAGACGCGAGAGCATGACAGGGAGCTCGTCCAGACAGATGACCGCTGGCCGGGCCATGCTCGCGAGGTTCGAGAGCACCCGGTCGCCTCGCTGGGCCCACGCGTCGGCGGCTCCTTCGCGGAACTTCAGCTCGATGGTGTCCGCGGAGACCGTTTCTATCCTGTCGATGAGCTCACCGAGCGCATGACGGAATACTTGGAGGGTCCTCTGCCAAATGTCCTCGTACACTCGCGTCGCCAGCGAGAGAGCCACCACGACGTCCTCCGGGGAGTGGCACTTCTGCAGGTCCACGTAGAGGCCGTAATCCTCGCCGCGCTCGTCCAAGCGGCGGAGCGTCTCGCGGAGCAAGCTCGTCTTGCCAACGCGCCGCGGCGCGACGAGCAGAACATTGTGACCGGTGTCGAGTAGATTGGTCAGCCGCTCGATCTCGCGTTCCCGATTCCAGAAGTCCTCGTTGTCGACCCACGGCCCCACCTTGTTGAGTAAGCGTTGAGCCACGATGGAACTGCCTCCTCTGCGCCAACAGATATGTTGCCAACAGTTTCGTTGGCTAAAATGTACGCCGAAACCCGCAGGGCCGTCAAGGCCCCTCGACAACAAATGTGTTGGCAACAATGCCGTCCGTTCGCAGAGGTCGTCCGCGCTGGTACGAGACGGAGCGCCGGCTCGAGCGCGTGCCGGGCTGGCAATCCAGGTGTTTGAGACAACGCGGAACGGCTGCGGACCGCCGGCTCGAGCGCGTGCTGGGCCGGCATCCAGGTTCGGGACCACGCTGGGCGGCTGTCGGCGTGCGAGCGGGGACCTTCTCCTCAGCGCCGACCGCGGGTGCTGGTGGTCGCCAGCAAGATGGCATCGCCTTCGATCAGCTTCACCAACTGGTTGGACGCCACCTGGTCCTCCAGGCCGACGGCGTTGATCAGGGCGATCGTGCGAGGCTCGGCGACGACGCCGGGATGGCGAGCGATGAGCGCCGACAGGCTCATCGGGCGGGCCGCCGTCACGACCTCGAGGCGCGCGGGCCGGACGTTCAGCGCCTGGCGATCGCGCAGCTCGTCGAAGCTGCCGAATGAGGCCGCGAAGACGTTGTCGTAGCGGCTGTAACGGTTCGGCGTGGAGATACCGAGCAGCTGGTAGAGGTTGTCCCGGTGCCAGATCCAGGTCGCCAGGACCTCGTAGCTGACCTGCTGGCCCGGCACGGTGAAGCGGGCCTGCCGCGCCCAGTTGCCGTTGACGTCGCGGTCGCCGGTTGCGCTGACCTGTGCGCCGATGTCGTTGAGGTAGCGGCGAATGTAGCTGTCGCGCGACTCTCCCTGTTCGACCGGCGCCAGGGTCAGTTGCACCAGGGCGTCCTCGCCGGGCGCCAGCGCCTGCACCGCGGCGCGCGTGTTGATCGCTTCCCAACCGTTCGGCAGCTCGATCCGGAAGCGCAGGTCGGGGTGCAGAAAGAGCTGGTCGCGGAAGAACCCCTGGCGGGGGTCGTCTCCGAAGATGATGCCGTCGAGCTGCTGGACGTGTCCGCGATGGTTGACGATCAGATCACTCGCCCGGACGTCGAAGCGAGTGATGGCCTCAGCGGCCCACCCTTGGCTACGCTCGATGCGGTCGTCGACCTCGGGGTGCGTCGAGGCCCACCCCGGCACGCCGCGCCCGCCTTGCTCTTCCGCGAGCGCCTGCAAGGTGGCGAAGAAGGCGCCGATGCCGCTGGGGTCGTAGCCGGCCGCCACGGCGTAGCCGATGCCGTTCTCGTCGGACTCGAGCTCCTGGCTGCGCGAGTACTTCAGCAGCGTCAACCCGACGGCGGTCTGCGCCAGGCCGGTTTGCAGGCCGTAGGTGGCGAACTCCGGCGACACCACGCTGCCCAGCAGCAGCCCGATGTTGGCCAGCGTGGCGCGGCGCTGCTGCTCGGCGGCGTGACGGCCGGTGACGTGGCCGATCTCGTGGCCCAGAACGCCGGCCAGCTCCGCCTCGCTGTTCATGTGGGCGAGCAGCCCACGGGTGACGTAGATGTAGCCGCCGGGGACGGCGAAGGCGTTGACCGCCGCCGAGTCGAGGACGCGAAAGGTCCACGGCAGCGTCGGCCATTCCGATTGCGCCGCCAACCTCTGCCCGACGCGGTTGACGTAGGCGGTGAGCTGCTCGTCCTCGTAGACGCCGAACTGGGCGCTGATCGCCTTGTCGTACTCGGCGCCCTGTTCGATAACCCGCTGCTCGGCGGCGCTGCCGGGTGGCGGAATGGCGACCGTACAAGAAGAGGCGACGATCATCGCCGCCGCGAGCGCCACGGCGAGCTTGACGAGCGGCAGGCGCTTGGTTCTGTGATATTGGCTCATGGGATCTTCCCCGGCATCCGTTTGTAGCGCGATGGATCGCCCCCGGCAGCGTGGCGATCGATCGCCTTGGCCGCGTGGCGATGGATCGCCCCGGCAGCGTGGCGATGGATCGCCCCCGCAAAGCGAGCCATCGAGCACGACGCCCGTGCTGGCGTGGTCGTGTTCGAGTCTTGTCCCTATTTTATGATGCAACGACCGTGCCAGCGCCCTCGCCGCGCCGGGTTCGGGGGCAAAGGAGCGCCCTCGAGCCCGGGGTTGTGAACGCTTTGCGCACCGATCGGGAAAGTCTTGCAGGGCACGGCCGGCATGGCCGCGCCGGGCATAGATAGCCAGAAGCAGCGGTCGTAGAGCTGGACGTCTGTCAGACACCGCCGATTCCGATGTTCTTGACTCCGTAGCAAGGTACAGCGTCTAACATGCGGGTCATGGACGGTTTCTTCGGCGGTTATCACTCGACCTTTGCGGTGCTCGCCGGCGCCGGGGCAGTGGTTCGGCTGCCGGCGTTTCGGGCCAGGGCCGTCCGATGACCGAGTCCTCTTGTGCCGCGCTCTGCGCAGGCGGTGGGCTGCGGCAATGTCCCGTCTGCGGCGTGCGCGGCGAGAGCGTCGAGCGCCTGACGGTGGCAGCGCTGACAAGCGGTGTCGTCCCGCCCGACCAGCGTTATGCTCTGTGCCGGCAGACGGATTGCGAGGTGGTCTACTTCGGCGAGGACGGCACCGTGATCAGCGGACGGCGGCTGAACGTCGTGCCGGGCTTCAAATCGAGGTCTCCGGAGGCGCTGGTTTGCTATTGCTTTCAGCACCGCCGCGCCGATCTCGAGGCGGAGCTGGCCGGCAGCGGCACAACGACGATTCCCGACAGAATCGCGGCAGAGGTGAAGGCAGGCAACTGCGCGTGCGAGGTTCGCAACCCGTCGGGGCGGTGCTGCCTGGGCGATGTACAGGAAGTGATCCAAAAGGCGCGCGCCCTCCGCGGCTCGCGGTCCGAGCAGAAAGAGCAGCAAACCTTGCCGGGGTAACTCGGCACGACGGAGGAATCATGAAAGCGTCCCTGACAGATCTCGTCGCCGGCGTCTTGCACGAGAGCGAAAACGATCTGTCGCGTGTCATCTCCTCGCCCAGCGAAAGTACCTCGTGAGGATCGAGCGCATTCGCGGAGTGAGGCGGGAGCGCTGGTGAACGTCGCCGAGGCGTTTCCAGACTTCCCCAACCGTAGGATATGGGGCGATGGCGCCCGCCAACGCGCCGATCCGGATGCCTTTGTTCATGGCCAAGACGATCTCACCGAGCATGTCGCCGGCGTGCCGCGCGACGATCGTCGCTCCCAGGATGCGCCCGCTGCGCCGATCGGTGTGAATGCGGGCGAAGCCCTCCGTCTCCCCATCGAGGACGGCGCGATCGATCTCGGCCAGCTCGACGGTATAGGTGCTCACGTCGGGCCCCCGCGCTGCCGCCGCCTCCTCGTCGAGCCCCACATGCCCGACCTCCGGGTCGGTGAACGTACACCAGGGAATATGAAGCGCGCTCACCTTCTTGCGGCCCAAGAAGAATGCGTTCTGGATGACCAGGCGGGCCATGGCGTCGGCGGCGTGCGTGAACTTGTAGGCCGAGCAGACATCGCCTGCCGCAAATACGCGACGGTTGGTTGTACGCAGGCGGTCATCAACCTTGATTCCGGATCGACCGAACTCGATTCCCGCATTCTCGAGCCCGAGGCCGTCGACGTTCGGGGCCCGACCCACAGCAAGGAGCATCTCGTCGCCGGCGATCCGTTCCTCTCCCCGGCCGCGGTCAAAGGTGATGATCTTGCTCGCCCCATCGCGCTCCACCCGCACGAGGCGACTGCCGAGCGCCAGCTGCACGCCCTCCTTCCCGAACCGCGCCCGTAGCACAGCCGCTGCGTCCTCGCCCTCGCGAGGCAGGAGTCGCGGGTCGAGGCTCACGATCGTGACTCCGCTGCCGAAGCGGCGGAACGCCTGGGCGAGCTCGCAGCCGATGGGCCCGGCGCCGACGACCACCAGGCGGCGCGGAAGCTCGGTCAGAGAGAAGACCGTCTCGTTGGTCAGGAAGCCCGTTTCGGCGAGCCCGGGCACCGGCAGCGTTGCGGCGCGCGCGCCGGTGGCAACCACCGCCTTCTTGAACCGTAGGTCCTGCCCGCCCACCTGAACGACGTCGGGCCCCGTGAACTTCGCTTCACCGAGGTAGACGTCGACACCGAGCTCTTGGAGGCGGCCGGCGGAGTCGTTCCGGGAAATGCCCGCCCGCAGGCGTCGCATGCGCGCCATCACCTCGCCGAAGTCAACGCGGGCTGCGCCTTCGACGTGCACGCCGAACAGCGCGGCGGAGCGCACGTCGTGAGCGGCGCGGGAGGCGCGGAGGATGCCCTTGGACGGCACGCACCCGAAGTTCAGACAGTCGCCCCCCAAGAGGTGCTTCTCCACGATGGCGACCCTTGCCCCCAGCCCGGCGGCGCCCACCGCAGATACCAGCCCTGCCGTCCCCGCGCCGATGACGACCAGGTTGTATCGACCGGAGGCCTTCGGGTTGGTCCACGACGAAGGGTGCACGTTGTCGACGAGCGCCCGATTGTGCTCGTCGTCCGGCGCGATCAGCGTCTGTGCCGAGGGACGGCTGGACGTTTTCATGGTTGTACCTCGCGCGGCCGCTGCTCCGAGGTCGATGGCCTGGTTTCGAGCGCGCGGTTGAGGGCCCTGCGGGCGAGGCGCGCCACCAGGA